>CANPZL010000015.1 GCA_947589055.1 uncultured Lachnospiraceae bacterium | reverse complement strand
CATATGTGGATTCGCTGGGGCATCGGATTATGCATTGCTATTCTTTTGGTATGGCGAATCTTGAAAAAGAGAACCCTTTTGTAATCTCAGTCGTTCTGTTTAATACTTTTCTCGAAGCTTCATATTCAGTTCCCTGCGGATTGCGTTTTCATGAATGTGACGCAGTTGGTTTAAAGGCTCTGGATAACGGATCTGATTATATAAAATACCGGTGGTCGGAATATCATCCGGAGTAGCATTGAAAAAAATATCTTTATACTGGCTGAGGATAGTAGAAAAGTCAGAGGCATTTAGCGTAAAATCAAGCCAAGAATCTAAATCAATGCTTCCAACATGTTCAGAAGAGGGAGGGGAGAACCAGAGAGCCGTATTTTCGCTTGGCCGAACGCCTTTTTGGGCATGCAGAACATGAATTAATTCATGGGCAAGGACAATTAAGGGTTCTTCGATCGTTTCTATCCCCGCTTCATTATAAGCATGAAGTAAAAACGGTTGTTGTTCATGGGAGGTCAGACAGACTAGACTAGAACTCCCCGAACCGGGGATTTGACCGTTTGTATCTTGAAATCTAGTATTATGCGGGTGGATAAAATCAGTTGAAACTCCCGCTATATTGAATCCAACATAAATGGAAGTTGTCTTTCCTTTTGCAGTACCTTCTGCAATCAGCTGAAGCAGCTGGTTTCCAGTGGGAGTTTGGTATAAGGAATTCAGATCATCAATGATATTTTTCTTATCTCGAATAAAAAGTTGATGAAGATATTCTTCGGTAATATCTTCAGGAGGAATATTAAAGCCATCATTATTACTATAGTGGATTTCCATTGACTGTCTGGACACGATAGAGTCGTATGGATTTACTTGAATCCCATAGTATTTTAAGATACATTCATAAGCTGTAGATGGAAAATCATTTGTATCGGAGGAATACTCGTTTATAATATTTGTAAGGCATAACAGTTTTTTCGCCTCACTGTCGGGGGATTGTTTAAGATCATAAATTTTCTGGGTTATAGAGCTTTGCCGGTCAACAGGAAGCAGCGGTATCGCATTTGTGCAAAGATCATTTAAAAGCTGAGGGAAATTCATCAGGAATTGTACGATATTTGGTGTATTGTTTGAAATGGCTGAAATATCATAGCGAACATCTTTTTGTTTCTGTACAGGCTGACAACGGGAAGAGACAGGCTGCATGTTTTGGTTCAAATACATCCGATTCTTGGAGGTGGAAGATTGCGGTAGCAGTTGAAAATCGAAATCAGTTTTTTTAATAAATTCGTGCATGACTGGCTCCTTTTTATATAAAGAATAGGCATTTTTAATATACTATAGGGGACTTAACAAAGGATTAACAAATAATGGCTGCTTAATTGAAAAAACAATAGAATATTGCCTTCAGAACTGTTAAGAAAATGTTAATTGTTAAAGAATAAAATAAGAATGGGTTATTTTATAAACGAAAATGATTTAACGATGAAGAAAGCAGTGAAAGGGTATGTTTTCATATAAGAAGGAAAAAGAAAGTTCCGTACAGGAACAGAATCAAAAGCAGACGTTTGACTGTAAGCAAAAAAAGGTAGAGGATAAAAGGGAGGCTCGTTATACATCTGCAAGGCAGGAAAAAGGACTTCCCAATATTCGCCAGGCGAAAAGTATAAGAAGCCTGCAGCAGGAGCTGCAACAATTACAGATTACGGATCAGGAGATTTTGGCTTATGCAGAGCAATATGATGATCTGGAGAATACGGATTTGACAAAGTCAGATCAGATGCAGATTTTAAAACAAATAAATGAAAGGCTTTCCAGACACTCGGAATTTAAATATGCACAGGCGATGAAATTGATTCATACAGAAATGCATATCGTCTTAAATCAGAATATGCTGCTCCCGTTAAAACGTCCGTCTTTATGGAAACAGATTGTGTATGATGAGAATGCCGGATGTGTATATCGCTTGATTGTAAAATACGATGCGCTTTCAGTAAAAAATACAATGTTTGCAATTAACCTGCTGACGGAAGCCAGAGATTTTGCCGCCCAATTTCAGGGACAGAATATATCCTTAAGGGAGGAAACTAAAAAAATCATCGATCGTGAAATAAAGATCATAAAAAACTATATGGTCTTTCCTTTTTATACGACAGAGGTAATACGTTCCCATGCTCCATATGATGCCATGGAAAATGGATATTACTGGAAGATCATCGAGAGCTTTCAGCCTGATTTGGCCGGGATGAGTGTAAAAGGGAAAATAAAAGCTCTTTCCGAGAAACATCTGCATTTTTTGGATGATTTGTTTGGAGAATCCTTGGCGGAAGCGACAGATAGGGATTATCTTTTAAAAACCTTTTATACGATAAAGGAACAGGTAAAAACTGTAATAAAATCAGAAGGAATGCTGGCACATTATAGCCATGCAACGTATCTGACTACTCTGGAATCCAATGACCAGTTACGGGAATCTGGAATGCTAAGGGGTACTCCCCGTAATTTGTTAAATATCAATAGTGAAACCTTTGGAGCAGATAAAACACAGGAATTTGATAAGGTTGGAATTGGAAATACCGGTTTTGTTTTTTGTTTTCTGGAAAAGGCAAATGCTCCTTTACGAAATTCTCGTTTTGGTAAAAACCGATATACAAAGGCATTGGGCGGTAGTGATTCTATTTTAAATGATGCATGGGCAATCATGAATGATCTGGCTGATACGACATACAACTCGCATCCATATGCTTTTACAAAAAATGACAAGGAAGAAATAATAAAACGTGATGTGATTACAAATGATCCATACGATGATTTGCAACCTCCTTATACGACGACAGAAATTCCAGATGGGGATGAAATGGATTTTGATATTATGTACAGTAGTTTGATGAATTTTCAGAATTCCTTAAAAAAAATGACCTTTTTTAATACGGGTGATACATCGGTACATTTTAAGGAACGGGAATTAGGAAGTAATTTTCTTTATGGCCCTCACATATTGGAAGGGATAGCCGCTCGTACAGCAGCGGAACTGGCATTTGCCCATGTAAAACTGGGTGCACGTATTGATCAATTTAAGACAGATAGTGAGGCACTTTGGAATTATATCAGGCAAGTGGTTTTTAAAATACAGATTATGATTCCGCTGAAGGTGTTACCGGATTTTATCCAAAAGGAAAGTGAAGCGGAGGAAGAAATCGTAACGGTTTATCCAAGTGAGTTTGAAACGATTATGGAGATTCCTCAAAGAGGTAATATGGGACAGAAATTCCAGTTGATAACTGCTAACCCGGTACTGGGAGAAACGGTAGGCGGAAACAATAATTTCTTTGCCTGTGTAAGGGCGGTAGTAGCACCGGGCTTATCACCGGAGCAGCTTCGGGAGGATTTTCGACAGAAGGACGGCGTTGACTTGGATGATACGGAACCGGTCACATTGGATCATATCCGGAAATTTGCTGAACTTTATGGAATACAGATAAAGGTCTACATCTATGTACAGGGCGGAAGGGCTATCCCTGTCGTCTATAATCAGGGTGCGGAACCTTCTTGCGCAGTAGCGTTATTTTTGCCGAGACTGCGTTATGAGGGAGATAATCCGGTAGGATTGTTTGTACCGGTAAAGGTAGAATCATAGGGATACTGAAATGTTTGAAAAAACTGTAAAACGGGAATTGAATAAGCAAGAATCACTCAGTCAGAAGAAGAATAAGATGTATCCATCAATAGATTGGCAGTCACTTGTAAACGACGATATGGTATATCAGCGAAAAACCAGTGATGTTCGGTATCAGTTAAGGGAAAAGAAGTCTGCTCCGGATCAGGAACCATCTGTATTGCAGAAAAAACTGATGCTGATTCGTCAAACCGGAGCAAATTGCGGGATGTTTGCAGCGGCAATGGCGTTGGCAGATCTGCTGGGCGGCAATTATAAAACGCAGGGAGAAATGATTGCCGGGAAACTGGAAATGGATATGAAGGAAAAGGGATATTCTGCCATCGGTGAAGCGTTTGACGCCAATTTGTTAGCAGAGGCGATTAATGATTTTTGTAATGAAATCGGTGAGGCAGGAACTGGTATCCGGGCAGAGATAAAAACATTTGATTCTATGGAAGAGATGCAGACTATATTCAATGAGGCTGAAGAAGGTAAAGCCTATGTGTTGTTTCCATATTATGCAAACATGGATTTTAGTCCGGTTAATCCCTTATATGCTGGACAAGCGACAGCAGGGGATATGTATAGAGCTCATTGGTCTGTGATAGAAAATATACAGGAGGGGAATGGAGAAAATGGCAGGCTGCATATCTTAGAGGGATGTGGTAAAATTTTTAACGGGCCGGATAATAGTTACTTGGATTTGGATAACAGACTTCAACAATTATTTGATTCCAATATGCTTTTAGGAGAAGCGATGAATTGGAATGTGTATTTTTCGCTAGATGCAGGAAGCAAAGCTGAATTTGCATGTTCAAGGCGGTATTGGAATTATCTTTGGACATTAGGAGGGAATATTCACCCCACCCGTTATCTTGATATTGTCAATTTATTCGAAAAGGTTAATCTGCGGGGAAGGGCTGTTTTGATCAAAAGAGGAGCATAGAAACCGTCATCTTAGACTATGATGTGACAAAGAAAATGGATAGTTTCAATAGTTGACATAAGGTTTTTGTCCATGATAAGATATTTTTACAAAAGTAGAAGTATAGATAACTTAAAATTCATGCAGTTTCCTATGAGGTTTGATGCAACGGGAGGAAATATTATGTATGAAAATATGATTCAAGGAAATAAGGAATCGGATCATAATAATAAACAAAAAGCAGCCGTAGCAAATACCGGCGTACAGAAAAAGCGAAGGAGTAAGGCGGGAAACGTTCGATACGTTGTAAAAGCAGACGCTGTTAAACGGGAGCAAATGGGAGAAATCCCAGTGGTTCAGAGAGTATTAAGACCAATCCTTCAAAACGGTTCAAACTGCGGTTTATTTGCAGTGGCAATGGTTCTGGAAGACCTGACCGGCGAAAAGGGAGAAATGATTGCTGCCCAGATGGAGGAGTTGGGAAGGGAAAAAGGATATACGTCTATCGGAGAAATGTTTAACGCAGAGAATCTTTTAAAGACAGGACAGGAATATTGTGAACGATATTTTCCGGAAGCCGGTATCCATTTTCAAATGCTGAATTTTGAGACCCGAACCGGAATGGAGGAAATTTTCAATCTTGCAAAGGAAAAAGAAAAATATGTATTGTTTCCCTATTTTTCAGAACATGCGATTCCGTTTACCGGATATGGGGTGGTTCCAAAGGATCAGATGGATTCTGCTCATTGGGCAGTTATTGAACGAAGAGTAAAAGAAGGCGAAGTGGAAAGCCGCCTTCATATGCTGGAAGGACATCTAAAAGTATTCGACGGACCGGAAAACAGTTATTTAAATGCAGAAAGAATGGATAAATTATTTGCGGCGAATATGAGCTTGAATAATGAAATCGTATGGGGAAATTTTTGGAATCGTCAAAGTCTTGCAATTCTTAGAATGAAAGAGCAGTTAAAGCATGCGGGAAAGGTGATTGAAAAAATAGAAAAACAAGGAGAAAAGGCGGAAAAACGCTTATTGGATATGGAAGCCCCGGATAAAGAGATAGAATTAAAAAAACTGGGTATCGAATGGAATGAACGGGAATGGAAAAAATATCTGGAAGAGTTTGAAAAAAGAGAATGGGAATTTAAAGAAAAGGAGCGGTTGCTGCTATGCGGGGAAATGCATAATCATATGCTGGAAAGCCCGTACTACGAAGCCTATCTGGAACAGTTGGAGGATTCCGGCCCTATATATGAGGCATACATTCAGCAAATGACGGAATCCAAACATTATTATGATGAATGTAAGCGGGAACTGGAACTGATCAGGCAGGATTGCCAGGAATATAAGATAAAGGTTGATCGTTTGCAAAAGAAGATAGAAAAGCAAAAGGAAGAATTGGACAGAAAGATTGTACAAAAGGAAGCACAACGAATGGAACAATTCGAATGGCGGAATAAGATTATAAAATACCACCAAGAATTGACGGATGAAAAGAATCGGATCGAGGAACTGCTTGAAAAAACAATCACAAATCGTGCCAGATTTTTTAATTCCCCCCGTATCCAGAACAGACATCCGGATATATTAGAATATGGGGATGGTTTTAATGTCAAAGAACGGGTAAATTTACGAAACCGGATCATTTTGATTGAGAAAAAACAATGAAGAAACAGGGAATGTGTTGGTGATGGGTATGGTTGCGGAATATACGGAAAACAGATATAAAATGACCGAAGAAGAGAACCGTGGAAAAGGAAAGCCGGCTGATGTAGGACAGGTTAAAAGAGCAGAACGCAGCTTATCCAATGATGTGCGATATTCGGCGGAATACCCTGCGAGAATACATATAGGGCAAGAGGTCAACTCCCCAGTTGTTCAGCGTGTTATTCAACCGTTGGAACAGACAGGACCGAATTGCGGAATCTTTGCTATGGCAATGGCATTGGCTGACTTGACAGATATGGACGGATTACAGCTGGCTTCTGCATTAGAGGCATATGCCAAGGAAAATGCATATTCCTGTCTGGGCGAGATGTTTGATGCACAGGAACTGGTAAGAACCGGGCGGGAGTATTGTGATAAATATTTATCACAGTATGGTATCCAGGTTGCACTGCTGCCCTTTCAAAATGAAAGCGAAATGCGGAATGTTTTTGAACTGGCAAAGGAAAAAGAAACATATGTTTTATTCCCTTATTTTGCTGATAAAGGGAAACCGATCACAAATCTGGAAAATGGTGCTGAGGTTGTGCCGAGAGAAAAAATGCTTTCTGCTCATTGGGCCGTGATCGAACGAAGAAAAAAAGAAGGAGAAGAAACCGAACGTTTGCATATACTGGAAGGAAGTCAAAACATTTATGGCGGGCCAGAAAACAGTTATCTGCAGGAAGGTATGTTTCAAGAACTTTTTCGTGCCAATCAGCTGCTGGGCAATGAAGTGGATTGGCAGTCGTATTGGGATATGCTCGCACAATATCTGGAAAGATGGGAAACAGAACGGACAAAGGCAAAAAGAGAAATGGAAGACTTGGAAAGCAGTGAAATCGAGTTTGATTTTTACAAAATGCACATCGATAGTAAACTGTATAGATTGATGGAGGAGGAATTCTTTTTGACGATTCAGGAGGCATTCTGGGAGCGGCGGAATCAGGAATGGAAAATGGATCAGTATCCAGATGACACCTTGTCGGAGCTAAAGCAGGAAAGCGAACGCTTAAAACGTATGCGCAATGATTTGGAACGACAGATAAAAGTGTGGCAGGAGGAAAAAGAAGGATCGGAAGAACAGCAGAAGGAATTTAAAAGATTGTATCAGTTTTGGAATACAAAGCTTCAAAACGTAGAAATGCGAATTCAAAAGTTAAGCAGAAGATGGACGGATTTTCTAGCATCCAAAAGGTTCCGTGAGAAAAAATCCATTTATTCCTATGAGAATAATCGTCTGATAGAATCGGTGAATCTACGTGGAAGGGTAATCGTGATCCAAAAAAAATAGAAAGATAGCTGCAAATGATAATGGAGGTAATGATAATGAAAAAACGTTGGAAGCGATGGCTGGCGCTAGGGATTGTATGTGCGATGCTTGTTGGGTTTTCTGGAATCTCAGTATTCGGTATGGAATCGACTGAAGAAGATCCGACAGAAGGGACGACGGAAAGCACAACGGAAGAAATGACAGAGGGATCTACACAAGGTCAGCTGTCCACAACGGAAGAGGAAATAAATCCAGGGGATGCCATATTAGATGCAACTACATATACTCTGGGCTATGTTTATTTGGAAAAAACAGAGATAGCACCGTCAGAGGAACAGATCATAGCCGTAAATATTGCCGGTATCCCGGCTGTAATAGAACCACAGGCAATCTGCTTGGGCTATCAGGTGAATGGCAGAGAGGAAATCATGGTCTGTAGTGAGAGAAAGGACGATATGCTGATCTTTCGACAAGTGCTTCCGGAGGCGGGGGAATATCGTCTGTTATATGTTGCAATCCTATCGGAAGCCGGACGAAAAGATATTCTGTTATCCGATTATCAGGTGGAAGCTTCGTTTCAGGTGAATGCAGATCTGGTCAGCTGTACAGGAGAGGAAGAACCTATCTATTCCGGAGAGACTCCTATGGCGATTTCTATGTCAGAGGCGCTCCCGATACGGACAGGCTCCGGAAAAGTAGTAGTGGTGTTGGATCCCGGACATGACAGTATTCATGCTGGTGCGGCCGGAAACGGATTGCAGGAAGAAATCTTAAATCTTAAGATTGCCCAATATTGCAAGGAAGAATTAGAGAAATACAATAATGTGGTAGTGTACATGACAAGAAATGACGGGAGCTGTTTAGACAGCAGAAGCAACGGGTATTGTATGGAGGCACGATGCCGGTATGCTGCCAGCGTAGGCGCTGATATTTTAGTAAGTATCCATGTAGACGCAGGCTCTGTGACCAGAAGCGGAGGTATGGTAATCGTAGCGGCAAATGGGGTTTACAGAGATGATTTAAGCACGGTTACTCATGCGATTGGCGAGGAAATCTTAGAAGAATTAAATGCAGTCGGGTTAGGCTCCAGAGGGTTATATGTTCGTATGTCTGATTCGCCGGGAGAAGAATATCAGTATCCGAACGGAGCGGTTGCCGATTGGTATTCCATTACCAGAAACAGTATCAAACAGGGGATTTCCGGTATTATTGTAGAGCATGGATTTATTTCGAATCCATCCGATGCAGCCAACTGGTTTCGCAGTGACGAAAGATTAAAGGTTCTGGGTGTCGCAGATGCGAAAGGAATTGCGGATTATTTTGGCTTGGTAAAGAGAAATACGATTACAGATGCCATGCAGGAGAATTCCAATGAGGCATATACAGACTCAGGGGAGAATGTGTCCGATTTTGTTGCTGCCCTGTACCAGCAGGCATTGGGCCGGACACCGTCAAGGTCAGAGGTATCCTGGTGGGTGGCAAAGGTTGAACAGGATAACTTGACTGGCTCCGGTCTGGCAAGGTATTTTGTGAACAGTGAAGAGTTTCAATCAAGAAATTATAACGATGAACAATACATAGATAAGCTATATGAAATTTTTCTTGGCAGAGCAGCGGAACCGGAAGGAAAGGCATACTGGATCGGTCGGTTAAGAACCGGAGATTCTAGGATTCGGGTAGCTGATCTGATCAGCCGTTCGGGAGAATTTGAACAGGTATGTGTCAGATATGGTATTGCGCAGGGAAGTCATCCTATGCAATATGTGAAGCTTTATCCGAGGATAGCGGATTTTGTGAAGGAGTATTATCGTGGACTGATGAATCGGGAGGCGGATCCGGAGGGGTTGGAATACTGGACAAAATCCCTGATCGTGGGAGATAAGACAGCCTCCGATATGACGAGAGGATTTATCAATAGTCAGGAATTCCGAAACCGGAATATCAGTAGTGGTGATTTTGTTGAAGGACTTTATCAGACTTATCTGGGAAGGACTTCCGACCCGGAGGGAAAGACTTTTTGGATTGGGCGTCTGGGAAATATGTCATATCAGGAGAAATATTCCGTCATCCGTGGCTTTATTTGCTCAGATGAATACGAGAAGCATTGTAATTCTTATGGAATTGCAGTAGGACGTTTTTAATTTGATTATGTGGGATCGAAATGAACTAGAGTTTACAATAATATAAGAAAATGGTATAATGCCCTTGAATTTTAGATTCCAAATTCAAGGGCATATTCTTTTCTGGAGAGAAGTTTGAAATGCTTATCATGCAGGGATATAACGGACGATTAAATTATTTTCTATAACACATGAATGAGGTAACGGATAATAATGGATAACATATATGCAAAACTATACGACATTGTTGCAGATCGTCTGCAGGAGTATGGACTTTCGATGGCAGGCAGCAAAGAAACCTTTTGCTATTCCGTGGAAATGGAACCGGGAATTTGTGACGGAAAACAGTTGGAAAAGATGGAAAATCCTATGTTTTTAGAAGCGGTTTATCTGGGTATGCTGAATCGGCTGCCAGATGAAGGCGCAATAGCGGAATGGCAGTATGAAATGAACAAGGATGCGGACAAATTCCGTCAGGGAGTGTTAAATGAGATCATTCCGTCTACAGAGGCCCTTTTAAAAGGAAGCTGCTTTCGAAATAATCGGATTACCGAAAGCAGGCAACAGGAGCTGTTTAGGATTTGCGTGTCTGAAATGGCTGATTTAAACCAAACATCCGATAAGAACGGACAAAAGCTGTTGAATGGTTTATATAAGATCTATCTAAAGTTTCCGATGCGTCTGCGGTTGATGGTTCGTAAAATCTTAAAAAGAGGATAATGTTATGAATATCTATATTGATGTAACCAGATTATTGAGTGTTCCTTATCTGACTGGTATCCAGCGGGTAGTACGGGAGGTCGTGCTTCGCTTGCTGGATAAAGAAGAGCAGGATATTGTATTGTTGTACTATAATGAATTTTATCGATTGTATCAGCAGGTGGATAAAAAAGCATTTCGTCTTTATTATGATAAGGGAGAAGGGACAGGCAAGGATTTAGTCACGGATACGGTTGTAGATTGGAAGGAATTGCAGCCAGGTGATATATTCTTTGATATTGACAGTGTTTGGAATCTGCCATTAAGAAGGAGTGTATTACTTCCCAAATTAAAGAAAAACGGTGTTTTGCTGGCGGTTTATGTCTATGATATTATTCCGATTACCCATCCCCAGTATTGTCATGAAATAACTACCTTTAATTTTATGAATTATATTGGTGCCTATCTGCAATATGCAGATTTGCTGATTGCTTCTGCGCAAAGCACACTGGATGCGGTTGCAGAACTGTTAGAACAGTTAAAGCTTTCACCCATACCGGGGGTGGTTTCTTGGTTGGGAGCGGATTTCAAAAGCAGTCAGGAGGAAGAAACTACGGTTGCCTCCGATGCGGTGAAAGCAATCGAGGCAGGACCATATGTCTTAATGGTGGGAACTATAGAACCGAGAAAAAACCATGCTTTGGTACTGGATGCTTTTGATGCCGAACTGTTTGATAAAGGACTCAATTTAGTATTCGCAGGCGGGCTTGGCTGGAATATGCAGGAATTCCAAAAACGAATTGATGAACATCCTAGGCTGAAAAAACAGTTTTTTGTGTTACATGGAATGAATGATGCGTCCATTGATTATCTGTATAGAAACGCATATTGTGTAGCATTTCCAACCTTTAATGAAGGCTTTGGGCTTCCGATAATAGAAGCCTTTCAGAGAGGAACCCCGGTACTGGCTTCTGATATTCCTGTACTACGGGAAGTGGGCGGAGAATTTTGCGAATATTTTGATCCCTATAGTGCCAAGGAGTTGAAAGATAAGTTATTATATTGGATAGAACAGCCGGAAGCATATCAAGCAGTAAAAAAGAAAGTTAGCAATTATATTCCGGTGACTTGGGATACGGTGGCAGACAGGATTTGGGAAGCATTGCTGGGACTGCTGCCGGAATTTCCCTACTCGATCCCTTCACAGATAAAACAAATGGTCTATCTGACTGCAAGAGCAGAGGATTTACTGGAATCTCTACCGTTTGTGGAGCGTTTTATGCCGTTTATTCAGGAATTAGTCTTATGTTGTCCGGACTCCATGAAAGAGGAAATGGAAAAACGGTACCACGGAAGATTCCGGATTCAATATCTGACAGATTCTGAGCTTTTGGCAGGCGCTGAGCTGCCAGAAGATCATACCAGACGGAATTTTTATCTTCGTTGCCTTGCTATGGAAAAGGATAAACTGGACGATGTATTTATTATGTCAGATGATGACTATCGGCCTTTATGTATGATTTCACAGGATGTTTTTCTGAAAGATGGTATTTATCAGGGATATTATTGTTATCACATGGAGGATTGGCTGGGAAATCAAAGTGATCCGACTTCTTTTGATAAAAGTATGTACCGGACAGTAGAGTTTTTACAGGAACAGGGGTACGCTACATGGATGTACGATTCCCATATGCCTCAGATCATCGACCGGCGGGTATTTCAGGAAGCATTAAGGAAGCATCCGGGAATAGAACGACAGGGGTTAAGCGATTGGAGTGTTTATTTTAATTATTTAAGCGCTGTATATCCGGAGAAATTGAAAAATCTGCCTTTTATGACGCTGGCGTGGCCGGGAGACCATCTCGCATGGGAGCCGCAGGTGTTTCCACAAAAATATCTGTTTGAGAACTATTACAGGGATTTATATGAAAAGGGACAGGTGTTTGAAGGCTGTTCTACTGCCTATTATGAAGGAATTGAGCAGGAAAATATCAATAAAGTAATCCGGTTTCGAAGTCTTCAGGAGGAGCAGGAACTAGGTAAAGCTATGTTTCAGGCATATTGTGACAACTATGAATTGATTTACAGGGAGTGGCCGATGTTTCAGATTTGTATCACGGATTCTTCTTGTGAAATCTTTATGCCGGAATACGTTGGAATTTGTGAAAATATTGTGACCCGGATTCCATTTCGTGTGGAGAATGCAAAAGGCAATAGAACGCTGCAAATGGGAGAAATCGGTTACCGAATCTTGGATGTTCAGGGAAATCCGTTGTCCAATGGTACCACATTGGAGATGAATCCCTGTATGGAATGCTTTTCCTTACCAGTAACAGGAATTCCGGGAGGAATAAAAGGAATCCTGGAAATTCAGTTCCGATATGGTGATTTGGAAGTAAGAAAATGTACTAGACTTTCTGTAATGCGAAAGGGATCTGCTTTATGAAGAAGAAAATACGTTGGTTGGGAATATTAGAATATCTATTTATTCTATGTGCAATTGGTTTTTTCTTATATCGCATCCTAGGTCTTGCAGGATACCGGCTTGACATATACCCATTGGATTATTTCCGAGGTGGAGATGGACTTACCGGAATGGCAATGGTGAAATCCATGTGGGAAAATGGATGGATTTATGGCAATCCTCGTCTGGGAGCGCCTTATGGAATGGAAAACTATGATGCGACTACGATGGAATTATTTCTAAACGAAATGGAGCAGCTTTTTGTCTGGTTTACCCGTGGGAATTGGGCATTGGCTTATAATTTGTTTTATCTGAGTGGGTATTTTCTGGCAGGGCTGACGGCGTATTATGCTTTGAAACAGTTGGAAATCTCCGGAACGATTGCGGCTCCGACTGCGGTACTCTATGCTTTTGCACCCTATCATCTGATGCGTGGAACTGGACATATGTATCTGGGAATGTATTTTATGGTGCCGATCATGACCTTATATCTCTATCGGCTGATGAAGGGAGAGGCATTATTTCAGAAGGGAAAACGGGGTTGGCTGACTCGATCAAATGTATTACGGTTGATTACCCTTATGATTATGGCCTTGACAGGGATTTATTATGCCTTTTTTACCTGCTTTTTCCTATGTGTGGTAATTCTTTACTGCCTTTTAAATCGAAATAAAAAGAGCAAGGATGCGGCTGTTCTCATGCAAAGTATCCGGCAGGGAGGCTTTAGTATCGGCGTGATCGTAAGTACGCTTTTGCTTTCTGCTTTGCCAAATTTGATTTACTGGGTACAAAACGGTAAACCGGAAGGCATTGCAAAGGGAGGCGAGGGGGCGGAACTATATGGTCTGAAGATTATCCAACTGCTTCTTCCCATTCCGAACCACCGGAGAGAGATCTTTATGCGTCTGCGGAATCTTTATGATACGGCGTATCCGTTAGTGAATGAAAACAGCTGCGCTTCATTGGGATTGTTTATGGCGGCAGGCTTTTTGCTTCTTTGTCTTACCTTGTTTATGCGGAAGGGGATTCCGGAGAAATCAAATCTACAGGTCGGATCCATTCTGAATCTTTCAGCAGTCTTATTTGGAACGGTAGGCGGATTTGCTGTGATTTTGTCCTTTTTTACAGGCTCAATTCGATGCTGGAATCGGTTTTCAATCTTTATTGCCATGTTTTCTTTGATCGCCATTGACAGCGTCTTACAGAAGATAAAAGAAAAGTGGTGTGATGAAAAAAAATGGAGGAAGCTTCTATTTGCAGGAGGAATGCTGGTAGTAATGTGTCTTGGCATTTATGATCAAACGGTACCAAAAGATCCGGCCGGGTATGCGGTTTCCATGAAAGTCTTTGAGGAGGATGCTGCTTTTATTCGGGATATTGAAAATGCAGAAGAGGACGGTGCTATGATTTATCAGATGCCATATATGTGTTATCCGGAAAATGGGGGAATTCAGCAAATGATGGATTATGCTCATCTGGTTGGGTATCTGCATTCGGATACGTTGTGTTGGTCTTATGGAGGAATGGCTGGACGGGAAGGGGATATGTGGCAGCAATCTTTAAACAGGCTTCCTATTACTGAGCAAATCGATGCAATCCGAGAAGCAGGCTTTTCCGGTATCTATATAGATTGGAATGCATACTTAGAAGATGAACGGATAGAGTTGGAAGAAATTCTTGCGAAAAAAACGGGGAATCTCCCGATTTTGGATGCGGAAGGAACTCGGGCGTATTATAGTTTTAAGAAGCAGGAAGCGTATTAGGAAAGCGTTGGAATTTGGCGGCAAGAGTTGCATTTTTAAGAAAAAGATTGTAAAATGACATACATGATTCGATTATGAACGAAAAGTACGAAAAAGAAGGGACGAATGAAGATGAAAAAGAGTCACAGCCGGATATTGGCCGGAGGGTTAACGGTACTTTTGATTGTGGGGAATACGGGATTATCGAATATAAATGCAAGGGAACTGCCGGGCAGGAATGGAACACTGGCCCAGTCGGAAACGGTAGAAGAGCTTTTACAGCAAGATGAAACCGTTGATGCCGAGGCGGCAAAGCAGGTAAGAGCGATTTTGTGGAATTGTACCGAATATGGACTTCGGAAGGAACCGGAAGGAACGGAAAATCTTGTAACCATGTATTCCGGGCAGCAGCTGATGCTTCGTTCACTGGTGATAGCAGCCGATGGCACTCACTGGTATGAGGTAGAGGTAAGCGTATCCGGTATTCAGTATCAGGGATATATTGAAGAAGCATATGTTTTATGCAATGATGTTGAAAACTTAGATAAGATTACGGTTCAGGATTGGTCTGTACAGCCGGAACCGGCAACAGAAGAATCATCAACAACGGAGGAAACCTCTACAACAGAGGAATCGACAACGGAGGGAACCTCTACAACAGAAGAACCGTCAACAATGGAAGAAGCCTCCACAACAGAAGAATCGACGACGGAGCCATCGACTGCAAACTATAATGCTCGACAGATTACAAATAACAGTACTCGGCGGATCGCAGGCCCTGGAAGTCGCATAGCCAATGATAACTTTGAATCTACTATAGCAGGGTTTCCGGAAAGCTATAAAGCCAGCCTGCGGGCATTGCACGCAGCTCATCCTAACTGGGTATTTGTACCTCAGATTACCAATGTTGATTGGAATACCTTTATTTCAGCGGAGATGTCACCGGAGCGAAGTCTGGTGCCGAGAAGCATGGACGATGCGTACAAGGGAAAACAGTCATGGGCATATAATCCGCAAACAGGTGAATACTACGGCCTGAGTGGTTATAACTGGGTACAGGCGTCACAGGCGGCTGTAGAATATTATGCCGATCCTAGGAATTTTTTATCAGAGCGGGACATTTTCCAGTTTGAATTATTGACCTATAACAGTACCTATCAGACAGAGGCGGGTGTAGAGGCGATTCTTAGCGGAACCTTTATGTCCCATACTATGATGCCGGATGATATAGTGACCTATGGGCAGGCCTTCTGCCGGGCAGGAGCTCAGACTAATGTCAGTCCATATATGCTGGCGGCAAGAGTAAGACAGGAGCAGGGGGCTGCAGGTACTTCTCCCTTGATCTCAGGTACATATCCGGGATATGAAGGCCTTTATAATTTTTTCAATATTCATGCCTCCGGGACGACTGAGGCGGAAATTTATAGCAATGGATTGACCTTTGCCCGGGAGAATGGCTGGACGACCCGATATAACAGTATTGCCGGAGGCGGAAGCGTATTAGGCGGCAATTATATCTCAAAGGGACAGGATACGCTGTATCTGCAAAAATTTGATGTGGATGGTTCTTACAACGGGTTGTTCTCCCATCAATATATGCAGAATATTTTAGGAGCGGCTAATGAGGGGAAAACAGCATATGATGCGTATGCCAGCATTGGTATCTTAAATAACAGCTTCGTGTTTAAGATTCCGGTGTATCAAAATATGCCGATTACTGCTGTGCCAAAGCCGGAGGGAAATCGATATAATGAAGCGGCAATCAAAGGATTTATTACCAGATTATATCAGAATGTCTTAGGACGGAACCCAGATGAGAGCGGTATGTTGTTCTGGTATGAGCGGCTTACTACAGGGGGAGCAAGCGCAGCATCCGTTGCAGTGAATTTTGTATGCAGTAAGGAATTTGAAGACTTGAGACTGCCGGATGATGTGTTTCTGGAGCGGATGTACATAACCTTTTTGGATCGAGGCTCAGATCCGTCCGGGAAGGCATTCTGGCAGGATTGTTTAAATGCAGGCTGTTCCAGAAGGTATATTGTAGCAAAGTTCGTAGCCTCGCAGGAATTTACCGATGTATGTAACCGGTATGGAATTGTAAAGGGGACTGTAACACTAAAGGAAGCAAGGGATCGAAATATCGGTGTTACCCGTTTTGTAACCAGATTGTATGCAACTACGTTAGGAAGAACGCCGGATGTAGACGGTTTGAATTTCTGGACAGATGCGATTTTAAGTAAACGGGAAACCCCGTATTCTGTTGCTGAAAAGATCGTTAAATCACAGGAATTCCGGTCACGAGGATATTCTGATAAGGAGTACTGTGATATTTTATATCGGGCTTTTTTGAATCGTGAAGCGGAATCGGAAGGAAGCGCTTATTGGTTGAACCGGTTAGCTTCCGGTACCA
This sequence comes from uncultured Lachnospiraceae bacterium, assembly GCA_947589055.1. Taxonomy (GTDB): domain Bacteria; phylum Bacillota; class Clostridia; order Lachnospirales; family Lachnospiraceae; genus CAG-632. Next base: position 27,714 of record CANPZL010000015.1, on the reverse strand, counting down.
GTCGGGAAGCGGTATTGAGGTATTTTGCATATTCTCCTGAATTTAAGCAGCTTACAGCCTCCTATGGATTTTAAAGTATCGGGATAAAGGGAGCTATGGGGAATCGAAAACAGAAAACTAATCATTTAGGAAAAAATAGGAATATTGCAATTCACGTTGCAATATTCCTATTTTACGTGTTTTATTTCCGGCTGGTGATTGACAGCGGACTGTCCGCAGATGATATGTGGAACAGCAATATTTTAGCGGCCCCTTTTTTAAATGGTCCGTCGCCTTTAGAAGTTATGTGGAATCAGCTTCTGACCTGGTTAAAACTGGGACGTGTGTTTCCCTTTTCCAACTATGCGGCACTGTTGTTTTCTTTTTGTTCATCCGTACCTGTGTATAAAGCTTTCCTTGTAGGCATGACCTACTTGGACAATCTGATTTGCAGTTTTTGCGTAAAACGTATCACAAGATCAGAACCGGTCTCTTTTTTGTCTATGTTGATAACACCGGTGCTGATGCAGCTGACGCCGGAATTTGACAGTGGTCTGTATTGTTATCATGGATTGATTCAACTGGTAGTATTGGACTGTTTTTTATCCTTGTGGTTTCTTCTTAAGTTTATCGACGATCGTAAGAAAAGGTATGCCTTTGGAAGCGCACTTTGTTTTTGGCTGGCATTGGGAACCTATGAGGCGGCATTTCCTTTTATTTTGGTTTTGTTTTGGGCCGCATGGAGGGAGATAGGAGGGGTTAAAGGCGCTTTAAAGACTTGTATGCCGAATCTGCTTGTATGTTTTGCAATGGGGCTGGCAAATGTCTGTGCCAGACTATTTCTACAGGAAAACCAATATCAGGGGATCGTGGTGAATTTTTCACCGGCAAGTGTTTTTCTTACATTTTTTAAACAATGCTCCACCTGTATCCCGCTTGGCCGGTATCTTTGCTCCGGACTAAAGTACTGCGTTCCGTATTCGGAAGTTTACCCATATCATTTCAATGAATGGATTATGTGCATCCGGCCTATGGATCTTATCAGTAACCTTTTGTTTCTGGGTATAGTAGTTTGGATCGGATATTTCCGGATGAAAAACAAAACGAATGCAGCAAAAGACAACGATGCAATGAAAGGAACCAAAAGAGCGGGAAGCCTGACGGAAGCGGCGGCTGCAATGGAAGAAGATACAGGGATAAATCATCGCCTATTTACGTTAATGGGAATCGGACTTTTGGTATTTCTTCTCCCGGGTGTTCTGATCGCCATATCGGCAAAATATCAGCAGATTCTGGGCTGGTGCAGCGGACATCTGCCTGCTTATATGCAAAGTATCGGTTTTGGTTTGCTGGCAACTGGGTTTTTTGTTTGGCTATGGATAAAAATCGCTGATAAGAGGCTTCGGCAGATAGTTAATATTGGGTTTATGGCTGTTTTGTTTCTTGTTATGTTAACGAATCAGATCAGCGGACGAGCAGCAGTCGAATATATGAATGGCTTTCGAAAGTATCCCCAGGAAAATGTAACAAGAGCGGGAGAGGCCGGCTTTTTTGACGAGATCGCAAATCAGGATAAGCAGGTTTTAGTTGGGACGACAGCTTACATTTATGATACTAGTAATCCGAGAGAGTTTTACAGTAAGCTCACCACGTCCCATATCGAGGCAGTTTCCAGAAAGGAATTGCTGGATCAATGCATACAGACCTTTGGTTTGTCCTCTGAATATGACATATCCCTATTGAACGAAGCAGAATATTGGGGAATCTTTAATCAGGCAGAGCGGAAAGAAGGTGCAATTATTTTGGGACGTTGCAGCCGGGTAGCGGTGAATGAGGCCGGAACGGATTTTTCCCATGTCTGGATTGAAAATCCCCATATCTTTCTATATGGGAATCAAATGAATACGGCGCCTGCGACATGGAAACTGATAAAAAGCGGGAGGGACTACCAGATCTATGAAACAGATGGTATTTATGACATTATGCAAGAGGAGACATATTATCAGGATGAAGCGGGACAAGGAGTATTATATCGTGAAGGACAAGGATTCTTAAAATAATCTTTCAATCTTTGGTATCTCTAAAACCTGGTTTACATGAATTGGCAGATAGTGTAAAATACTAAATATATGTGCAAGATGAGGAGGAATGCAAATGAAGGTCGTAATTCTGGCAGGTGGATTCGGCACAAGGATCAGTGAGGAAAGCTATCTGAAACCAAAGCCTATGGTAGAAATTGGCGGAATGCCGATTCTTTGGCATATTATGAAGTATTATTCTTCATTTGGATATAATGATTTTATTATCTGTTGCGGCTATAAGCAATATGTGATTAAGGAATGGTTTGCGGATTATTATCTCCATACCAGCGATATTACTTTTGATTTCCAAAAGGGGGGAACAATGGAGGTGCATAAGTCCTATACTGATCCGTGGCGTGTAACGCTGGTGGATACAGGACTAAACACCATGACCGGCGGAAGAGTAAAGCGGATCCAGAAATATATCGGACAGGAGCCCTTTTTTCTGACCTATGGAGACGGAGTTTCAAATGTAGATTTAGATGCCCTGCTTCAATTTCATAATGCACATGGAAGAATTGCAACCCTGACTGCGGTAAATGTAGGACAGCAGTTTGGTGTTTTGGATATTGACGAGGAAGGAACTATCCGGAGATTTCGGGAAAAGCAGGAACGGGACGGAAGTGTGATCAATGGCGGCTACATGGTGTTAAATCCGGAGATTTTTGATTATATCAAGGGCGATACCACTGTGTTTGAAAAAGAACCGTTGGAAAATCTGGCAAAGGAAGGACAGTTAAAGGCCTTTTTACACGAAGGATTCTGGAAATGTATGGATACGACACGGGATAAAAATCAGCTGGAGGAGATGCTGTCAGATGGAAGGGCGCCCTGGAAGGTGTGGGAGGAATAGACAAATGAAACAGGATTGTTTTGACTTGGGATTTTATAAAGGGAAGCGGGTATTGGTAACAGGACATACCGGTTTTAAGGGCTCTTGGATGAGCTGGATCTTAGTGAATGCCGGAGCAGTGCTGACCGGATACGCACTGGAACCGCCTACGGATCCTAATTTATTTTCGATATGCGGCGTAGAGGAAAAGATGACTTCTGTTATCGGTGATATTCGGGATCTTAAACATTTAAGAGCGGTATTTGAAGAATGCCGACCGGAGATCGTTATCCATATGGCGGCGCAGCCGATCGTTCGGGATTCCTATAAGGATCCGGTATATACTTACGAAACCAATGTAATGGGAACGGTAAACATAATGGAATGCATTCGGTTGTCGGATACGGTAAAGTCTTTTGTTAATGTCACGACGGATAAGGTATATAAGAATAACGAATGGAGCTGGGGATACCGTGAGAATGAGCCTTTAGACGGATTTGACCCATACTCCAACAGCAAATCCTGTTCCGAACTGGTGACCCACAGCTATCGTTCCTCCTTTTTTGAAGATGGACAGGTGGCAATTTCAACTGCAAGAGCAGGAAATGTAATCGGCGGTGGCGATTTTGCAAATGATCGGATCATTCCCGATTGTGTTCGTGCGGCAAAGGATAAGAAGGACATTGTTGTCCGGAATCCCCATTCCACCCGGCCTTATCAGCATGTCTTAGAGCCGGTCATGGCGTATTTGATGATTGCCCAAAGACAGTATGAAGATGGCAGGTATGCAGATAGTTATAATGTGGGACCGGATGATTTCGACTGTGTTACGACGGGGGATATTGTGGATCTGTTCTGTGAAAAATGGGGACAGAATATGAAATGGCTGAATCAGTATGATGGAGGCCCTCATGAAGCAAATTTCCTGAAGCTGGACTGTTCAAAATTAAAGACGACCTTTCAGTGGAGGCCACGCTGGAATGTATCGGAGGCCTTGGATAAAGTGGTGGAATGGACAAGGGTGTATTTTGAACAGGGTGATATTCCGGCGGTTATGGACCGGCAAATTATGGAATATCTGCAAGAAGATGAAGCAGGATCAGCGGGATAAAGAGCAGGAAGAAAAAAGATAAGAAAGTATAACGGTTAAAATGTGAAAAGGAGAATGGAAATGTTTGAGCATATGACAGAGGAGCAGGCGAAAAAGCAGATTTTAGACATGGTGGCAGATTATTGCAGCACGTATCATAATCAGAAACCACCCTTTCAGGAAGGAGATCGGATTCCTTATGCTTCCCGGGTATACGGGCAGGAAGAAATGTGTAATCTGGTAGACAGTGCACTGGAATTCTGGCTGACCTCCGGACGGTATACAGAAAAATTTGAGAAGGAATTTGCAGAATATCTGGGCGTAAAATATTGCTCCCTGGTGAATTCCGGTTCCTCTGCAAACTTAAACGCATTTATGGCGCTCACTTCCCCTTTGTTGGGAGAACGGGCGATCCGGCGGGGGGATGAGGTAATCACGGTTGCCGCAGGTTTCCCGACAACGGTAGCACCGGTGATTCAGTATGGTGCAGTGCCTGTATTTGTAGATGTAACCATACCCCAGTACAACATTGATATTACCAAGCTGGAAGCGGCTTATTCGGAAAAAACGAAGGCGGTCATGATTGCGCATACTTTGGGAAATCCATTTGATCTAAAGGCAGTGAAGGAATTCTGTGATCGGCATAGCCTGTGGCTGGTAGAAGATAACTGTGATGCATTAGGTTCCAAATATATCTTAGACGGTGAGGAACGATTCACCGGAACGATCGGTGATATTGGAACCTCCAGTTTTTATCCGCCCCATCATATGACGATGGGGGAAGGCGGCGCCGTTTATACGAATAATCCCTTATTGAATAAATGCATTCGTTCTTTCCGGGATTGGGGGAGAGACTGTGTCTGCCCTTCCGGACGGGATAATATGTGCGGACATCGGTTTGACAAACAGTATGGGGAACTGCCGCTTGGTTATGATCATAAATATGTATATTCACATTTTGGTTATAATTTAAAAGCTACGGATATGCAGGCGGCGATCGGTTGTGCACAGCTGGAAAAATTCCCCGGCTTTGTAGAGCGGCGGCGGCATAATTTTGACCGTTTAAAGGCGGCGCTGGAAGGAACGCAGGAGTTTCTGATCCTTCCGGAACCCTGTGAAAATGCGATTCCCAGCTGGTTCGGGTTTTTGATTACCTGTAAGGCAGGTGTTGATCGAAATCAGATGGTTCAATACGTGGAAAAGAAGGGAGTTCAGACCCGTATGCTGTTTGCCGGTAATCTGGTAAAGCATCCCTGCTTTGATGAAATGCGTAAGAGCGGAACCGGATACCGGATCGTAGGAGAATTGACCAATACTGACCGTATCATGAATGAAACCTTCTGGGTTGGGGTATATCCCGGAATGACAGACGAGATGATCGATTATATGGCAAAGACGATTCGGGAAGCGATTGCAGAAGGAACAAAGAAATGAAAAAGTGGGCAGCTTTTTGGCAATTTATTAAGTTTGGATTAGTAGGAATCTCCAATACGGTGGTATCCTATGTAACGTATTCTGTCTGCTATTATGTGTTTCATACAAATGCACATGTGGCAAATATCATGGGATTTATCATCAGCGTATTAAATGCGTATCTATGGCAGAGCCGATTTGTATTTAAGGAGTCGGAGGAAGGGGAGCATCGGGTCTGGTGGCAGGTGCTGATCAAAACCTATGTTTCCTACGCATTTTCCGGTTTATTCCTGACAGAGATTTTGCTGGTTCTTTGGCTGAATGTTTTTAAGATCAGTCAGTACCTGTCCCCGTTGACTGCGTTGCTTGAAAACTTTGGCATCCAAATGACAACGGAGGATGCGGCGGTATCTCTGGCACCGTTTTTGAATATGGTGATTACGATACCAATCAATTTCTGTATCAATAAATTCTGGGCATACAGGCAGAAGAAGAAAGAGAATGAGGAGGCGGCAGATGGGCGAGATTAAATTACTGGACTGTACCTTGCGGGATGGCGGCTATGTGAATGACTGGGAATTCGGTCATAATAATCTGGTAAGTATTTTTGAACGTATGGTAGGGGCAGGTGTGGATATTATTGAGGTAGGCTTTTTGGACGAACGTCGCCCCTTTGATATGAACCGGAGTATTATGCCGGATTCCGACAGTGTTGAAAAAATATATGGAATGCTGGATCGAAAGCAGGCAATGGTAGTAGGTATGATTGACTATGGCACCTGTGGAATTGAGCATATTACTCCCTGTGCAAACTCTTATTTAGATGGAATCCGGGTGATCTTTAAAAAGCATATCCGCTGGCAGGCGATTGATTTTTGCCGCCAGTTAAAGGAATTGGGGTATCAGGTATTTGTCCAGCTGGTATCCATTACCAGCTATGATGATGAGGAGCTAATGGATTTGATCGGACTGGCGAATGATTTGGAACCATATGCAGTCTCTATGGTTGATACCTATGGTCTGATGCATCAGGAGAATCTGATGCATTATTATGAATTGTTGAATCGGCATTTAAAGCCATCGATTGGTCTTGGTTATCATTCCCATAATAATTTCCAGATGGCATATGCAAATTGCATTGAAATGTTGTCTCATCAGACGGAACGAATGGTATTGGTGGACGGTACAATATATGGCATGGGGAAAAGTGCCGGTAATGCACCGATTGAGCTGCTTTCCATGCATCTAAATGATCACTATGGCAAGCACTATGACATCAGTCAGATGTTGGAGGCAGTCGATGCAAATGTAATGCCTATTTATAAAATGACGCCATGGGGCTATAATATGTTCTTTTTTATTGCGGCTTCGAATGACTGTCATCCCAATTACGTCTCCTATTTGATGAATAAACGGACCCTGTCCGTAAAATCGATAAATGAGATCTTAAGTAAGCTTCAAGGGGAAAAGCAGTTAATGTACGACCAGAAGCTGATCGAACAGTTATATCTGGACTATCAAAACATTGAGGTAAACGACAGACAGGATATAGAAGAATTAACAAAGGTGTTTCAGGGACGAAAGGTATTGCTTTTAGGTCCCGGCTTAAATGTGCAGAAGCAGTTAGACCGGCTGCAGGCATATGTTGAGAAAACGCATCCGATTATCGTATCTGTGAATTTTATTTCCGGTGAAATCAATACGGATTATGTATTTCTAAGCAATTCAAAGCGGTATGTGCAGCTGGCCACGGCACTTTCCCAGAATCCTTCCCTGCAGGTGATCGCTACTTCAAATGTGACGAAAACCGATGGAAAGTTTGATTATACGCTGCAATACAGTTCCCTTCTGGATCAGGAGGCAGACGGTGTCTGCATGGATAATTCCTTTGTTATGCTGCTAAAGGTAATGAAACGGATCGGTGTAAGTTCTGTAGCCTTAGGAGGCTTTGACGGTTACATGGGCGATAAAAAGCAGAATTATATCAATGCTTATATGGAGTATAATTTCAGTAAGGAACAGGCGGAAAAGTTAAACCGATATGTGGCGGATGTGTTAAAAGAATTACAGCGGTCGATTCAAATGGAATTCATTACAGATTCATTTTATACAGGAGCATTAAAAGATGAGTAGATATGAAATAGCGATATTTGACGTGGATGGCACTTTGTTAGATACCAGAGAAGGAGTTATAGCCTCAGTAGAGACTGCTATTCGCAAATTCGGCTATCCGATGCCGGAACCGGAGGTATTGCGAAGCTTTATCGGACCCCCAATCCAAGATTCCTTTGCAAAGACTTATGGACTTTCTAAAGAGGACGCAGACCGTATGGCGGCAGCTTTTCGAGAAAGCTATAAAGGTGAAAATCTGTTGAAAGCAAAGCCTTATGACGGTATCTATGAGCTTATGGATGCATTATGCCGCAGGGGGATTCAAATAGCGATTGCGACCTATAAGCGTCAGGATTATGCAGAGGCAATCTTACGCTATTTTGGTTTCCATCGGTATTCGAATGTTTTATATGGTTCGGATTTTGAAGGAAAGTTGAAGAAAGTGGATATTATCCGAAAATGTATGGAGGATTTAGGATTAAAGGATTATACGAATGCTGTAATGATCGGAGACAGCTGGCATGATGCAAACGGAGCAGAGCAGCTAGGCGTAGATTTTATCGGTGTTACCTATGGATTTGATTTTAAAACCAGACAAGAGGTTCACAACTGTACCAGTGTAGGCAGTGCAGAAGCTCCTATGGAGCTGTTAAGGTTTTTTGAATAGAGGAGATGAAAGAAAATGAAACGAAAGGTTGCACAGTATATTGCGGATTTTCTGGTGAAACAAGGCGTAACGGACGTATTTACCGTGACCGGCGGAGGGGCTATGCACTTAAATGATGCAATAGGACATAAGGAAGGGCTAAACAGCGTTTACAACCATCATGAACAGGCATGTTCCATAGCGGCAGAGGGCTATGCAAGGGCGACCGGAAGGGTGGCGGCTGTCTGTGTAACCAGCGGACCGGGCGGCACAAATGCCATTACCGGTGTTTTGGGAGGCTGGCAGGATTCGATTCCCATGTTTATAGTGTCCGGACAGGTAAAGCGGGAAACGACAACCTGGTCAACGGATGTGCCGCTCCGGCAGCTTGGCGATCAGGAATTTCAGATTGTTGATACGGTAAAGACAATGACCAAATATGCCCATATGGTGACGGTGCCGGAGGAGATCCGTTATCATCTGGAAAAGGCTTGGTATCTTTGTATGCATGGTAGAAAGGGACCGGTTTGGCTGGATATTCCATTGGATGTTCAGGCTGCTCCAATAGAAACGGAATCGTTACAGGGATTTGACCCTTTGGAGCTGGACGGAAAGGAAGAACCAAAGTATGATAATACAAAAACAGCTGAAATTATGGATCGGATCGTGAAGGCAAAGAGACCGGTGGTGCTGGCAGGTACCGGCATACGGCTGGGGGATGCCCATAAGGAGTTTTTACAGTTGATAGACAAGCTGGGGATTCCGGTGGTGACGGCATGGAATGCGCATGATGTGTTATGGGACGCCCATCCCTTATATTGTGGAAGACCGGGAACGGTAGGAACCAGAGGCGGTAATTTTGTCGTGCAAAACAGCGACTTGCTTCTGGTGCTTGGCTGCCGTCTGAATATTCGGCAGATCAGTTATAATTATCGGGATTTTGCAAAAAATGCCTATAAGATCGTAATAGATATTGACGAAGCGGAGCTTAGAAAACCTACTGTTCATGTGGACCTTCCGATTCATGCAGATGTCAAGGATGTAATGAATGAGCTGTTAGCCGCCGAGTATGCAGGTGCTTCTGAGGAACAGAAGGAATGGCTGGCTTGGGCCAGAGGGATAAATCAGAAATATCCGGCGACACTTCCATCTTATTATGAGAAAGCATCACCAATCAATCCTTATGTATTTATTACGAAGCTGTCTGGAAAACTGGCAGAAGGCGATCATATTATCTGTGGAAACGGAAGTGCCTGCGTTATCACGTTTCAGGCGGCAGAGATAAAGCCCCGGCAGCGGATGTTTACGAATTCCGGCTGTGCGGCTATGGGCTATGGATTCCCGGCGGCAGTGGGAGTTGCAGTAGCACGGAAAGGAAAACGAGTGATCTGTCTGGACGGAGACGGTAGTTTTCAGATGAATCTTCAGGAGCTTCAGACCGTAGTATACAACCGTTTGAATATAAAACTGATTATAATCAATAACAATGGGTATCATTCGATTCGGCAGACACAGACCAATTTATTTAAGGGGGAACCTCTGGTTGGCGTATGTGACGGAAATGGACTTAGCTTTCCGAACTTTGAACGGTTGGCATATGCCTATGGGCTTCCGTATGTGAAGATTGACAGTCTGGATAACGTAGACGCCGGATTGGATACCCTGCTGGGACAGGAGGGACCGGTGTTTTGCGAAGTAGTGGTAGATGAAACGCAGAACTTTGAACCGAAGCTGTCCTCTAAGGTATTACCGGATGGAAGAATCGTATCTCCTTCGATTGATGATATGTATCCCTTCCTTCCACGAGAAGAATATGAAGCAAATCATTTTGCTTAGAATGGAATAGGAATGAGACTATGAAACGAGTGATTCTTACCGGTGGAACCGGAATGCTTGGGCTTGCCCTGATCCGGCTGCTAATCCGGAAGCAGATTGAGGTTTTGGTTATAATCCGCCCGGATTCAAAGCGAAGAGCTGCCATACCGGAAAGCAGGTATGTTAAGGTTCTTGCCTGTGACTTATCGGATCTGTCAACATTAAAGACATCGTTGACCAAACAATATGATACATTTTTTCATTTCGGGTGGGACGGTACCTACGGAGGAGCCAGAAATGACATGTATTTACAAAACCAAAATGTAAAAGCGACCTTAGATGCAGTTGAACTGGCAAAGGCGGCTGGATGCAGCTGTTTTTTAGGAGCAGGATCTCAGGCGGAATATGGGAGAGTAGACGCAGGGAAGCTGGGACCGGATACGCCGGTGCATCCGGAAACCGGATACGGGATTGGAAAACTCTGTGCCGGACAGATGAGCCGGATCCTTTGTCAGCAGGAAGGAATGCGGCATATCTGGGTACGGATCTTAAGTACCTATGGGCCTGGTGACGGACTGCATACTATGGTAATGTCAGGAATCATAAAGCTGTTAAACCGGGAACGTCCCCAATATACCAAGGGTGAACAGATGTGGGATTATCTGTACTGCGATGATGCGGCAAGAGCTTTTTATCTGGCAGCAGAGCGTGGAAAAGATGGAGCGGTTTACTGTATTGGAAGCGGACAGGTACGGCCTCTGGCGGAGTACATTACGATTATTCGGGATACGATTGACAAAAGACTGGAAATCGGTCTGGGCGAACTTCCCTATTATGATAAGCAGGTAATGTATTTGTGTGCAGATATTGAAAATCTGCGTGCAGATACCGGCTTTCAGCCGGAAATCCCCTTTGAAGAGGGAATTCGCAGGACGGTAGAATGGTATCGGCAGCAGCAAGCAGAGGAAACGCCGAATAAGAAAATGAGGGATAGATCATGAAGAAAACAGTTAGTATTTTAATTCCATGCTATAACGAAGAAGAAAATGTCGGCCCTATGAGCGAAGCGATCGTGGAGCTGTTTGAAACCCAGCTGACCCAATATGAGTATGAACTGGTATTTATTGATAACGATTCTCATGACCGGACCAGGGAACTGCTGCGGGAAATATGCGGTAAAAATCCCAGGATCAAGGCCATCTTTAATGCTAAAAATTTTGGACAGTTTAACTCACCCTTCTATGGTATATTGCAGACTACCGGCGACTGTACGATCTCAATGGTTTGTGATTTTCAGGATCCGATTGATTTGATTCCAAAATACTTGGAGGAATGGGAAAACGGATATAAGATTGTGATCGGGATCAAGACCAGCAGCAAGGAAAATAAGATTATGTATGTTTTGCGCAGCATTTATTATAAGCTGATCAAGAAGTTTTCGGACGTGGAACAGATCGAACATTTTACAGGCTCCGGTTTGTATGACAGGTCTTTTGTGGAGGTGCTGCGGGAGTTAAAAGATCCGAAGCCTTTCATGCGGGGGATTGTTGCGGAGCTGGGATTTAGGCGGAAGGAAATTCCCTATGAACAGCCCCAAAGAAGGGCGGGGAAGACCCATAACAATTTTTATACCCTGTATGATGCAGCAATGCTTAGTATTACTTCTTATACAAAAATCGGTTTGCGTCTGGCAACCTTTGCAGGCTGTATTTGCGGAGGGCTTAGTTTTTTGATTGCGTTGATCTATCTGGTTTTGAAATTGATTATGTGGGATCAGTTTCAGGCAGGTATGGCGCCAATCTTAATCGGAATGTTCTTTTTAGGTTCGATTCAGCTCTTTTTTATTGGCTTTATCGGAGAATATGTACTGAGCATCAATGAACGGGTCATGAACCGGCCGCTGGTTGTGGAAGAGGAACGTTTGAATTTTACTAAGGATGAGGATAAATAAATGAAGCAGAAACAGAAAGTTATCGGAATCGTCTTATTTATTATTTTGGGATATTTATTATTTGGGGCCTTTTCTTTATTTGGACAAACTGTGTTGGGATATGAATATCCGGACGGAAGTTTTTTATTCTGGCCGGGAAACCGGTTTATGGATTTTTTTAATGTAAATCAAATGGTTTATGAAGGCAAACCATATGTGGAATTTTATTCTTCTTATCCTCCTTTTATTTTGGCGATTGCCTGGCTGTTTTCCCGGATGGCGGATTATAAGACGTATCTTCCTGATGAAATTCGTGACTTGCCGGAGGGAAAGCTGTCTTACGCTTTATTTGTAATGATATTTACGGTACTATTGGGCATATTGCTGTATAAGATTTTTCAAGAACACAAGGAGTTGTTTCGGAATTTATTCGTTCGGATGATTATTATTCTTTCTCTGATTTTTACTGCCCCATTTGTATTTATGCTGGACAGAGGAAACTATCTTCTGGTAGCGATTGTCTGTTATCTGGCATTTATCTATTATTACGAAAAAAATGAAACATTAGCGGCTGTTTTTTTAGGGTTGGCAACTGCGATAAAGGTATATCCGATTTTTATGTTTTTGTTATATTTTGTAGAGAAAAAGTGGAAAAATATAGGGATTGCCACTTTAAGTGCGGGAGTTGTATCAATCCTCTCAATGCTTCTTTTTCAGGGAGGATTGGTACGGAATATGATTGAATTTGGTTATGCCTTGTTTGCATTTGGCGGTGGTTATGAAACAGAAGTGCCAAATGTTTACTTTGGTGTAGGACTGACCTCGCTGCTGCGGTTTCCATTTGTAGTCTGGAACCAGTTGAAAATACCGGACTGGTTCCCGGTTATGCCGGTATATCTGTTGACCGGCTCGGCACTTGCCCTTTGGAGTCTGTATCATTTGTGGCGGGAACAACTGTTATGGAAAAAAATATTGATCTTGACAGCACTGATGGTTTTTTTGACCCCCAATGCCTATATGTATCATCTGGTATTTATGATGCCTGCTATTCTTCCATTTTTGATGGCGGAGCAAAGCAAGAAAAGCTGGCTGGATTGGATATATCTAAGCTTTCTTGGTCTTATCATGATTCCCAAGGCATATTATTATATGTTATCTGCACATAGCATTGGAATACAAATCGTTCTGGATGGTTTCTTGCTATTGGGAATGATTTTGTTTTATAATATTTTTGATAACACGACACGGAAGAAAGAAAAGAAAAAACAAATATCAAAACCAGCGGCTGTATAAGGGAATGGTTCCGGATAGAGAGGTTTCAAGTATGAGTGAAAAAAAAGAAAAAATAGCCGGAGTTCAGATCTGGTCTTTGATGATTGGATTTGCAATTTTATTTGTTTTATTTATATCTGGTTTATGGTTCCATCCGGCTGGAAATCAGTCTCAGGTCTTTTTCAGGCAGGGAGAGGATTATATGGCGGATTTTCTGAACGTGATGCGTTATTCCGTTGATCGGAATCCTTATGTAAATGAAGTGAATGGATTGTGTGAAAAAGCATATTTTCCCATATCTTATTGCTTGTTTTATGGATTTGATAAGATACTAGGGTTTCAGGGCGGTGAAAATGACATCACATCATTTGTTCGATCAGGGGTTACCTTATTAGTAATGTTTATGATGGTTCTTTTAGCGGTACAGATATATGATATGACTGACGGAAGGAAGGTATTTAAAGTCTTAATGACAATGGTTTTAATGAGCTCCGGCGTCAGTCTCTTTGCGTGTGAGCGGGGAAATATTATCTTTCTGGCAGTGAGCGGTATGATCTTCTTTTTGGTCACTTATGAATCTGACAAGTGGGTGTTACGGGAATTGGGTTATATCGCTCTGGCCTTGGCTGCTGCATTAAAAGGCTGGCCTGCTCTGTTGGGGCTGTTGCTTCTTTATAACAGACAATGGAAGGAAGCTGTCCGACTGTTGATTTATGGACTTGCTGCTTCCTTTCTGCCTTTTTTATTACTTCAAGGCGGATTTTCCAATATACCTCTTTGGTGGAGAAATTTTCAGCTGAATACGGAAGTATATGAATTTGAAAGACAGCAAAAGCTGGGGTATCATTATTTTATTGCATATGATGAAACTTTGTTTTATTTTGACCAACTGAAATTGCGGGATTTTTGGAAGCCGTGGTTTTATTTATTGGCTGTTTTCGGCATGGTTACAAATATATTCCAGAAAAAGAAATGGATCCGGGTAGCGGTGCTGGTATCGATCATGTTGGTTTTGCCAAGTAATTGTGGGTTTTATTGCTTGTTATATATCTTCCCCGTTATTTTGCTGTGGTTGAATGAAAAAGAAAAGACATGGACAGATTTGCTTTATCTTCCTCTGTTTCTTTTGTTACTCTGCCCATATCAGATGATTTCTGTAAATACCGGTCGGAATCTTACCTTGCTCTGGGGCAATATCGCATTACTGGTATTGTTTTTCGCTCTTCTGATCGAGAATATTGTCAGTGTGATGAAATATGTAAAGGGAAAGAATTGGAGCAATCTGCAAAAAAAGAAAGAGAAAAAGCAGGAACAGGAACATATAACAGAGATCGGGAAAGGGGCTTTCGGCATTGGGAATTAGTGTAATGCTGCTGGCATATAAAGAAGAAGAAAACTTAAAAGTGTTATTTCCAAAGCTGGAGAAGGTTTTAACCGAAATTGGTGAAGAGTATGAATTGCTGGTGATTGATACAAAAGAACCGTTGGACAATACGGAGGCTTTGTGCAGAGAATGGAAAGCCCGATACTATAACCAGGAGGAACCGGGTTTTGGCGGTGCATATCGAAAAGGCATTCAAGAAGCCGGCATGGACAAGCTGCTTGCGTTAGACAGTGATGGCTCTCATGATCCTGCCTGTATTTCGGAGCTATATCAGAAGTTTATGGAGGGATATGATGTGGTGATCGGTTCCCGTTATGTCAAGGGGGGATATACGGCAGATGCCAAAAGCTCACAGGTTATGTCGTGGATGTTAAATACGGCATATCGTTTTGTATTGGGGATTAAAGCAAAAGATATTTCTACGAATTTTCGCATTTATCATACGGAACAGCTAAAGCAGATTACGCTTACCTGTAAAAACTATGATGTTTTGGAAGAGATTTTATTAAAGCTTAAGCTGTTAGTTGGTAAAAAGGAATTTCGGATTGCAGAAAGTCCGATTTCTTTTCACAAGCGATTATATGGGGAATCTAAGCGGCAGTTGATCCCATTTATCATCAGCTACATTAAGACTCTGTTTCGTTTGCTTGGAATGCGGATCAGCAGCTGGTAATACCAGGAAAAACCGTTAAATATATAGATTTACTTTCATTTTGGTAAATGTTAATATTATATTGATTGATAGAAAAATCGTTATTATTGATTGAGGAGAACAAAACGATGAAGATTGCAGTTGCAGGAACAGGATATGTTGGATTAGTAACTGGTGTATGTCTGGCCAGTAAAGGACATCAGGTGGTTTGTGTTGATGTAGATGAGGAAAAAGTCGCATTGATGAAGCGGGGGATTTCTCCCATTTATGAAGCTGGTTTGGATGAGTTGATGAAGGAAAATATGGAGCGACTGACCTTTACGACAGATTATCAGACGGCGTATGAGACAGCAGAAGTGATCTTTATTGGGGTAGGAACACCGGAAAAGAAGGACGGCTCCGCAAACTTGACCTATGTATATCGGGTAGCTAAACAGATTGCAGAGGCAGCAAAAAGAGATTGTATTGTTGTAATTAAATCAACAGTTCCTATTGGAACCAATGAAAGGATCGAGGCATATATCCATGCGCGTATAAAGCATTCTGTATCAATCGAGGTTGCATCGAATCCGGAATTCTTAGCGCAGGGAACCGCTATTCACGATACGCTCCATGCAGCAAGAATTGTACTTGGAGTAGAATCAGAGAAGGCAGGAAAAATATTAAAGCAGGTATATGCGGATTTTGAATCTCCGATCCTGCTTACGAATCGGAAAAGTGCCGAAATGATAAAATATGCTTCCAATGACTTTTTAGCATTAAAAATATCATATATAAATGAAATTGCCAATTTGTGTGAAAGTATAGGTGCGGATGTTGAGGCTGTTTCCAAAGGAATGGGTTATGATCCCAGAATCGGGAATCGATTTTTAAATCCGGGAATCGGATACGGTGGATCTTGTTTTCCAAAGGATACTAAGGCCTTAAGCTGGCTGGCAAGCTTTAATGACAAAGAGTTAAAGACGATTAAAGCTGCGATCGAGGTGAATGAAAACCAGAAGTTTCGATTGATTAAGAAAGCAAAAAAATACTATGATGATTTTGACGGGCTTACGGTGGCTGTATTAGGACTGACCTTTAAACCGGGAACGGATGACCTTCGGGAAGCTCCTTCTCTGGTAAACATTCCGTTACTTTTAGAGGATGGTGCAAAAATAAAGGCATGGGATCCGGTAGGAATGGAGAATTTTAAGAAGTATTTTCCGGATGAATTGGAATACTGTGATACTATAGAAACGACATTGACCGGAGCGGATCTTTGTTTTATTTTTACGGAATGGCAGCAGATTTTACAGATGGATATTTCCGCCTATAAAATGCTGATGAAGCATGCTATTGTTTTAGATGGAAGAAACTGTTATCCGGTCGAAGCATTTGAAGGTACCGGTATTGTCTATGATTCCATTGGAAGAAGATGTATCAATGATGCATAGCTGCGGAAGCATTATTTTACAGAGGCTCTCCAGTAATTCAGCACATCCGTAATAGTCTGCTCAATGGGAATTTCCGGTTCCCAGCCGGTACATTGCCGGAGCTTTGTGATGTCAGCTTCAATGATCGGGACGTCGATTGGACGCAGTCGGTTCGGATCAACCTGAACCTGAATCGGCACGGCAGATTGCTCCAGTATTTTTTGCAGGATATGCTCGATGGTAATTGCGTGACCGTTTCCTACATTGTAGGTCTCGCCGGAAACTCCGTGTTGAATCAAAAGGGCATATGCACGAACTACATCTCGGACATCAGAAAAATCCCTTGCGGCAGACAGATTTCCTACATGAAGAACTGGTGGAAGTAGTCCGGCTTCGATCTGGGCTACCTGACGACAGAAATCCGCCACCACGAACAAAGGTGCCTGATTAGGCCCGATATGATTAAAGGCACGGACAGAAAGAATATCCATTTGATAAGCGTCTGCATAAATCTTTCCCAGCATATTCTGGCACGCTTTTGTAGCGGCATAGATATTGCCGGGGCGTAGGAGATTGTTTTCTTTTATTGGAGATTCCTCCGGAAGAATATGCCCGTATTCCTCTCCGGAACCAATTAGCAGGATTCGAGGCTTGTAGTTCAGAGTGCGGATACTGTCCAGAACCTGAATGCTTCCTTTAATATTGATGTCGATGGTAAGAGCCGGATTTTTCCAGGACAGGGCAACGGAGCTTTGGGCTGCGAGATGCAGAATTGCATCGGGACGTATATCTGTCAGAAGGTCACAGATGCTTTCCGGATTCAAAATATCAAGATCATAAACAACAACCCCTTCTATGGATAATTTTTCTTGGGGAAGCTTTGTTGCCACAACAGTCCAATGCAGGTCATTCATTAAATGTTGAATCAGGTAGTTGCCAACGAAACCGGCAGCACCTATAATAAGTACCTTCATAGTTATGTCCGCCTTTCTGCGAAAGGCATCAATGGGGGCATAAACCCCGCCAGCTGGCTTTCGCTTTCTAATTCTATATGATTCTATTGCTTATTTTAAACATTACTTCATAAGAAAACAGGGGCATGGTTTTTCATGTCCCTGTGGTTTTCATTAAAGATTTGCGATCTGAATTTCCTTGGCTACGATTTCCATATCGTTCTTTACCATACGTTCCACCAGCTCGGAGAAGGATATGTTGCGCTTCCAGCCTAAGGTACTTTCCGCCTTCGCCGGATTCCCCAGCAGGACGTCAACCTCAGCAGGACGGAAGAAGTTTTTATTTACTTTTACCAGAGTTTTTCCGGTGGCAGCGTCTTTTCCGACTTCATCAATGCCGGTACCCTCCCATTGAATGGTAATATCAACATGACGAAAAGCAGTCTCAACAAATTCCCGGACCGTGCGGGTTTCATTGGTGGCGATTACGTAATCGTCCGGAGTTTCCTGCTGAAGCATCAGCCACATAGCACGGACATAGTCTTTTGAATGCCCCCAGTCTCGTTTGGAATCCAGATTTCCAAGCTCTAAGCAGTCCTGTACGCCTTGTTTAATCCGGGCTACAGCATAAGTGATCTTACGAGTGACGAATTCCTTGCCACGGCGTTCGCTTTCGTGATTAAAAAGGATTCCGCTGCAAGCATATAAGTTATAGCTTTCCCGATAATTCTTAGTAATCCAATGTCCGTAGAGCTTTGCTACGCCATAGGGACTTCTGGGATAGAAAGGTGTTTTTTCCGTCTGAGGCATTTCCTGAACCAGACCAAACATTTCCGACGTGGAAGCCTGATAGAAGCGTGCATTGGGCTTTACATTTCGAATAGCCTCTAACATATTGGTAACGCCTAAAGCGTCAATATCTGCGGTAGCAAGAGGCTGTTCCCAGCTGGTTGCCACAAAAGACTGCGCCGCAAGATTATATACCTCGTCGGCATCGGAAATCTTTAGTGCGTTCATCAAAGAAACTATATCCGTCATATCCGCATAAATAAAGTGCAGCTTTTCTTTAATGTGATCTACATTTCCATAGTCTACAACGCTTTTGCGGCGCATAAGGCCATATACATTGTATCCCTTTTCCAGTAGTAATTCGGCTAAATAGGAACCGTCTTGTCCGGTGATACCGGTAATCAAAGCATTTTTCATAATATACTCCTTTTCTTTTTCTGTGTGAAGAAGTTCACTTTTTTATGTTTCTCTCTCAGAGGAACGACTAAATGTACTCGTCCCGGTTACAGATCTTTAAATTTTCCAGTACCTTTTTAATATCGCCGGCACTGTTTTTATCACAGATTAAAGTGGCATCTGCTGTATCAACTATGATCAAGTCTTCCAGACCTACCGTTGCAATCAGTTTGTCGGTTCCTTCTATGATACAGTTTTTGGTATTGACGGTAATAATATTACCGTTTACTACATTTCCTTGTTCATTGGATTTCCGGATCCTTCCCACAGCCAGCCAGGAACCAACATCATCCCATCCGAAGGTGCCGGGCAGGATATAGATATTTTTGGCCTTTTCCATGATACCGTAGTCAATGGATTCAGAGGGAAAGGCGGTGAATTCAGTCTCCAGAACGGAAGCAGCATCATCGGTGCCGATAGAATCGGAAATTCGCTGTAATCCGTTGTAGATTGCCGGCATAAATTGTTTCAGGTTGTCCAGAATGGTGGAAACCTTCCACATAAACATACCACTGTTCCAAAGATACTGTTCGGTGGCCAGATATTCTTTCGCAACCTCCAGACTTGGCTTTTCTACAAAGCGATCCACTGCATAGGCATATCCGTCCGTTTCTTCCGGCAGGAACTTGATATAACCATAACCGGTTTCCGGATAATCCGGCGTAATACCGATGGTGACCAGATTTGGACCTTTCTCCGCCAGTTCACAGCCCTGGGTCAGTGTGCTGACAAACATCTGATTGTATTTAATCAAATGATCGGAAGGAAGTACCATCATGACGGCATCTTTGTATTTTTTTGAGATGTGGATTGCTCCGAGTCCGATACAGGGAGCCGTATTCCGTCCGACCGGTTCGCAGAGGATATTTTCCTCCGGTATGCCGGGAAGCTGTTCCTGTACCAGTGCTTTATAATCCCGGTTCGTAGCGATGTATACGTCTTCTAATGCTACAAGGGGGGAAATCCGTTCTACAGTTAATTGAATCATGGTTTTTCCGTCGCCGGTCAGGGACAAAAACTGTTTAGGAAGGCTTTTCCGGCTCTTAGGCCAGAATCGTTCTCCACGTCCGCCAGCCATGATTAACGCTGTTTTTTTCATGTATGTTCCTCCTAATGCATAATTTAAACCATTTTACAACACTTTAACAAAAAAAACAAGGCGAACTGCTTGATTCATTCAGTATATCCACTTTCGCCTGCTGATATGAGAGAGAGCGGATTTTATGAAATAGCTATTCCTTTTTTCAGGATTTAATGGTAAAATATTGAAAGACTATTGAAGAAATAGTAAACGGAAAGGAGATTTGGCTATGAGCTATATGGAGAATTATCGGTTATGGTGTGAAGACTCATACTTTGATGATGAAACGAAGGCGGAATTATTGGCAGTTAAAGACGACGAGAATGAGATAAAAGAGCGTTTTTATAAAGATCTGGAATTCGGCACCGGTGGACTGCGTGGGATTTTAGGGGCCGGGACAAATCGGATGAACATATATACGGTACGGAAGGCTACACAGGGTTTGGCAAATTACATCAAGATCGCAAAGGGGGAAAAGAAAGGCGTTGCTATTGCATATGATTCCCGTCGTATGTCTACGGAGTTTGCCGATGTAGCGGCACTTTGTCTGAACGCCAATGGAATTCAGGCATATGTATTTCCTTCTCTCCGTCCGACACCGGAGCTTTCCTTTGCGGTTCGGGAACTAGGCTGTATCGCAGGAATCGTCATTACTGCCAGCCATAATCCGCCGGAATATAATGGATATAAGGTATATTGGGAGGATGGTGCACAGATCACGCCGCCCCATGATAAGAATATCTTAGCCGAGGTGGCGAAGGTGACGGATTATCATCAGGCCCTGACGATGGATAAACAGGAAGCACAGGATAAGGGATTGTATCACGTGATTGGCTCCGAGATCGACGATCGATATATGGAGGCATTAAAAAAACAGATCATTCATCCGGATATGATCAAGGAAGTGGCAAAGGATATTAAGATCGTATATACGCCGCTGCATGGAACCGGGAATGTTCCGGTACAGCGGGTGTTGAAGGAATTAGGCTTTGAAAATGTTTATGTGGTACCGGAACAGGAACAGCCGGACGGAAATTTCCCTACCGTTTCTTATCCGAACCCGGAGGATCCAAAGGCATTCGCATTGGCGCTGGAGCTGGCAAAGAAGGTAGATGCGGATATTGTACTGGCAACGGATCCGGATGCCGACCGTCTGGGAGTATATGCAAAGGATACCAAAACAGGAAGTTACGTAAGCTTTACCGGTAATATGTCCGGTATGTTGATCTGTGAATATATTATGCGGGAACGTAAGGCGACGGGAACGTTACCGGAAAATGGTGCATTAGTTACTACCATCGTAACTACGAATATGACCTTCCCGATCGCAGAGGAATATGGCTTAAAGCTGATAGAGGTTCTGACCGGATTTAAGTATATTGGAGAACAGATTAAGCTGTTTGAACAAAACCATTCATACCAGTATGTATTCGGCTTGGAAGAAAGCTATGGCTGTCTTGCAGGTACGCATTCCAGAGATAAGGACGCCTGTGTAGCAGTTATGATGTTATGTGAGGTAGCGGCATGGTGCAAAAAGCACAATATGACTTTATGGGATCAGATGCTTCGTATTTACGAGAAGTATGGTTACTTCAAAGAAGGTCTGAAAACGATTACCTTAAAGGGGATTGATGGTGCTGAGCAGATTAAGGCAATCATGGATAAGCTGAGAACGAATCCACCAAGACAGTTTGGAGATTTGGAGGTGTTGGCAGTACGGGATTATGAAGCAGATGTACGTACCGACTGCAAGACCGGAGCGACAACCTCGACTGGATTGCCAAAATCGAATGTCTTATACTGGGAACTGTCCAATGATTCCTGGTGTTGTGCAAGACCTTCCGGTACGGAACCAAAGATCAAGTTCTATATGGGCGTAAAAGGGACGAGTTTGGAAGATTCCGAAGCGAAGCTGGATGCTTTAACAGAGGCATTGATGGCTCAGGTACAGTAGAGTAAAAGGGCTGTTGTATAAACAGCCCTTTCCTTGTTATTTGATAATAGTGTTTAAGCATAGATTGTTTGCAGCAGGATATAATGTAATAAACCATTTTATCATTGCATATCAGAAGCCGGAATTTCGGACGGAAGCAGACTGACTTCAGGAAGGAGAAAAACAATGTGTGGTATTGTAGGATATGTTGGTAATGAACAGGCAGCACCGATTTTGCTGGAGGGATTGTCAAGGTTGGAATATAGAGGGTATGATTCTGCCGGTATAGCGGTATTTGACGGAGAAGAGATCCATGTAGTGAAAGCGAAGGGGCGCTTACAGGCGTTACGGGATCTGACCCAAGACGGAAACAGCATGAAAGGGCATGTCGGAATCGGACATACCAGATGGGCAACCCACGGAGAACCCTCTGTTACGAATGCACACCCGCATTATAACCAATCTCATTCCATTACAGTAGTACATAATGGAATCATAGAGAATTATCAGCCGCTTCGGGAAAAACTGATTTCAAAAGGGTATGTGTTTCATTCGGAAACAGATACGGAGGTAATCGCTCATTTACTGGATTACTATTATAAGGGAGATCCGAAAACAGCTATCGTAAAAGTACTTCATCGAGTGATTGGTTCCTATGCACTTGGCATTATGTTTCAGGATCATCCGGGAAAGGTGTTTGCGGTGCGGAAGGATTCACCATTGATCGTTGGTATATCTCCCGAAGGGAATTATATTGCTTCCGATGTGCCGGCAATCTTAAAATATACCAGACAGGTGTATTATATTGATGATTATGAGATCGCTGAACTTTCTACAGATCAGGTTTCTTTTTATAATCAGGACTGTGAGGAGATCGTAAAGCAATCAGTTACGGTGGAATGGGATGTTGAGGCTGCGGAAAAAGGCGGCTATGAGCATTTTATGCTGAAAGAGATATACGAGCAGCCAAAGGCAGTGGAATCTACCATCCGGCCTAGAATAAGGGATGGCAGGATCGTGATCGATGAATTACATATGACTCCAGAGGAAATCCGGACTATAAAACGGATTTATATCATCGGTTGCGGTTCCGCATATCATGTAGGTATGATTGGGAAGTACGTGTTGGAAAAAATGACCCGGATTCCGGTAGAGGTAGATCTGGCTTCGGAGTTCCGGTATCGTAATCCGATCTTAGAACCGGATTCCATGATGATCGTTATCAGTCAGTCCGGAGAGACAGCGGATTCTCTTGCAGCACTGCGAAAGGCACAGGAGCTTGGTTCTAAGGTGCTGGGTATCGTAAATGTGGTAGGAAGCTCCATTGCAAGGGAAGCGGATAATGTTATGTATACATGGGCCGGTCCGGAAATATCTGTAGCTACTACAAAGGCATATAGCACACAGCTGACGGCGCTTTATATGCTGGGGATACTGTTTGGCGGGACCAGAGGAAGTATTTCGGAGACGGAATATACGGAAATGGTAAAGGAATTGGAACTGTTGCCGGAAAGAATACAAGAACTGTTAGGAGACAAGGAGAAAATTCAGTGGTTTGCATCCAGATATGCCAATGCAGAGCATGTGTTCTTTATCGGCAGAGGAGTGGATTATGCATCTTGTATGGAAGGCTCCTTAAAATTGAAGGAAATTTCTTATATTCATTCAGAGGCATATGCGGCAGGGGAATTAAAGCATGGAACGATCTCTCTGATTGAAGATGACATATTGACAGTGGCAGTATCCACTCAACCGGATCTGTATGAAAAGATGATCAGTAATGCGGTAGAGGTAAAGACTCGCGGGGCTTATGTGTTTGCTTTGACTCATGCGGATAATCGGGGAATGGAAGAGGTGGCGGATTTTACTGTAGAGCTTCCGAAAACTCATCCCTGCTTTGCACCGTCTCTCTCCGTGATACCGTTACAGTTATTCGCTTACTATGTATCGGTAGCAAGAGGGCTTGATGTAGATAAGCCACGAAACTTGGCGAAATCCGTTACCGTAGAATAGATCGTAATGAAAATTTCTGCGCTTACTGAGATATTTTCCTGGGAAGGGTATGAAAATAAAGGAGTTGTTTATGTAACAGCTCCTTTTTTATTTGCAGGATATTTCAGAAATAATTAAGAAAAAACTCGATTCCCAATATTGTGCTTTTTTATAGTATTTGGTATGATATTTACGTCAAATTTTGTTCAATTTTGAATATTATTCTGGAAAAATGGATTCGGAATAAGAAAAACAGAAAAGGATAATAATATGGAAGATAATAGAAGACAACAAAGAAGCGGAACGAAAGGTCCCCAGCTTCCGCCGACAAAAAAGGGTGAGAAAACCCATCACTCAAAGGATTCAGCCTTAAACTTGAAGATGCCGGGTTCCAATGTGACAGTGGATAGTCAGGTTCGTCAAAGGCAGGCAGAAGAGGAAAGAAGAACCCGAATGGAGATAGAACGGAAAAGACGAGAGAAAGAAGAGCAAAAACTGAAAACGGGTCAGGAAAGATACCAGAAAGCAGAGCATGGACAGGAAAATAAGAACGCTGGATACGAAAGGGAAAATAAAAGCATGAAAAAAGGCGGAACGCAGGTGTCAAAAAAGGAACAGAATCATAAACGAAAAATCAAGCGTCTATGGGGAATCTTAGGAGCAGAAATCGTATTTTTTTCTTTACTTTTGATAGGCTATGCCGTATTTTATGCGAATAGTAAGATGGATAAATTGGATTATAATGATATTAATATTGAGGATCTGTCAATCAATGATGGTTTGTCAGATTTGACCCGGGAAAAATATACGACAATAGCGTTGTTTGGATTGGACGCCAGAGATATAACGACTGATCGGGGAAATCACAGTGATACGATCATCATTGCCAGTGTCAACAATGAAACGAAGGAAGTGAAGTTGGTTTCCATCTATCGGGACTGCTATCTGGAGCAGGAAAATCCATATGGGAACTATGACGACACATATACGAAGATCACGCATGCTTATGCCTTTGGAGGACCAACAGGAGCGATCGCTACCATCAATAAAAACTTGGATTTGCAGATTACAGAATACGTGACGGTAAACTTTGCTTCTTTAACGGATGTGATTGATGATCTGGGTGGGATTACTCTGAATGTAGATGAGGCGGAACGACAGGCGGTTAATCATTGGATACCGGAAACCGCAGAGATTGCGGGTATGAGCTATACTAATCTTGAAGTAACCGGAGATGTAACACTGGATGGTTTGCAGGCAGTGACTTATGCCCGGATCCGAAGCGTCGGAAACGGAGATATTGAACGGGCAAGCCGTCAGCGGGAGGTGCTGGCGGCCATATTAGAGAAAATGAAGCATTCGGATCTGAAAACCTTGAATCAGATACTGGATCATGTACTGCCGGAGGTTTCTACCAGTTTAAGTAAAAAAGAAATCCTTGGTCTGATGGTAAATCTTTTGGATTATGAATTAACGGAAAATGAAGGCTTTCCTTTCATCTATTCGACTAAAAATGTATACGACCCGATCATAGGCACAGAACTGTCAGATGTAGTTCCTGCAAATCTGGAAAATAATGTATTGCTGCTGCATGAATTTTTATATGATGCAGAGATTCAATGGGAAACCGGTTCTGGAGAGGGAACGGATGATTTGCCAGAAGATGATCTGAATGGGCAGGGAGACATTGGTGTGTCAGATACGGATACAGAGTCATTAGATGAGGATATAGAATATTATACACCATCTTCTGAGGTCCATGAGATTAGCGAGTATATACAGAGCTTTACTGGTATTTACCCGCCGGAGGATCCGGAATTTCGTGGCGGTTTTTAAGGAAACAGAGTTTGGAGGAATGTTAAAAATGGCAATCGTTGAAGAATTGAGTTTTAAATCTGCGGATGAGGTAACTACGATTCATGGCTATTGCTGGAGGCCGGAAGGAAAACCAAAGGCAGTGGTGCATATCTGTCATGGTATGGTAGAATACATTGAACGCTATGAGGAACTGGCGGAACAACTATGCAGAAAAGGCTATGTCGTGTTTGGTGCGGATATGCTGGGACACGGAAGATCAGTGGTGAATAAGAACTGTTTTGGTTATTTTGGAGAACATAACGGAAACTGGCGGCTGTTATCGGATATGGTTATTTTACAAGGACTGGCAAAGCGGGAATATCCCGGACTTCCTTATTATATGCTGGGACATAGTTTTGGTTCTTTATTAGTACGGGAATTTGTGGAACGGTTTCCGGACAGTGTAGATGGGATGATCTTATTAGGAACTATGTGCCAATCGAATCTGCTCGTTCTTACAGGGAAGATGCTGTGTAATCTGATCGCAGCGATGCATAAGGAGGGGTATCGGTACCGCAGTACCTTTTTGAATGATCTGGTTATCGGACGTATGGATCATTATTTTAAAGAAGATAATGTACGAAACAGCTGGCTTTCCAGAGATCGGCAGGAAGTAAATCTATATAACAGCAAGCCGGAGTGTAATTTTATATTCTCCGTAGGAGCGTATCGGGATATAATGGTGGGGCTGTTGGAATGTAACAATAAAAAGAATCTGGAACGGATACCTTCTGGAATGCCAGTCCTGTTGATGTCTGGCGAACAGGATCCGGTAGGGGAATTCGGAAAGGGGCCGAAAAAGTTATACCGTATTTATAAGGCTCTTGGACTGGATTGTCGGCTGCGGTGCTATAAAAATAACCGGCATGAGATTCTTCATGATTCTGATCGGGAAACTGTATTCAAGGATTTGTTGAAATGGCTGAATTATTATGTAGATAAGGCCGCATAAAGAAAAGCCGGAATAGGAAGGCAGAAACATGAAGCAGAAGAAAAAATGGATGCTTTTACTTGGAATGGAAATGATTTTGCTGACTGGGATACTGATAGGAATCAGTCTGACAAGAAGTCATTCAAAGGCATTGCTTTTTGAAATCCCTCAGGAAAAGCGAATGACACTAAGCAATCCGCAGGTAACTGCCCTTGCAGAGAATTTATACTGGAATTTTGTAAATCACAGATTTATTTTGGTATATGATGATGCGGGAGTCTTGCAATGGGTAAAGATTGATAATGCATTTGGCAGGAATCCATATGATTTTGATTCTACACTAATCGACAACGGGAGCTTTAAATATTATACGGAAAATGGACAGATTACTTCGTCGGTAGGGATTGATGTATCAAAATTTCAGGGCAATATTGATTGGCCGCAGGTGAAAGCCGCCGGGGTGGATTTTGCTTTTATCCGGCTGGGGTATCGAGGATATGGAAACGGAGCCATCCGATTGGATGATACCTTTGACTATAATGTAGAAGAGGCATTAAAAAATAATCTGAGTGTAGGCGTTTATTTTTATTCTCAGGCAACTACTTATGAAGAGGGCGTGGAGGAAGCGCAGTTCGTCCTTCAGCATATCGCCCCATATGCGATCAATCTTCCGATCGTATTGGATACGGAAGACGCAGAAGATCCGGATGCGAGGACAAATGCACTGACGCCGGAACAGCGATCATTAGCCTGTCGGGGATTTTTGGAAACTATACAGGCGGCAGGTTATGAACCGATGATTTATGCAAACTTAAAATGGATTGCGTTGGATTTAGATTTAACGCAGCTGTATGGCTATGAAATATGGTTTGCCCAGTATGCTAATGAGCCGACCCTTCCATATCATTATAAGATATGGCAGTATACAGCCGAGGGAACGGTGCCGGGCATTTATAAGCCGGTAGATTTGAACATAGGATTTGATTTTTATGGAAAAGAATCGGAATAGGAAAAAGGCTTTGACCGTTGCAGGTCAAAGCCTTTTTGCATAGCGGAAGGGAGATTTGAACTCTCGACACCACGGGTATGAACCGTGTGCTCTAG
>CANPZL010000014.1 GCA_947589055.1 uncultured Lachnospiraceae bacterium | reverse complement strand
AACAATGTAAATTTAATGATTTTCAAGATTTTAGCATATTTGCAAAACAATCAGATAGTCCCGTCAACTGCATTAGAGAGAACAGCTACAGATTTTAGATGAATCTGTAGTTGTTTTTATATATAGAAGAAAAGGAAAAAATATATCGGTGGAAACCGTATTTCAAAGAGAATCCGCATGGTTGCGGTTGACATCGTTTTCCGGCTGATATATAATATTTCAATATGATTATTGTGTCACGTCGGCTGGAATTGAACGGAAAAAGGCGGCACAGACAAAGGAAAGGATTCGTGTAGAATGGCTGAGAAAATGATTATCACTTATGCTGGCCTGAAGGAGATGGAAGATGAGCTTCATAACCTGAAGGTCTATACCAGAAAAGAAATTGCTCAAAAGATCAAAGAAGCAAGAGAACAGGGTGACTTATCCGAGAATGCGGAATATGATGCGGCGATGGACGAACAGCGGGACATCGAAGCCCGGATCAAAGAACTGGAAAAGATGCTGAAAAACGTCGATGTTGTAGACGAAGATGAAATCGATCTACAGACCGTAAATGTGGGTTGTTCCGTTAAAGTGCTGGATATGGAATTCGACGAAGAAGTAGAATATAAGCTGGTTGGTTCAAAGGAATCGGATATTTTGAAAAACAAGATCTCTAATGAAGCCCCCATTGGCAAGGCATTGATCGGCGCTAAGGTCGGGGACGTCGTAGATGTAGAGGCACCGGATGGTGTTTATCAGTATAAAGTACTGGATATTCAGAGATTAAGCTAAGAAGCGTAGAACAGGGACTGGCAGGGCTTGCCAATCCCTTTTTATTCATAGGGGCATTCCCGATGTGCGAACAGAAAACAGATATGGAAAGGAAGAACAGGATATGGCAGAGCAGAATGAAAGACAACAACAGCCAAAGCAGCAGGACATCAATCAGTTATTAAAGGTGCGCCGGGAAAAGCTGGCAGAATTGCAGGAGGCAGGAAAGGATCCCTTTGCGATTACAAAGTGCGAAGTAACACATCATGCACAGGAAATTAAAGAACATCTGACAGAATTGGAAAACCAGGATGTTGCCATTGCAGGACGGATGATGTCAAAGCGGGTGATGGGAAAGGCTTCCTTTTGTCATATACAGGACGTGACCGGAACCATTCAGGTTTATGTGACCCGTGATGAACTGGGCGAGGATTCCTATAAGGAATTTAAGCGGATGGATATAGGGGATATTGTCAGTGTTACCGGTTATGTGTTTGTAACGAAAATGGGAGAAACTTCGGTTCATGCAAGGAGTGTTACCCTGCTGACAAAGAGTTTACAGATTCTGCCGGAAAAGTATCATGGATTGAAGGATACGGATATTCGTTACCGGCAGCGCTATATTGATCTGATCGTAAACGAGAAATCCAGAAAAACCTTTGTGACACGGTCGAGGATTCTGAGTGAGACCAGAAAATATCTGGATGGACAAGGCTTTTTGGAAGTGGAAACGCCGGTATTGGTAGGAAACGCAGGTGGTGCGGCGGCCAGACCCTTTGTGACGCATCACAATGCATTGGGAGAAGATCTGAATCTGCGGATTTCGCTGGAGCTGTACCTAAAGCGGTTGATTGTCGGCGGTTTGGAACGGGTATATGAAATCGGGCGTGTATTCCGGAATGAAGGAACGGATACCCGCCATAATCCGGAATTTACGCTTCTGGAGCTGTATCAGGCATATACCGATTATTATGGCATGATGGATTTGGTGGAAAAGCTGTTCCGTCATCTGGCGCTTACTGTCTGTGGTACGGATGTGATCACTTATGACGGTACGGAGATTGATCTTAGTAAGCCTTTTGAGCGGTTGACAATGGTAGATGCAGTAAAGAAATACAGCGGTGTCGACTTTAATACGGTTAAAACGGTAGAAGAAGCAAAGGCGTTAGCGAAGGAACATAATATCGAATATGAGGATCGACATAAGTACGGGGATATTATCAATCTGTTCTTTGAAACCTATGTGGAAGAAAAGTTAGTCCAGCCTACTTTTATCATGGATCATCCGGTAGATATTTCTCCCTTGGCGAAGCGGAAGCCGGACAAGCCGGAGTTTACGGAACGGTTTGAATTGTTTATTACCGCAAGGGAAATGGCAAATGCATTTTCCGAGTTGAATGATCCGATTGACCAGAGAGGGCGTTTCCAGGCACAGGAAGAATTATTTGCGGCAGGTGACGAGGAAGCGAACCATACGGATGAGGATTTCCTGACTGCGTTGGAATATGGTATGCCGCCGACAGGAGGTATCGGTATCGGGATTGACCGCTTGTGTATGCTGCTCACGGATTCGTATTCTATACGGGATGTGCTGCTGTTCCCGACGATGAAGAGCATCGAGAAGTAAAAATCCAGTAAAATTAAGGAATTGCGTACACGAAAATATTCGATTGGTCAGGGCAATTTGAACCAAAATTGATCATTTTTTTTCATAGCCAATTAGAGATTGTCGAAGATTAGCGTAGAATTCTTGGTCCACAACTAAATAGAAATAGCACTATATAGAGGATATTTTCTAAAGTAATTTAGAAGATGTCCTCTTTTTTGCGTCTTAGGGGGAGAAAATCGTATAAATATCTGATATACGAATTTGGGTCATGTTATATACGAAATGTTTGGTAAAAAATTTAGATATGTTTTAGAAGAGAGTCCTCAATGAATTGATAATCACTGCGCAAATATGGGTTGACCAAAAATTGACTAAAAAAATGCTCACATTTCACCCATTAGTAGGGACAAATGTGGAGTGCGGAACGAAACACTTTGGATGGACATGAAGTAACCTAAATGGGGAAAGAGAGATGTTTCAAATAGTTCCGACGATGAAGAACCTTGATATATAAAGCTAGGAAAATCATGAGTTTGTGAGAGTATGGGTTAATATTTACGACTAAATAAAAGAAGACACACTTTATTGAAAGGTTAGATGAAAGTCTAACCGTTTTTTTTACATAATAACTCTATCGTTCATACAAGCATAGGTACTGGAGTGTTCTGTGGATTATATTTTGTTTGGCAAGAAGAAGACGGAGTGGATGACGGAAGAACAGACGGAAGCGTTACAGAATATGATGAAAACATTTGCAATGTGAGAAAAATATACATCTATGAATGATTATTCTGATGTAACAGATACTAATGTAAAGACGCTAAAGAAAAGAGTGACTTGAGTAAATATCCGTAAAAATATAAAAAATACGGATACTATATTTAATACAGTCTTGACTCATGACAGAGTGGAAGATATAATGAAGTAAATATCCGTAAAAATATAAGATTTACGGATTATTTATAAAGGAGAGATTAGATGTTATATTCATACGAGGAATGCATGAAAAAATATCATAGTGATTATCGCATCAAGCAGGCTGTGAAAGATGGAACATTGTATAAATATGCTCCGGGGATTTATTCAGATAGAAAATATGAATCTGATACTGCCATTATAAGAAAAAAATATCCAAAGGCAGTATTTACACTTAACAGTGCGTTCTATTATCAGGGGCTGACAGATACGATACCATCGTACTATTATCTGGCTACAGATAAAGATGCGGCCAAGATAACGGATAAAAATGTAAAACAGATTTTTGATAATTATAACAGTCTGGATATCGGAGTCGAAATAAAAAGATATTCTGGGGATGATATCCGACTCTTTTCCAAGGAAAGGCTGTTGATAGAGCTTATACGGAACAAGAACAAACAGCCTTTTGATTATTACAAGGAAATCATATCCAGCTACCGCAGGATGACGGATGAACTTGATTTTATGCTTGTTGAGGAATATGCGGAGAAACTTCCAAAAACAAAATCCGTGATGGAGACAATCCAGATGGAGGTATTATAGATGAATTTACAAGAGATGTTTGAGAAAACCAAAGAGGCAGGGTATCCCATTCAGGATGCCAGGGCAAAGGTGTGTCAGGACATAGTACTCGAAGCGATAGCAAAGAGCAGTTTATCAGGAAATTAAACTGTCTTCCGGATATATCCATAGAACGGATTGGTAAGATAACAGAACTGGATCAGCAGGACCACCATGGAAAAAGCGTGAAAATACTTATTACGGACCAAACCGGCACATCCATGGAAAGCAAGATAGACTTAGGAGTACATAAACGTCTGGAGATAGAACAGGAAGAGTATTGTTTTGATATTGCTTATAGCAATGAGGGCGCTTCCCTGCTGATTAACTCAAAGGAGCAGATATTTACGGAGAAACTACGCTCTTTGCTTAAATTCGGTTCATTCAGCACAAGGTACAAAGACATTTATGATATGTATTATCACTGTGACAAGCTGGATAAAGATAAACTTATGGTATGCCTCGATTCTTACATTTTTTTAGATGAAGGAATGAGAGAAAATGACATGTCAGACATCATAAGAAGAATTACAAAGGTCTTCCAAAATAAGACTTACCGCAGCAAGATTGACAGCAGTGATAAGCGCTGGCTTGATGAAAGCATAGATGAGATATTTGAGAAAATACTATCGTTTTTGAACAGGATGGCATAAAAACAGGTACGTCACGAAAAATATACATGAACCGTGATAAATGCTGTTTAATCATCATGATAATATAGAAGTAATGAAATGACACACGAATGGAAGTAACGCTGTTCGTGTTTTTTACACCTAAAATCCACCCTTTATGACAGGATTAGAAAAGTGTGATGTCTTAGTTATTATTAGTATTATTTTAGCAGTTGCATATATGCTTTTTATGATATATAAAGCTCCCCTTTAACAACAAAAACCTCCAAGTTGAAGTAGATTTACATCAGCTTGGAGGTTACATAAACATTACATTACCCAAAAACCGGAAGCGACCTGCCAGCAGGCATCATACCGCTTGCTTAACCGTCTAATGCAGATTCCTCGGCAAGTACATCCTCGTCCTCCGATACATCGGATAAGCCCTCGTACTCATATCCGGTCTCTTCCTCGTCTTCCGTTTTGGTTGCTTCTACAGGTTTGATCTCTTCCATCTCTTCGCTTGGAGACTGGGTATCGGAAACAACAGCTTCGGTATCTTCATTTGCCAGATTCAAAGAAGTATAGCCCCGATTTGAATTTTCCTCTGAATCAGCCGCCTCGTCATCAAAGAAATCGGCATCATCAAAGAAATCATCTTCCTTATTAGGAAGGAACTTGTCTGATACAAAAGACTTGGCAGTATCTACCTTCTCTTTCAGATTCAGCTTTTCAAAAAATTCCTTAATTTTGTCCTTGTATAGATAACAAGCAGTTCCTACTGCTGCAATACCGGCTGCAACAGTTATAACTTTAACGATCGAACCAACCTTTTTACTCAATGTTACACGCTCCTTTGCCTTTTTGTGTAGTGTTTCACATATTGAATATTTTAATACGAAACAGGGAAAAAATCAATTAAAATATGGAAGAAATATGCAAAAAGCCGGACGTGCCACAGAGGAATGGTTTCATGGGTTGACGGTGTTTTTTATGATGGCTTATAATAATTGTAGAAACTTGTTGTTTTTATTGAGGATAAACCAATGCGTCCAAGATCGTCGCCAAAACTAAATAGGGTCCTCCTGACCATTCTTATGCTTTCTGTGTTTGGCTTTTTCGGGATCGTTTTTTATGCCTATCGCTGGGATGCCGGTCAGAGTGCAATGGGAGAAGGAACGGAAGGAACGAAGGAAGAACAGGAAACATCGTCCCACGATATGACAGCGCTTCCCATTCCTGAGATAGCCTCGATGTCCCGGTCCATGCCCCGGCTGGTGCGGGTAGCAGAAGCAGGCAGTGAATATATAGAAGTCCCTCTGATCAGTCAGAAAGAGGTCGGATATACAACCGGCTGTGAATTAGTGAGTGCCGCCATGGTATTGAATTATTACGGGAAAAATGTAACGACGGATGACGTATATGAAGCCATTGATAAAATAACTCCCACGGGAGATGCAGATTACTTGTATGCAGATCCGGAGCGTATGTTTATAGGGAATCCGAAACAATACGGCGGCTTCGGCTGCTATGCGGAACCGCTTACGAATGCCATGAATCGTATTTTTCAGGAAGAGTATTATGCAGTGAATATCAGCGGTACGCCTTTGGAAACGCTGGAGAGAGAATATCTGTCGCAGGGGATCCCGGTGATCATATGGGCAACGATCCGGATGAAAGAGCCAGAGGAAGGGGCGAGCTGGGAACTGGAGGATGGAAGAACGTTCCAGTGGCTGGCAGGAGAGCATTGTCTGGTGCTGGTAGGCTTTGATGAAACGTATTACTATTTTAACGATCCGGACTGGCAGGGAGAAGTGGTAGCCTATGAAAAAGAGCAGGTCGATCTGCGGTATCGTCAACTGGGCAGTCAGGCCATCGTCGTATCTCGCTAGTATAGGCAGAGGAGTAAAAGCATGAAGCAAGAGAACATGGAACAAATAAACGATAGTGAGATCAATGGGAATCCCGAAAAATTAAACGAATACTTACAAATCTATCGTGAGTATCAGAAAAAGAAAAAAAAGCTTGATAACCGGATTAGTCTGTTTCGGCTGCTCGCATTTTTATTGTTGGTTGGCGGTGTGCTGGTGGGTTGGCTCGCCGGCCGGACATGGGGCTGGGTAATCGCTTTCTTGGCGCTCGCTACATTTTTGTTCTTAATCTGTTATCATGCTAGACTTGCCGATTTACAGGAATATCTGGAACGGTTTATTCTCGTGCATGAACGGTATCTGCTCCGAATGCAGGGCGGCTGGGAAACACTTCCGGAAACCGGCAGTGAATTTTTGCAGGAAACGGACTACGTCTCCGCCGATTTGGATGTGTTCGGAACGGGTTCTTTATATCAGCTTTTGTGCGTGGCACACACGCCGGAAGGAAAGAAACGGCTGGCACAGGTGCTTCGGCAGGCGCCAGAGGAAACGGAAAAACGAAAACGCCGGCAGCAGGCAGTAGCGGAATTAGGGAAAAACAGTCGGTTTGCACTGCATCTGGAGGCAGTGGCAATGAATAGGGATAAAACGCAAAAGCCGGTGCCTGTAGAGGAACCGAAGCCGGTGCCTGCCTGGCTTAAAATTCTGGCATGGGTATATCCGATGATAGTTGTGTTCGGGATTCTGGGGGCAGTTTTTTCTTGGTGGAATGCAGGAGTGGTCATCGCTTTGTTTTTTGTTGGTTGGATCGTTTCGTGTGGGCTTTCCGGGTATTGTGCGGAAAAAACAGACGCCTTATTTTTGAATGCGCAGGCAATGAAAAGTAATCTCTATATGCTGGAAAGCATCGCAAGCGTAGAGTTTGAGACGGAATATCTGAAGGAATTGCAGCAGACCGTTACCGGGCAGGGAAATGAGCGGGAGGGAGTGATCCGGGGACTGCGAAGCTTGGAACGCTTACTGGCGGCAGCGAATATAAAGTATAATCCCATCCTGCATTGGCTGCTGTGCGGAATCTGCCTCTACGATCTCCATCTTGCGGTTATGGGAGCGGACTGGCAGAAAAAATACAGTACTGCAATGGAAGCAGGGATTCAGGTGTTAGGAGAATTAGAGATGCTTTCCAGTCTGGCAGTCCTGATACGGATCCGGCAGACCGTGTTCCCTGTGCTGCAAACCTCGGCTTCCCCTGTGCTGCATGCGACAGAGCTTGTTCATCCCTTACTGCCGCCGGAGCAGGCGGTGCCAAACAGTATTGATCTGCATTGCCAGACCATCGTGATCACCGGCTCCAATATGTCAGGGAAAACCACCTTTTTAAGAACGCTTGGCCTTAATTTGATTCTGGCGTACGCAGGCGCTCCGATTTGCGGGCAAGGCCTGCAAGTCTCCCAGATGCGGCTCTTTACCTCTATGCGGATAACCGATGATGTAAAGCATGGAATCTCTACTTTTTATGCAGAAATACTTCGGATTAAGGAAATGGTGGAGTATGGAAGGCAGGAACGCCCGATGCTATGTCTGATAGATGAGATTTTTAAAGGAACTAATTCTGCGGATCGGATCGTAGGAGCGGAGACGATAATCCGCCGGTTGTCAGCTCCATATTCCATCGTGATCGTTTCAACCCATGATTTTGAATTGTGTGATCTGGCGGAAAACTATCATTTTGAAGAAAGCTATACCGAAGATACCATACAGTTTGATTATCAGCTAAAAAAGGGGAAATGCACAACAACCAATGCGCTTTACCTGCTAAAAATGGCAGGTTTGACGGAAGAGAGGAAAAAATAGACAAATTGCACAAATATTTTTAGGAAAATACCACGAAAAAAACTGGATTCCATATTGAACTATTTGATTTATTGTGCTAAAATATCCATTAGTGATATAAGATTTATGCATTTTATACATAATTTAAAATAGAGAATCACTGCTGATAAGAAATGCTATTTGATTGTTTGGAGCAGTTTCTTTATTTCAAAATGAAGGAGGTAAACACAGATGATGTTACCGGCAAATATTACTGCGTCCCATGATAATAATGTCCTTTCTATTGCCGCTTCTAACAATAAGGGGCTGTTGATTCGTTTTTTGAATGAACAGGTAGAAGATGGCTTTTATACTTTGGTGATTGATTACTTAAAGGACAGTAATTTTGACTTGTCAAACATGATGGTGGACGAAGAGGTAAAAGCCCAATGCACCAAGCTGTATGAATTGGCGGCTTTCGTAGATGAAGAGATAAAGAAGCCGGCAAGGTATGAGATCGAGGAATGGATCGAACCGCTCTTTAAGTTTGTATATGGGGAGATCGACCCGGATAATGTAGATGCGGTAATCAGCACGACAGGGCTTTACCGTTATAGTATCTGGCTGCTGTATCTGTATCAGACGGAGCGTTTTTCCACAGCGATGAATCTGATCGGAGAACGGATCGCCCCGCTCTTGATCAATACATATTATCAGATCATGGAGACTGACGAGCGTTCAAAGAACTTCGACAAAGCAGTTATGGGGTATATGGATCTGATCAATGTCGTTATGGAGATGAATATTCCGGTTGGCATTTCAAAGTCCGATTCTTTCCTGAATAATCTTGAGGTTCTATATGATTATTTCATAGAGGATGATAATGTAGGGAATGATTATAAGATCCAGTTTAGTATCGGACTGTTCAACGCCTTTATCCGGAATCAGGCATACGACAAGGCGTTTGAATTCTATGGTTTGAATGCAGAGCATATACCGGTAGACAACTTAAACGTATATGAGAGCTTTAAGGATTTGATACGC
Source organism: uncultured Lachnospiraceae bacterium (assembly GCA_947589055.1). Taxonomy (GTDB): domain Bacteria; phylum Bacillota; class Clostridia; order Lachnospirales; family Lachnospiraceae; genus CAG-632. Next base: position 42,129 of record CANPZL010000014.1, on the reverse strand, counting down.
AACTGCCAGAGTACGCAGTATGCAAATGTTTTAAGCAGGGCAGTAGTAACAGCGATCTCAAAACAGGAGATCTATAATCGCAGGATTGACTCCCTGATAGCTGAAGTATCGAATTTTATCCGTAAGGTATACCGGTTTATTGAGGAAGAACCGGAGATGAAACGGAATCTGCAGATTCTCGGTGTAGGCGCAGGATTAAGTGATAAGAGTAATGTATTTGAAGGCTTGTTTGAATATAATCTGGTATTTCACGAGTGTGGCATCAAGGCGTTGGTAAATCAGGATACTGCTGGCCGCTCTTGGGAAGAGAAATATGAGATTTTGGAAATGCTGTATACCACCTTGAACGTCGTATTTGATGGCTACAGCGTATATGAGCTGTCCAACCGGATTGAGCATCAATATGTAGAGCTGACTTGGATCGGGAATTATGTAAATGGCAATCCGGCACTGTTAAAGTCCTTATTCAGCATTAAGGAAAAGATCAAAGCATTTAAGATCCGTAAGAACTCAATTATTGAAAAGAGTAAGGTAAATCATGAGATTAAGAAAATGCTGGAGGACAGACAGAAACATCTTATTTTCATAACCGCTGATGACATGATTACCAATGGCCTGAACGATTCCTCCAAGTATATTTTGAGCAATGGCTATGACCCGATGAAGGCGGATAAGCTGTTGGCAAAAACCTTTGCTGAGATTACGCTTCCGATTCGGTATCGGAAAAATGCACCGGTTCAGAAGACCTCGTTGTTTGGCAAGAGTTCTGCACAGGGTGAGGACGAATTGAAGACCCTTTTGCAGAATAAAGGAATTCAGGATATGCTTTATAAGAGCGAATGGCTCTGGAATCAATATACGGAAAAAGGAAACGATGCACAATCACCGGAAGAGGTGACCTACAGCGTTGCCTGTCTGGTAAAGGTGGTTGAGATTTTCTTAAGCCGGAATACGGCAGCAGCGACAAAGCCGGCAGAAAAGACCAACAAGCGGGTTATTATCACTAAGACCGGTAAGGTGATCGAGCTGTCGGACGAATCCAGCAATCCTACGCCGGTTGCGGCACAGCCTCAGGGGCCGACCATTGTGGATTATATCAACAATATCGAGAATTCCATGAAGAATACCAGTGAAGAAAACGTAGAATATGTCAAGACATATCTGGCGGATTGGGTTGATTTCCTGATGGATAATAAGTTCGATAAAGAAATCATGCTGGAGGTATTTGAAGCAGAAGAGGTGCGGAATAAAACCCTTCAGGTAATTAAAAAGTTAAGCATTGATTTGCTTCCGCTTTCGTAATCAGATAATTCACATAAAACCCAACAGGAAGGCACACTCATTTGAGTGTGTCTTCTTACTTTTATCCGGTTGTACATATTGTAAAGCGGCTGCTGTTTTACTGCAAAAATGAAAACAAAAAAGCTGCTGCTTTACGAAGTTCTATTCGTGAAAGCAGCAGCTCCGATTCTGAACGAATTCGATGAAATTAGTTCGAGAATGATTTTCTGAAAATCTCACTTCCGTCAGCATTGTAATATACATATTCAATGGTGATGGTATCCGTGACTCCGGTTTCCTCTGCCAGACTGCTCAGTGCGTCAGCAACCGACGAATCCGTAAGAGATGCATCCAGCTGGCTCTTAGCGCTGTCGACATCTTCAAGCTGCTGTGCAAAGGTGTAAGTGTACGTAAAGGTATTTCCGGACAGTTCATAACCAATATCAGAATATGTACTGGAATAGCTTTCCTCAAAGTCAGCGATCTGCTCGTCTAATGCTGCCTGATATGCAGATCTGGTATAGTACTCCTCAACCGTGGAAGGCTTGGCAGCACAGCCGCATACGCCGATTGCTAAAATACCTAATGTTAAAAGTGTCAGTAATTTCTTTTTCATAGAAATGAAACCTTCTTCCTTAATTTATTTCTGTTGAATCGTATCATGTTTCGTAATGAGTGTCAATTCTTTTTAGTAAAACAATTTTCTTTCAATGTTGTTATAAATCTTTCGATAAGCTTACGGACGGTTTTTCTTGTGGATTTAAGAAAACTTAACTTAATTAAGTATAACCGGCCATATAGAAACAGGATACGAAATTAAACTTAACTAAGTTAAGTTATTTGGCGTCTCCGCTGATCAGCCATGGAGATGGCTGGGTGATAAACACGCTTTTGCTGTCCAGTTTGGATACGGAGATCTGTAGGACCTCCATATTTTGAATATTATATTTTTGAAACAGGTCCTTGATGTTAGAGAGGATGTCCAGCTCCAACGTGTAGATGACGAACTGGATATGGGGATTTACAGCAAGGAGATTCTGAATATCTTGTTCCAGATTTTTCGTGGCTACAATGAATGCCAGACGTGGTGTAGGGAGAGGGGAAAGGTAAGAACGGGAAAGCTCCGGAATGATTTCCACATTATGCACGCCGAATTTTTCGATATTTGCCTCCATCGCCATTTGGGAACCTTTATCCCCCTCTACTGCGATAATAGTACCTTCACTGGCTACAATGGCGGCTTCAATGGCGATGCTTTCTCCGCTGACGATGCAGATAACGTCCTGTGCGTCAACATGAAGCAGGCTCATGATAACGGCGCGGATTTCGCTTCCCACATAGTGGATTGGACCACGACTGAAGTTCTCGTTTTTAATGCCGATTTTATAGGATTCTCTTGTATTCTCATTCAAGATGAAGAAAACCATGGGTTCCTTGATCTCCAGATCGATCATATCTTTGATCTTAGCAGTCTGGATCGGAGTGTCCGGGTTTGCACCAAACCCATACCAGACATCACATTCGCCTAAACCGGCTTCCCATATTTCATAGCATAGATTTTTATGGCTGGCATCTGCAAACACCATGACCCGTTTGTGGGATTCGATAGATGGGATTACGTTTTTCTTTTTTTGGCAGATATTGAGCAGTTTTATCTTTTCCGGACTGATATTCATCATTTCTGCAAAATGTCCCATCCATTGCAGCATTGCGACATTGGTATAAATGCAATCATTATTCATAGCTTGAACCTCCTTGCCTGAATTTACTGGATAAAAACAGCATACCACAAAAAGGTGTGAATTTCCAGAATCATGTGTTATACTATTCCTGTTTAACATAAATTCAGACGAATGCTCCGGATAGTATGCTTCCGGCAAAAGCAAGAAAGAGGATAAAAATGCGTTTGGTAATACAACGGGTCACCTACGCTCAGGTTCGGGTGGAGGAACAAATCATCGGGGAAATCGGTACAGGATTTTTGGTACTGGTAGGAATCGAACAGACAGATACGAAAGAAATAGCGGATAAGTTATTAAAGAAAATGCTGAACCTCCGTATTTTTCCCGACGAAAACGGAAAGACAAACCGAAGTCTTAGGGAGGTAAATGGCTCCGTGCTGTTAGTTTCTCAGTTTACCCTGTATGCGGATTGCAGGAAGGGCAATCGGCCCTCCTTTGTTCACGCAGGGGAACCGGGACAGGCAGAAGAATTATATGAATACATGCTGAAATGCTGTCGGGATAGTGGGATTCCCACACAGCAGGGAGAATTTGGCGCAGATATGAAGGTTGAATTGTTAAATGACGGTCCCTTTACCATTTTGCTGGACAGCCGGGACCTTTGCTAAGGAGTGGAACTATGACGAAAAAACAATTACAAGATCTGATGAACAGCAGACTGTTGATACTGGATGGAGCAACCGGAACCAACTTGTTGCAGGCGGGAATGCCGATAGGGGTATGCCCGGAACAATGGATATTGGAGCATCCGCAAGTGATGTTGAATTTGCAGAAGGCGTATATTGAAGCCGGTGCCAATATCCTGTATGCTCCCACCTTTACGGCAAACCGCATCAAGCTGGAAGAATATGGACTGGGACATAGAATAGAAGAAATGAATCGGGAACTGGTAGCGCTTTCAAAGCGGGCGATAGCGAAAGCAGGCTGCCGGGGCTATGTGGCAGGCGATCTTACCATGACTGGGCGGCAGCTGGCACCTGTAGGGGATTTACAGACGGAAGAGCTGATCGATGTATATAAAGAACAGATTCGTTATCTGGCGGATGCGGGAGCGGATTTGCTGGTGGTGGAAACCATGATGAGTCTGGCAGAGGCAAGGGCCGCAGTGATTGCGGCAAAGGAAACCTGTGACCTTCCTGTATTCGTCACCTTGACCTTTAACGAAGATGGAAGAACGCTGTTTGGAACCGACCCGGTAACAGCGGTAAATGTATTGCAAAGCCTCGGTGCGGACGCCGTCGGTGCCAACTGTTCTACCGGACCGGAAGAGATGTGCGGTATCATTCGGGAAATGAAACAATATGCCAATATACCCATTATCGCAAAACCCAATGCAGGAATGCCGGAGCTTGTCAACGGAGAAACCGTATATGCCATGACCCCAGAGGAATTTTCAGCGGACTGCCGGAAGTTAATTGAGGCGGGAGCCGGAATCGTGGGAGGCTGTTGTGGAACCACGCCGGAGCATATTTTGGCTCTGGCAAAGGATATAAGAGGAATGGAACCCCCGCAGGTCAACCGGGAAAAACGAAGGCTGTTGTCTTCCGAGCGAAGGACGGTGGAGCTAGATCTTAATGGACCCTTTCTGATTGTAGGGGAACGAATCAATCCTACCGGAAAAAAGAAGCTGCAGGACGAGCTTAGGAAGGGAAGCATGGAGATGGTACTGGAAATGGCGGAAGAAGAGGAAGCGCAGGGAGCTTCTCTTTTAGACATCAACATGGGAATGAACGGGATTGATGAACGGGAGCGGATGGAACAGGCAGTACAAGCAGTGTCGAATGCAGTCAGTCTTCCTCTTTGTATAGACTCCAGTCATGTAGAAGTGATAGAAGCGGCTCTTCGCCTTTATCCGGGTCGGGCATTGATAAACTCGATTTCACTGGAAGAACCAAAGGTAGACCGCCTGCTCCCCATTGCCAAAAAGTACGGAGCAATGGTTATCCTGCTTCCTCTCTCAAGTGAAGGACTGCCGGAAACGATAGAAGAAAAGCATGATATTATCCGCCGGCTTTTAGAACGGGCCTTTGCCATAGGTCTGACGAAAGAAGATATAGTGGTAGACGGCCTGGTGGCAACGGTAGGCGCTAATAAAAATGCGGCGTTGGAAACACTGGAAACCATTCGGTATTGTAAAGAAGAACTGGAGCTGGCAACGATTTGCGGTTTATCCAATATATCCTTTGGACTGCCGGAGCGGATCAATGTGAACACTGCGTTTCTTACCCTTGCGATCGGCAAGGGCCTGACGATGGCGATTGCGAACCCCTCACAGGCCATGCTGATGAATGCCGCCTTTGCTGCGGATTTGCTGTTGAAGAAGCCGGAAGCGGACGTCCGTTATATCGAACGTATGCGTACACATGCTACCAGCGTCGTAGTGACAGCGGCAAAGCCCGAAGGAGAAGGGGAAGAAGAACCGCTGAATCCCGTCTTTGAAGCGGTAATGAAAGGAAATAAGGCTAAGATCGTAGAACGGGTAAAGGTAGAACTGGAACACGGGCAGAAGCCGGAACAGATCATAGATGGTGTTTTGATTCCTGCGATCAACCGAGTTGGCGAGCTTTTTAATAAGAAGAAATATTTCCTGCCACAGCTGATCGCCAGTGCGGAAGCGATGGAAACGGCGATCCATTATTTAGAACCGCTGCTGGAGAAAAAGAATACGGGGGAAGAGATGCCGACAATCGTGATCGCAACGGTAGAAGGAGATATTCATGACATTGGTAAGAATCTGGTGGCGCTGATGCTGCGCAATTACGGGTATCGGGTACTGGATTTGGGGAAAGATGTCCCGAAGGAGGAAATCATTGAAACAGCAAGAAGAGAACAGGCGCAGATCATTGCCCTATCCGCATTGATGACAACGACAATGATGCGGATGAAGGATGTAGTCGAATATGCAAGAGAGTGCAAGCTTAAGGCAAAGATTATGATCGGCGGTGCGGTTATTACCCAGAGCTTTGCGGAGGAAATCGGGGCAGATGGCTATTCCACAGATGCGGCGGAGGCGGTTCGGGTAGCAGGGCGGCTGACTGGAAGGGAAAAGTAAAACCGATTGGGAAGCGAAACGAGAAGCGGACGAAAGGTTCCGTTGATTTTGTTACAGTGAGGTTTGACAATAAAGGGAATAGTTGCTACAATGACAGATGGATTTCCTTGTATGCAGTTTGACTGGAATACAAGGAAAGTAATAGGAAGGGTGGTACATACATGAAGAAACGAATCTTATCACTTTTAGTTATGAATTCCTCTGGTGTGTTAAGCCGTGTATCCGGTATGTTCAGCCGGAGAGGCTATAATATCGACAGCTTAACCGTCGGAGTAACGGAGGATCCGAAATATTCCCGTATGACAGTAGTGGTAAGCGGGGATGACCGGACGTTGGATCAGATTGAAAAACAGTTGTATAAATTAGAAGACGTGATTCAGGTTAAAGAATTAAAAGACGGAGAATCTGTATGCCGGGAACTGGTGCTGGTAAAGGTAAAAGCGGACAGAGATGAAAAACAGCAGATTATTGCGGTAGCCGACGTATTTCGGGCAAAGATCGTAGATGTGGCAGTAGATTCGTTGATGATAGAACTGACTGGTAATATCAATAAAGTAGAAGCTTTCTTAGGATTGCTGGACGGATTTGAGATCCTTTCCGTTGTCCGGACAGGACTGACCGGCTTGCTTCGAGGAAATTACAGTAATAAGTAATTACTTCCGTCAGAAAGTAATCACTATAAAATCAAAATAACAGGAGGAATGAAAAAATGGCAAAGATTTTTTATCAGGAAGACTGTAACCTATCCTTACTGGACGGTAAGACCATTGCAGTGATCGGATATGGAAGTCAAGGACATGCACATGCGTTGAATGCAAAGGAATCCGGCTGCCATGTGATTATCGGCCTGTATGAAGGCAGTAAGTCATGGGCAAAGGCAGAAGCACAGGGCTTTGAGGTATATACGGCGGCAGAGGCGGCGAAAAAGGCTGACATTATCATGATCTTGATCAATGATGAGTTGCAGGCAGCTATGTATAAGAAGGATATTGAACCGAATCTGGAAGCAGGCAATATGCTCATGTTTGCACATGGCTTTAACATTCATTTCGGCCAGATCGTACCGCCAAAGGACGTAGACGTTACTATGATCGCTCCCAAAGGACCGGGTCATACCGTAAGAAGTGAATATCAGGCTGGCAAGGGAGTTCCGTGTCTGATTGCAGTAGAACAGGATGCAACCGGAAAGGCACAGGATCTTGCATTGGCATATGCGCTGGCAATCGGTGGCGCAAGAGCCGGTGTGCTGGAGACCACCTTCCGGACAGAAACAGAAACCGACTTATTCGGCGAGCAGGCAGTGCTTTGCGGCGGTGTGTGTGCGCTGATGCAGGCAGGCTTTGAGACCTTGGTTGAAGCAGGCTATGATCCGAGAAATGCATATTTTGAATGTATTCATGAGATGAAGTTGATTGTTGATCTGATCTATCAGAGCGGTTTTGAAGGAATGCGGTATTCCATTTCGAACACAGCCGAATATGGTGACTATGTCACAGGGCCGAAGATTATTACCGAAGAGACAAAAAAGACTATGAAGAAGATTTTGAGCGACATTCAAGATGGTACTTTTGCAAAGGACTTCCTGCTTGATATGTCGCCTGCCGGCGGACAGGCGCACTTTAAGGCGATGCGGAAGCTGCATGCAGAGCATCCTTCTGAATTGATCGGAAAGGAAATTCGGAAGCTGTATAGCTGGAATGGTGAGGATAAACTGATCAACAATTAGTCTGAACACCATAAAAAGCGAAAAGAAACCCGTTCCCGTTACTCCGGGAGCGGGTTTCTTGATTTGCAGAAAGACTGTTACAGCTGTCTTGCGATAACGTCGTATAGATCCAGAGTACAGTGCTCGTCTCTGTCAAAGTGCTTACAGTTCAGACAGCTTGGACAATTCGGGGCCTCGTTGCTGAAGCAGTTTGGCTCCACAACGTGCTGATAGGCATGACAGCGTTCTGCCACTTCCATATAGGTTTCTTGTGAACTACGCATAATGCTGACTCCTTTCGGGTAGAATGATTATTTCTATTTTTTATATAAAATCATCTGATGATTCAAGTATAGTATGTTCGAAAGGATCGAAAAATATGTAATCGTTCAACCGGCCATTTTGTGGCCGGATAGCTTCCAAAAAACGGAAAAGTTGACAAGTACGGTATGTATGAGTAAAATGATAGTATTTTATACGTGTTAGGAGATGGTAATGCTTGGACGACAGTTCCTCGATACAACTGATAAGTTTAGTCGTGTTATTGATATTATCCGGTTTGTTTTCTTCCGCAGAGACTTCATTAACGACAGCAAATCTTTATAAAATGAAAGCATTGGCGGAGGAAGGAAATCCACGGGCCAATCTGGTTATGAAGATGATGGAAAATCCCGGCAAGGTGTTAAGTACGATATTGATCGGGAATAATATCGTGAATCTGACCGCCTCCTCGTTAATGACGATCTTAGTGACAAAACTCTTTGGAAGCGCTGCGGTGGGAATCGCCACCGGCATTTTGACGGTACTCATCTTGATTTTCGGTGAAATCACACCTAAAAATCTTGCTACCCTTTATAGTGAGAAATTTGCGTTGATTTATGCAATGCCGATTTATGTGTTGTCATTGATTTTGACGCCGGTTATTTGGCTGCTGGATAAGTTTTGCAACGGTATCTATTGGATACTCCGGGTGGATAAAAACGGGAACGGAAAGCAGATGACGGAATCCGAGTTAAGAACCATTGTGAACGTCAGCCATGCGGATGGTGTCATTGAAGGAGAAGAAAAAGAAATGATTACCAACGTAGTGGATTTTGGGGATTCTGTAGCGAAGGATATTATGATTTCACGGGCGGATATTACAATGGCTTCAGTTGATTCGGATTATCAGGAGATTCGTCAGGTATTTATGGAAGAACGTTACAGCCGGATTCCGATCTATGAGGAAAGCAAAGAGAATATCATAGGCATTTTATATATGAAGGATTTATTTTTCAGCCGGGAGAATCCGGAAAAGGAATTCCGGATTCGGGAGCTGATGCGGGAACCGTATTATACCTATGAATATCAGAAAACTTCAGGGATTCTGGACGAACTGCGGCGGAATTCGGTTTCCATTACCATCGTTCTGGATGAATATGGTTCGGCGGCCGGAATGATTACGCTTGAAGATCTGCTGGAGGAGATCGTAGGCGAGATACGGGACGAATATGATGAATATGAGAACGAAGTGATCAAACAGATTACGGAAAATCAGTATGAGGTTGATGGGGGAGCTAAGATTGATGATGTGAACGATGTATTGAGGCTGAACTTAAAGTCTGAGGATTATGATTCGATCGGAGGATATGTGATCGAGTTACTGGACCATCTGCCGGTGGCAGGAGAAGAAGTGCAGGAGGGTTCCATTCTGTTTCGGGTGCTGGAAACGGATAAGACCCGGATAGAGCGGGTACGCATGACGCTCCTTGCACCGGAGGAATCCGGACAGCAGGAAGATACGCAGGCAGAAACGGTAGAAGGCAGGGAAAAGCAGGAAGGAAAGAAAGGGCAGTAAAATGATAAGTGCAGTAAATGTTACGTTGCGATTGGGAAAAAAAGCATTGTTTGAAGACGTGAACATTAAGTTCACACCGGGCAACTGCTATGGATTGATAGGCGCAAACGGAGCCGGAAAATCCACATTTTTAAAGATATTGTCCGGAGAACTTGAACCGACAAAGGGAGAAATCGTTATAGATCCCGGCGAACGGATCTCCGTATTGCGGCAGGATCATTTCCAATATGATTCCTATCCGGTATTGGATACGGTCATAATGGGAAACCAGCGTTTATATGAGATAATGAAGGAAAAGGATGCCATCTATGCTAAAGAAGACTTTACGGATGAAGATGGCGTAAGAGCCGCTGAGCTGGAGGGAGAATTTGCTACCCTAAACGGCTGGGAAGCGGAGTCGGACGCCGCAACCTTGTTAAACGGATTAGGCATCGAAACGGATCTGCATTATAAAATGATGAGTGAACTTCCGGCGCCGCAGAAGGTGAAAGTGCTTCTTGCGCAGGCATTGTTTGGGAATCCGGATATTCTGCTTTTGGATGAACCAACCAATCACTTGGATCTGGACGCCATTGCATGGCTGGAGGAATTCCTGATAAATTTTGACAATACGGTTATTGTAGTATCCCACGACCGATATTTTTTGAATAAGGTCTGCACGCATACAGCAGATGTAGATTATGGAAAGATACAGTTATATGCCGGAAATTATGATTTCTGGTATGAATCCAGCCAACTGATGATCAAACAGCAAAAGGAAGCCAATAAGAAGAAGGAAGAGAAGATAAAAGAACTACAGGAATTTATACAGCGCTTCTCTGCGAATGCTTCCAAATCAAAGCAGGCAACGTCCAGAAAACGGGCGTTGGAAAAAATTGAATTGGAGGATATCCGGCCCTCCAGCCGGAAATATCCCTATATTGATTTTCGCCCGAACCGGGAAATTGGAAATGAAGTGCTTACGGTCGAGAAACTTTCTAAGACCATTGACGGTGTGAAGGTGCTGGATCATATATCCTTTACTGTGAATAAGGAGGATAAGATTGCATTTGTAGGTCCCAACACCATTGCCACGACCACGTTGTTCCGGATATTGGCAGGGGAGCTGGAGCCGGACGAAGGAACCTATAAATGGGGTGTCACAACCTCGCAGGGATATTTCCCAAAGGATTTTAATCAGGAATTTGAAAACGATGATATTATTGTCGACTGGCTGACCCAGTATTCGGAGGAAAAGGACGCCACCTATGTTCGTGGGTTTCTGGGAAGGATGCTGTTTGCCGGTGAAGACGGTGTCAAAAAGGTACGGGTGTTGTCCGGCGGGGAAAAGGTACGCTGTCTCTTATCCAAGCTGATGATCATGGGGTCGAATGTCCTGATCATGGACGAACCGACTAATCATCTGGACATGGAATCCATCACTGCTCTGAATAACGGAATGATAAAATTCCCCGGTGTAATCCTGTTTTCTTCACAGGACCATCAGCTTTTGCAGACGACTGCGAATCGGATCATGGAGTTGACGAATACCGGACTCATTGATAAGCAGACTACCTATGATGAGTATTTGGAAAACGACGAGCTTGCAAGAAAACGTCAGATCATGAATCTGAATCTGGCAGATGATGAGGAACAGATATAGTAAAAATAAACAAAAAAGAGAGCCGGAAACCTCCGGCTCTTTTTTTGACGGACAGGACTTGTACAAAATTCATGATAAATAAAGTGAAAAAAAGATAAAAATAAGGAGAATTGTACAAAAAAGATTTTGTAACATTTCTGAAATCTTTTTGAAAAGAAACTGAGAGGAGAAAGCAAAAACATATTAAAGAAATCCGAATTATATAAAAAACAAGTAAAATTTATGATTATTACATAAAAAAGTTCGACATTTTGCTTTTAAAAATAAAAAAAACAGAAAAATAAAAAAGAAATAAAACAATAACCGCTGGAATTTAAAAGTATTTTTGATAAAATAGACAAAAAAAGGGGAAATATTGATGAGCGATACAAAAAAACAGCAAAATATTAGCTGAATCATGTGAAATGAACCTAAAAAAATCAAAAAAAGACTTGCTAAATTGGTCACTATGCCCTATAATGACATTTGTAAAGCTGTGAAAGCAGCGAAGAATACTTAGTCGAAGTAGGAACAAAGAGGCTTGGACAAGGTACATATAACTAAATATGGATTCGAGTTTGAGTCACGATGAACCGAACGACTAACACACACATTTTAAAGGAGGGTTTTTTCGTGAAAAAATTCAAAAAGGTTTTAGCGTTATCTTTAGCGTTAGCCATGGGATTATCCTTAGCAGCATGTGGAAATGGTGGTTCTACTACCGCTCCTACTAGCGATGATAGTTCTACTGGTGATGACACTCAGGGTGACACTACGGAACCGGCAGCTGATGAAGGCGATGTACTTAACATTTATTGCTGGAATGATGAGTATGCTTCTCGTATGACATCTTTCATGCCTGGTTATACGGCAGATGATGCAGCAAATCCGACCAACGGTGGTGTTATGGATGACGGTACAAGAGTAAACTTCTTTGTTACTCCTACCGATGACAATGCTTATCAGAACAAGTTGGATGCAACTTTGCCGGGTAACGCAGATGCAGCAGCAGATGACAAGGTAGATATCTTCTTGATCGAGGCTGACTATGCATTGAAGTATGTAAACAGCGATCTGTGTATGGATGTTACAGAACTTGGTATTACCGAAGATGATATGTCTGAGATGTATCAGTATACGAAGGACATCGTAACAGACAGCAACGGAGCGATCAAGGCTCTGTCATGGCAGGCAACTCCTGGTTTGTTCGCTTACAGACGTTCTATTGCTAAAGAAGTATTAGGAACAGAGGAACCGGAAGAAGTACAGGAGTATGTTAAGGATTGGGATACTTTTGGCGAGACAGCTAAGAAGATGAAGGATGCTGGTTACTTTATGTTATCTGGTTATGATGATGCATATCGTACATTCTCTAACACCGTATCTGAAGGCTGGGTAAGTTCTGATGGCACTGTTCAGGTTGATCCTGCATTAAAGGAATGGGTTGATCAGACAAAGGAATTTACGGATAATGGTTACAACAATAAGACCTCTCTGTGGTCAGATGGTTGGAATGCAGATCAGGGTCCTTCAGGTAAGGTATTTGGTTTCTTCTACTCTACATGGGGTATCAACTTCACCTTGTTGGGCAACTCTCTTGAGACCCCGGTTGATGAAGGTGGTAAGGAAGAAGTTGGTAACGGTATCTACGGTGATTACGCAGTTTGTGAAGGACCTGCAGCTTACTACTGGGGTGGTTCATGGATTTGTGCAGCAACTGGTACAGATAATCCGACCTTAGTACATGATATTCTGTATTCTATGACCTGTGATGGTGATATTGCTAAGGCAATTACCGAGGAGACTCAGGATTACACTAACAATCAGGCAGCTATGGAAGAACTTGCAAACAGCGATTACTCTTCTGATTTCTTAGGCGGACAGAATCATATTAAGTTATTCGTAGCAGCAGCTCCGAAGATTGATATGAGCAACGCTGGTCCTTACGATCAGGGATGTAATGAAGAGTTTCAGGGTGCTATGAAGGATTACTTCGACGGAAATGTTGATTATGACACAGCACTTCAGAATTTCTACAAAGCAATCACAGCCAAGTATCCGGATGTTAAAGCACCGGAAGCTGAGTAATTCATTGGCTGAAACTTCAGAGTGAAGCTCTTAAACATGCCTGTCTGAAAAGGCAGGCATGTTTTTTAATACTCTTGGTGAAGAAGGGTAAAGCAGAAAATCTAATACGTGAGGTGAGAAAATAGTATGGCAGCAACAAAAAAAAGTAAGGTTGTTAGTTATACAAAATGGGGCTACATCTTTTTGATTCCGTTTTTCCTCGTATACTGTGTCTTTTCTTTAGTACCATTGATTTCTACCGTGTACTATAGCTTTTTTGAAAAGTATATGGCGTTGGGCGGTCTGACCCAGGTTGGTCCTAATTTTGTGGGAATACAGAACTATATTTCCCTGATAACAACCGGTGATTTATTAAAATATGCGGGAAATACCATGTTAATGTGGATTCTCGGATTTATTCCTCAGATACTGGTATCTCTGCTGTTAGGTGTATGGTTTGCAGATACAAGTATCCGTTTGAAGGGCGAGCAGTTCTTCAAGACTGTTATTTATTTGCCGAACTTGATCATGGCTTCCGCATTTTCTATGTTGTTTTTCTCCTTGTTCTCAGATATTGGTCCTGTGAACAATTTGATTCAAGCAGCAGGCGGGGAACCGATTCGGTGGTTGTCTAACACATGGTCAACTGTATTTTTGGTTGCTCTGATGAACTTCCTGATGTGGTTCGGTAATACAACGATTATGTTGATGGCTGGTATCATGGGTATTGATACTTCCCTTTTTGAAGCAGCGAATGTGGATGGAGCAAGCTCCATGCAGGTATTTACGAAAATTACGATGCCATTGTTAAAGCCGATCTTCATTTATGTATTGATTACCTCTTTGATCGGTGGTATTCAGATGTTCGATATTCCGCAGATCTTGACAAATGGTTTGGGATCGCCGAACAATACCACAATGACATTGATCATGTACTTGAATAAACACCTGTACAGTAAGAACTACGGTATGTCAGGTGCCTTATCCGTTATCCTGTTTGTTGTAACGGGTATTTTGAGCTTTATTGTATTCCGGATCAATTCCAGAGATGATGAGTATTAGAAAGGAGGAGAATCGAAATGGCAAATTCTAAGGCAAAAACAGAAAAGAGCTATCATGCACATATAGCTCGCGTGAAGACAGTCAGATATATTGTGCTGATTTTCTTAAGCATTGTATGTTTGTTCTCCTTCTACATTTTGTTTGTAAACTCTACCCGTGCGCATGCGGCGATCCAGTCTGGATTTTCACCGCTTCCGGGAAAGTCGTTCTTTGTAAACTTTAACAGCGTAATCCACAACGGTAATCTGCCGGTGCTTCGCTGTTTGCTGAACTCGTTGATCGTAGCGGCTTGTTGTGCGATCTGCACCACTTACTTCTCTACCCTGACAGCTTATGCGCTTCATGCATATGATTTTAAGGGCAGAAAGGCAATCCAGACCTTTATTCTGGCGATCATGATGGTGCCGACGCAGGTAACTGCACTTGGTTTCGTTGACTTGATGCGTGCCTTTAAGCTGTTGGATAACTATATTCCATTGATCGTGCCGACTATAGCAGCCCCTGCGGTTTATTTCTTCATGCGGCAGTATATGTCGGGAGCCCTTCCGTTGGAGATCGTGGAAGCGGCCCGGATCGATGGTTCCAATGAGTTTAGAACCTTTAATACGATCGTGCTTCCGATTATGAAGCCGGCGATTGCGGTGCAGGCGATTTTCGCTTTCGTAACAAGCTGGAACAATTACTTCACACCGAACTTGATCTTAAGTAAGGATAAGTTAAAGACACTTCCTATCCTGATTGCAACCTTGCGTGGTGCGGACTTCTTAAAGTTTGATATGGGTCAGGTATATATGGCAATCTTCTTATCAATTATCCCGATTGTTATCGTATATATCTTCCTATCCAGATACATTATTCAAGGTGTTGCTGTAGGTAGTGTGAAGGGTTAATCCCCTTTTGGAACTGCATATTATTTTTCACAGAAGAGCAGACATAGGTCTGCTCTTTTGTGATGAAAGAAGAAAAATAAAGGATATTTGGAAAAGCTGTAGAATATTTAAAATAGGCTGAGAATTTTGAGAGATAAACCGGGATACGATCAGGTTCTGTTGGCTTCGCCCAAAACGGACGACAGAATGGAGAAATATACAGACAGGAGGTTGAGGCTTCATGGAAGGGGAGTTGACGCTTCGAGAAAAGCGGGAAGCATGGGAACGGAGCTATTTAAGTGAATATGCGGCGTTAAGCTGTCGCTCCCGGGGAAGAGACGTGGAGGAACCCCAATGCGATCTGCGTCCGATTTACCAGCGGGATCGGGACCGCATTATTCATTCCAAGGCATTCCGGCGGTTGAAAGATAAAACGCAGGTATTTCTATCACCGGAGGGGGACCATTACCGTACCCGGCTGACCCATACATTAGAGGTCGCACAAAATGCCCGGACCATTGCACGTGCCCTTCGACTGAACGAGGATTTGACCGAGGCGATCGCTCTGGGACATGATCTGGGGCATACTCCCTTTGGACATGCCGGCGAACGGGCGTTAAGTGCAGCCTTATGGGAACTGACAAGACAGCGAATGCTGGAAGCGGGAAAAGAAGGAACCGAGGAATATCGGAAGCGGTTGTTTCATGCCGATGGCAGGCGCAGACAACTGTTTCATCATAATGAACAGAGTATCCGAGTAGTAGAAAAGCTGGAAAAGAAAGGGGAAGGTCTGAATCTGACATGGGAAGTACGGGACGGTATCCGTAACCATCGTTCCATAGGAGAACCGGCTACCATGGAGGGGAAAGTGGTACGGTTCGCAGATAAGATTGCCTATATCAATCATGATATTGACGATGCGATTCGGGCAGGAATCATTCGGGAGGAAGAATTGCCGACGGAAAGCACTGCCCGACTGGGACATACTACTAGAGATCGGATCAATACCTTGATACATGATATTATCATAAACAGTGAGGATCGGGATACCATAGCCATGTCCGACGAAATCCTGACAGCGATGCGAGGATTGCGGGATTTTCTATTTCAGCACGTCTATTTTAATCCTGTAGCGAAGGGAGAAGAGGTACGGGCGGAAGCTATGATCCGACAACTCTTTCACTACTATTATGAGAATCCGGATGAACTTCCGGAGGAATATAGCGGCATGATTGCCGGCGGGGAAGAGACAGAGCTTGTGGTTTGTGATTATATTGCAGGTATGACCGATAATTTTGCGGTGCATACTTTTGAAAATATATTCGTACCGAAGGCATGGAGAGGATAAAGGAGGAAGCCATGTTTTATTCAGAAGAATTAGTGGAAGAGATACGCTCCCGCAACGATATTGTAGATGTGATCAATTCCTATGTCAGTCTGAAGAAAAAAGGAAATACTTATACCTGCTGTTGTCCGTTCCATAATGAAAAAACGCCCTCCTTTCATGTAAGCCGGGAAAAACAGCTCTATCACTGCTTTGGCTGCGGGGCGGCAGGTACGGTATATACCTTCTTACAGCAGTATGAAAATTATACCTTTCCGGAATCCGTTGTGTTTCTGGCAGAACGTGCGGGAATTGCCCTTCCACAGCGGGAGATGACCCAGTCGGAACGTCAGGAAGCCGATTATAACAGTGCTTTGAAGGAGGTCAACAAGGCGGCGGCAGGATATTTTTATTATGCCCTTCGTAAGAAGGACGGAGAAGCCGCTATGCAGTACCTGACAGGACGGGGATTGACTCCGGAAACGATTCATCGGTTTGGTCTGGGGTATGCCAGGCTTTACCGGGATGATCTGTACCGGTATTTGAAGGAAAAAGGATATGCGGATAAACTGTTGCAGGACTCCGGTCTGGTGCGCATGGATGAAAAGCAGGGGCCCACGGACGTATTCTGGAATCGGGTTATGTTTCCCATTATGGACTTGAACGGGAGAGTGATCGGATTTGGAGGGCGGGTCATGGGAGACGGTTTGCCCAAATATGTGAACTCGAAGGAAACTCCGATCTACGAAAAACGAAGGCATTTATACGGACTGCATCTTGCAAGGCATTCCAAGCGGGAAGGATTTATTCTATGTGAAGGTTATATGGACGTGATCGCCATGCATCAGGCGGGCTTTGACAATGCGGTAGCGTCTTTAGGAACTGCGTTTACCATTCAGCAGGCGATGCTTTTGAAACGGTATACGGATAAGGCATATCTGGCTTATGACAGTGACGGTGCGGGAAAAACAGCGGCACAAAAAGCGATTCCCATTCTTCGGGAAGTAGGCATATCGGTAAGAGTGATTGATATGAGACCACATAAAGATCCGGATGAATTCATGAAGAATTTAGGAGCGGATGCCTATGAGGAGCGGATCCGGCAGGCGGAAAGCAGTTTGATGTTTCAGGTGCGGATGGCGGCAGAGGATTATGACTTACAGGACCCGGAGGGAAGAACCCGGTTTCAGCAGGAGGCAGTAAAGTTAGTGGCGGCGCTTCCGGAACCGATGGAACGGGATAATTATTGTGAAGCGATTGCGAATCGGTATTTTATAGATAAGAAGAAGCTGATCGAAGCGGTGAATCGGTATGGAAAATATCGGACGGAGCAGCTTCGGTATCAGGAGGCGGTTCGAGAGGAAAAACCGCAGGATATTCGTCGGCAGGAACGGATAAAAGAGCGGAAACAGCAGCCCCAGATGCTTTTGTTGACTTGGCTGGTGAATTATCCCGACCAACTGATGCCCCAGCTTAAGGGCAGGCTGACGCCGGAGGATTTCACGGAGCCCTTTTTCCGGGAATTGGCAAAGAAGCTGTACAAGCAGTATGAGGAAACCGGAGAAATGAAGCCGGCAGTATTGATCAATCAATATGAGGACATTGAGCAGCAGACAAGGGCGGCATCCGTATTGCAAACGGTATTGGAGCAGGAACCTTCCGCAGAGGAGAATGGAGTTGTGATTACGGAGCTGGTTCGAAAGGTAAAAGAGGAAAGCATTCAATATCAGTTAGCGCATTTACAGGATTATGGGAAATTGCAGGAGCTGATTCAGGAACGGAGTCAGATCTCCGGCTGGAATATTTCTTTCACCGGTGGTTAGAATATGATATGAAAGGTCAGGGTGGAAAAACATGGCAGAAAAAAACGAAAGAAAGGATATAGAAGATAGAGGAATGAGTGAAGAAAGAAAGAATGAGATTGGACTGGAAAGTTTACAGGATATGGGAGAGGACAATAAGGAAATTGATGAAAAATTCGAGAAAAAGCTAAAGTCCCTGATTGAGATTGCCAGAAAAAAGAAGAATGTGTTAGAGGACAAAGAGGTAATTGGGCATTTCGCAGGCATTGATCTGAATGAGCAGCGGATGGAAATGGTGTATGACATTCTGGAAACCAACAATATTGATGTCCTTTCCATGACGGATGAGGAACCGGATGATATTACCTTCGAAGTAGAGGAGGAAGAACAGATTGATATTACGGTTCCGGAAGGGGTGAGCATCGAGGATCCGGTACGGATGTATCTAAAGGAAATCGGCAAGGTTCCCCTTTTGAGTGCAGAGGAAGAGATTACTCTGGCTAAGATCATGGAAAAAGGCGGCCCCGAAGGTGAAAATGCCAAAAAGAAGTTAGCAGAGGCAAACCTCCGTTTGGTCGTCAGCATTGCAAAGCGGTATGTAGGGAGAGGAATGCTGTTTCTGGATTTGATTCAGGAAGGGAATCTGGGATTGATTAAAGCAGTCGAAAAATTTGATTATCGTAAGGGATATAAGTTTTCCACGTATGCTACATGGTGGATTCGGCAGGCGATAACCAGAGCCATTGCGGATCAGGCAAGAACGATACGGATTCCGGTGCATATGGTTGAAACCATAAATAAACTGGTACGGGTACAGCGCCAGCTATTACAGGAGCTGGGAAGGGAACCTTCGCCGGAAGAGATTGCAAAGGAAATGAATATGCCGGTGGAGCGGGTACGGGAAATCTTAAAGATTTCGCAGGAACCGGTGTCACTGGAAACGCCCATTGGCGAGGAGGAGGACAGCCATTTAGGCGATTTTATTCAGGATGAAAATGTACCGGTGCCTGCCGACGCAGCTGCATTTACCCTGCTGAAAGAGCAGCTGGTAGAGGTATTGGATACCCTGACGGACCGGGAACAAAAGGTGCTTCGGCTCCGATTTGGTCTGGACGATGGAAGAGCGAGAACCTTAGAGGAAGTAGGAAAGGAATTCAGTGTTACCAGGGAACGGATCCGGCAGATTGAGGCGAAGGCATTGCGGAAACTCCGTCATCCCAGCCGCAGTCGAAAACTGAAGGATTTCTTAGAGGAATAACCGATGGAGCTTTCACAGCGAATGAAACAGTTGGTGGCAATGGTGGATCCTTGCAAAACGGTAGCCGATATTGGCTGCGATCATGGGTATGTTGCCATAATGCTTGTAAAACAGGGATTGGCGGATAAAGTGATCGCAATGGATATAAAACAGGGGCCGCTGTCTCGGGCAAAAGCAAATGTTCGGGAGCAGGGGGTGACTGGTCAGGTTGAATGCCGCTTATCGGACGGTTTGGAACAATTAAAGCCTGGTGAGGTGGACACCCTGATTCTGGCTGGTATGGGCGGACATCTAATGATCGAACTGCTGGAGCGAGGGAAAAAGAACCGCAGGAATACGGAAACCTTGATTTTACAGCCTCAATCCCACATACCGGAGGTGCGGCGGTATTTACATAAAGACGGGTATCGGATCTGCAGGGAAGAGATGCTTTTGGAGGACGGAAAATATTATACGATCATAAAAGGCGTTCCCGGCAGGGAGGTATATGAGGGAGAGCTTCCTTATCGCTATGGAAGCGATCTTCTGAATCGGCAGTCAGAGGTTTTATACCGGTATTTAAAAAAAGAAGAACAGACATATGCAGAAATAGCATCTCGGCTGGAAGGGCAGACAGGAAAACGGGCGGAAGCAAGGCGGAAGGACTTAGAGCGAGAGATGAGATGGAATCAGGAGGCACAGAAGGAATATGAAGCTAAAGGAGATTATTAGGCAGCTGGAGGAACTGTCCCCAATATCTTATGCAGAGGATTGGGATAACGTGGGATTGCTGCTGGGAGATGCGGAACAGGAGATTCAACATATCATGATCGCACTGGATGCTTCCAATTACGTGATAGAACAGGCGGTGGAGCAGAAGGTGGATTTACTGCTGACCCATCATCCCATGATTTTTCAGGCAAGAAAACAGATAAATACGCATAGTATAGCAGGAAAGCGGATCTGGAAACTGGCGACCCACCGGATAGCCTGCTATGCCATGCATACGAACTTTGACATTAAGGGCGGCATGGCGGAATTAGCGGGAAAGCTGCTGGGACTTTTAGAGGCGGAGCCTTTGGAGGTTACGGTGACCGAAGGGGAAATAAAAGAAGGAATCGGAAGAGTAGGGAATCTTCCGGAAGAAAGGAACATATCGGAGCTGGCAAGTCTGGTGAAGGAACGGTTTGATTTGAATTTCGTGATTATTTATGGGGATATTGATAAAAAGGTAAGGCGGATTGCCATTTCTCCCGGCTCTGGGAAAAGTCAGATCCCCTTTGCAAAAAAAGCAGGTGCAGAGCTTTTGATTACTGGTGATATTGGACATCATGAAGGCATTGATGCGGTAGATGAAGGACTGGTGGTAATGGATGCGACCCACTATGGTCTGGAGCATATCTTTGTAAGGTTCATGGCGGCATATCTGGAAGGCTGTTTACAGATTTCAGGAAAGAAAAATGCTGTCCGGATTACGCCATTGGATACAGGCAGTCCGGTTCAGGTATTGTAATAGAAAGGAAACGCAACAGGAGGAGGATATTATGGGTGAAGTAACGATTAAACTGTACGGAGAAACGGTTCAAGTGCCGGAGGGCATGACCTTGTTGGAATTGGCAAAGAAATATCAGGAGAGAGAAAAGCATGATATTGTTCTGGCCTATATGGATACTAAGCTCTGTGAGCTTTTTAAACCGATTCAGAATGATTGTGAGATCCGGTTTCTGACTACAGCGGATGAGATTGGTTATCAGTCGTATAAGCGGAGTGCGACCCTGCTGATGTTAAAAGCCATTGATGATGTTATGAATCATTCACGGGATTTTCAGGTTCGGGTGATGTATTCCATCAGTAACGGGTATTACTGTGAGATCGAAGGTCTGTCGGAGGGGGTCAGTCAGGATTTACTGTATTCCATAAAACGGAGAATGAAGGAATTGGTCTGGGCGGATTTGCCGATTCAAAAGGAAAGCGTAAGCACGGATATTGCTATCCGGCGGTTTGCGGCGCAGGGAATGGAAGATAAGGTTCGTCTGTTCCAGTATCGGCGGGTGTCTGCTGCCAATCTTTATCGGATAGAACATTATGAGGATTATCATTATGGGTATATGGTGCCAAGCACCGGTTATATTAAGTGCTTTGACCTGATCTTGTACAGCGCAGGCTTTGTACTGCAGATGCCCACGATGGAGGAGCCGGATACGCTGGCGCCTTTTGAGGCGGCAAAAAAGCTGTTTAAGGTATTAAAGGAGTCTGAGGACTGGAGTACCATGCTGGGGGTTGATACGGTTGGCGCGTTAAATGATGTGATCGCAGACGGAGGGATCGGCGACCTGATGCTGGTACAGGAGGCATTGCAGGAAAAGAAGATCGCAGAGATCGCAGAACGGATCGAGCGGGAGAGAAAAAAGATCGTATTGATCGCTGGCCCCAGCTCGTCGGGAAAGACGACCTTCTCCCACCGTTTAAGCATTCAGCTTCGGGCTTACGGAATGCATCCCCATCCCATTGCGTTAGATGATTATTTTGTGAATCGGGAGCAGACGCCGAAGGACGCAGATGGCAGATATGATTTTGAATGTTTGGAAGCTATCGATATGAAGCAGTTTAACGAGGATATGTCCCGTCTGCTTTCCGGCGAGCGGGTAGAGCTTCCCCGGTTTAACTTTCATACCGGCAGACGGGAGTACAAGGGCGATTATACCCAGTTGGATACCGGTGATGTTTTGGTGATCGAGGGGATCCACGGCTTAAATCCCAAGATGACCGATCAGCTCCCGGAGGAAAGCAAGTTTAAGATATATATTAGTGCGTTGACCAGCTTGAATATTGACCAGCATAACCGGATTTCGACTACGGATGGCAGGCTGATCCGGCGTATTGTACGGGATTCCAGAACCAGAGGTAATTCCGCACAGGCAACCATTTCCATGTGGAACTCTGTCCGCAGGGGAGAAGAACATTATATTTTTCCGTATCAGGAGCAGGCGGATGTTATGTTTAATTCCGCTCTTTTGTATGAATTAAGCGTCATTAAGCAATATGCGGAACCGCTTTTGTTTGCCATACCGCATGATGCGGCGGAATATCAGGAGGCAAAGCGTCTCTTAAAGTTTCTGGATTATTTCCTGGCTGTCAGCCCGGAAGCAGTCCCAAACAATTCAATCTTACGGGAGTTCGTAGGCGGAAGTTGCTTTCATGCATAGAAGTATGACGGAATAGTTTAGATAAATCGTAAGAACTTTGTAAGGTAAGAAACCGGGATTTATGTTACGATGACAGAGTGAAATAAGAGGAAACGGAGGTGTGTCAGCTATGGCTGCCATACTGGTAGTAGATGATGAACCCGAAATTGCGGATTTGGTTGAGATTTATCTGACGAATGAAGGCTTAGAGGTCATAAAAGCGGCGGACGGAAAGGAATGCTTGGAGAAGCTGAACCAGAATCCGGAGATCAAAGTGATTATCTTAGACGTCATGATGCCGGAGATGGACGGTATGGAGGTGTGCAGGCAGATTCGGAAAACCAGTAATATACCGATCATTATGCTGAGTGCAAAGACAACGGACATGGATAAGATCATGGGTTTTGGTACCGGCGTGGATGATTATGTGACGAAGCCTTTTAATCCGTTAGAACTCACTGCAAGGGTAAAATCCCAGTTAAAGCGGTATCAGGGGATTCATATGGCCCCTCGGCAGGAAACGGCGGTGGTGGGGAATCTGACGATTGATAAGAAGGCACATCAGGTATTGCGGAATGGTGAGCTTCTGTCCCTGACCCCTATAGAATTTGATATTCTTTGGCTGCTGGCAAGCCATCCGGGAACAGTATACAGTACAGACGAGATTTTTGAACAGGTCTGGAAAGAAAAGGTTTATGAGGTCAACAATACGGTGATGGTTCATATCCGAAGGCTGCGGGAAAAAATCGAGCTGGACGCAAAGAATCCGACATTGATTCGGACGGTTTGGGGAGTTGGGTATAAGATTGAAGCATAATATATTAACCAGTTTCCGTATGCGGCTTGCTTTATATGTATTTTTAAGCTGTGGGCTTACGTTTCTGACGGACGGAATACTGATTTTCATATTCAAGTTTATAATGAAGCATAGGAATGTACTTGGGAAACTGATATTCCTGGAACAGGAAATGAAGATTGATTTCCGACTGGTAGACAGCCCGGAATGGAATACAGCGGTTTGGATCATGCTGATCATCATTTCCGTTATGTTGTTTTTTGTGTATTATATCATTCTGTCCGCTCCTATGGTTTCTTACTTAAAGGAAATTCTAAGCGGAGTGGAGCGGATCAAGGACGGAGATCTGACGCAGGAGATTGCCATTCGTTCCAGCGGGGAGCTGACGGATCTGGCAAGGGCGATCAATACGATGCAGGCGGAGCTGCGAAATGCCATTATCAATGAGCAGAATGCAGAGCAGATGAAGGATGAATTAGTTACAAATGTGGCCCACGACCTGCGAACGCCGCTGACCTCCGTGATCGGGTATCTGAATCTGTTGCAGCAGTCAGAGGAACTGCCGAAAGAAACACAGGATAAATACATTAAAATTGCCTACGAAAAATCCCTTCGTATGGAAGGATTGGTAACGGATTTGTTTGATTTTACCCGGTATGGGAAGGGGAAAATGGAGCTTTCCGGCGGACAGGTAGAACTGCGGCAGTTTTTGGAACAGCTTTTGGATGAATTTTATCCCAGCTTAAAGGAACATCAGCTGGAATGCTATAAAATCTTTACCCCGGAAAAGATATATATTGACGGCGACGGTGAACTGCTGGCCAGAGCGTTTGGCAATCTGATGAGCAATGCCATAAAATACGGTGCCGAGGGAAAACAGATTCGGGTAGAGCTGCAAACACAGCCGGAACAAAACCTTGCAAGAGTTTCGATTACGAATTATGGGCGGATGATTCCGAAAAAGGATTTGGATAAGGTATTCGATAAGTTTTATCGTGGGGATGCCGCACGTTCTACAAGAGGCGGAACCGGTCTGGGACTTGCTATTGCCAAAAACATTATTGAGATGCATAATGGAACCATTCAGGTACAGTCCGGAAACAGGGGAACGGTGTTTGAGATCATATTTCGGTTAAATGCGGAGAAAGGATAGAGGGATGAAAAAAAGAAAAATAATATTCGGTTTGCTTGCTGCATGGCTGCTTGTGTGTCTGATACCCCGGACGGTTCTTGCAGAGGAAAGCGATAAAGATATAGACAATAATGAGTTTACCGTTACGTTAGAAACAGGACTGGACGGTGTCGCTGTAGAGGGAAAATCCATGCCGGTTACAGTGACGGTAAATAAAACGGGGAAGGATTTTAGCGGAACCCTGCGGGTGATTATTCCGTCCACCTATGATAAGGAAAGCATTGCTTATGAAAAGCTTCTGGTCGTGCCAAGCGGCGGTGAAAAGAGTGTTTCCTTTTTACTCCCGGATGTTTCTACGGCGCCTTATCTGCGGATAGAGCTGGAAAATGAACAGGGAAAGATCCTGTATTCCCAGTTGGTTAATTTTACCAGCCTGACGGTAGGAAGGGCAGCGGTGATCGGAATCCTTAGCGATGACTATACCGGATTGAATTATTTTGACGGTTTGAGCCTGAATACCAGCAGTGGAGCCATCGAAACCAAGATTCTCCGCCTGACGGCAGATAATATTCCGGAGAACGGAGAAGGTCTGACAACCTGTCAATATATCCTCATTGATAATTATAATACGTCTCAGCTTTCCAATGAACAACGGAATGCGATCGTTTCCTGGGTGAATCAGGGCGGGATCCTTATTTTAGGAACCGGCTCGAAAGCGTCGATCGTTTTGGAAGGGTTTCAGGACGCATTCGGTTCCATTGCTTCCAATGGGATTTCTAAGCATGTTATGATAATCACATATGGTGTGACCGATGGGGTGAAGGATGTGGATGTGGCAGATCTTACAGGGGAAGGCTGGCAGGATATTTCCAGTTCGATCGCCATAGGCGGCGATGCATGCCAAAAAAGTTATGGCGATGGAATGATTCTGGTATTAGGCTATGATCTGGCGATGGAACCGCTTGTCAGCAATCAGGAACGAACCGTTTTGGCCAAAAACATACTGGAAAATGCCGGGAATGATGCGATCTTTGACTCGATCATCAACGGGTACGGAACGGATTTTGACGAGAATTATATAGAAAATGCTGTGGCAGGGGTAAATCGGATTAAGCTGCCCAGCGCATTATTATATTCCGCTATTTTTCTGCTTTATGTGATCATGATTGGCCCCGTGTCGTATCTGATCTTAAAGCATAAGGACAAACGGGAAAAAATGTGGCTTGTCATGCCTTTGACTGCATTTGGCTTTACGATCATAGTTTTTATAAGCAGTATGTTTTATCGGATCCATAAACCGTTTATTGATGCGGTTTCCATATTGGAATATAATGATGGACTGGTGCATACAACCGCTTATATGGCGATGGAAAGCCCCAAGGGAAAAGAATTCGGTATATCCTTTGCCGAGGATTGGAAGAATGCGAAAACCTGGGGATACGATTACGGTATTCCGGTTGATACGACAGATTATGCCTGCGCAGTTTTAGAGGAGGGAAATCAGATACGTCTCCAATTAAAACAAGACATTGCGTTTGAAAAACATTCCCTTCTTTTGGAACGGGACGATTACCAGCAAAGCAAAGGCTTTGAACTGGATTTAGAGATTTCGTCAAATGGCTTTGAAGGACAGGTTGCCAACCAAACCGGCTATGATCTGAAAAATGTTGTCATCTGTCAAGGCTCCTATTACGTATACTTAGGCGATTTGAAAAATGGTGAAGCGAAAACGGTTACGCTTAACAGCATGGAGTATATTAGTAATCTTTATTACTATGATCTTGACGAATGGGTGCCGGAGCTTTCGGATGCGGATT
Organism: uncultured Lachnospiraceae bacterium; assembly: GCA_947589055.1. Lineage (GTDB taxonomy): Bacteria > Bacillota > Clostridia > Lachnospirales > Lachnospiraceae > CAG-632. The sequence continues at coordinate 15,600 of CANPZL010000014.1, read as the reverse complement.
ATTTTCGCAAGGAAGAACAACGGGAACGGAGAGATAATGAAAACCTGTATCGGATCATGCTGGATAAAGCGGATAGCTTGGACTTTAATCAGGGAATGGTATTCGGCATGATACAGGATTATGAAGCGCCGTTACTAAAGGAGAACAGCTCCGCTAAGATTTATTCCGCGGGAATCGCTCTTCAGTCGTTTTATCAGATGCCGGAGGATTACCAGAATTATTCGTTTTATATCCGGGACATCAATGATTATATGGTAGGCGGAGATAATTATTCTTATACGGATGAGTATCCGCCGGATTTTGATACGTTCAAAGATCTGGAATCCCGTTATGTATGGGAAGAGATGGACGTCCTGTATAATCTGTCCCAGTTGGATACAGCCCATACAGTCCTTCTTATGGATAGAGAACCGGGAGAACAGGATGAATACGGGTATGAAATATGCCGGGTGGAATTTTATAATTTTGAAACCAGTGCCTATGAAGCACCGGTTTTGACAGACGGGGCATTACAGGATATAAGTCCGTACATTGACGAACAGGGCTGGATGCATATTAAGTACCTGCCGGAATATCCGGATACGACGGAGTATAAAGCACCTATGATTTCTTTGGTGGGAGGTGAAGTTGAAGAGGAATGGTAACGATTCGTAATCTGACAAAAACCTATGGAAGATACCGGGCAGTCAATAATCTGAATCTGCATATCGAGCAGGGAGATATTTTCGGCTTTGTAGGACCCAACGGAGCGGGAAAGACAACTACGATGCGGATCATCTGCGGATTGCTGGAGGCGGATTGGGGCGAGGTTTATATTGACGGGATTGATTCCCTGCATCATAACGACCTGATTAAGCAGAAGGTTGGATATGTTCCGGATTTCTTCGGTGTGTATGATAATTTTAAAGTGATGGAGTACATGGAATTTTACGGAAGCATGTATGATATGGATAAGACGGTCGTCCGAAAAACGTCCTTAGGGCTTTTGGATCTGGTCAATCTGACGGATAAACAGGATGCATATGTTGACAACTTATCCAGAGGTATGAAACAGCGGCTTTGCGTGGCAAGGGCATTGATCCATAATCCCCAGCTGCTGGTTTTGGACGAACCGGCATCCGGTCTGGATCCACGGGCAAGATTTGAACTGAAGGAGGTTATGAAGAATCTTGGTTCAATGGGAAAGACCATTATTATATCTTCCCATATTCTGCCGGAACTGGGAGAAATGTGTAACAGTATTGGGATCATGGAGAAAGGAAACCTGATTTCCAGCGGAAAGGTAGAGGAGATCACAAAGCAGTCCCGCCATGCCAACCCGCTCACCATTCAGGTTCTGGGCAATAAGGATCCTGCCATTCAGATTCTTCGGCAGACTCCATTGGTTGAAAAAATATCTATTCGGGATAATGAGATCATCATCGCCTTTACCGGAGAAGATGAAGAGATGGCGGCATTGTTGACCAGTCTGGTTTCCGGAGGAGTTCAAATCTACAACTTCCACCGTGAGGAGGGCAATCTGGAAACTCTCTTTATGGAGATGACGGGAGGTGAAAAGGCATGATAAAACGATGGAAGCAGATAAAAATAAATCCGATCCTGCAAAAAGAACTGACGGTGGGATCAAGAAGCTTTAAGCTGCCGCTGGCAGTAATGCTGTATGATATTGCACTGGCTTTTGTCGCTGTGATCGTAGTGTTTTTTATCAATACTGCTATCAATGAAGATTTCGGAATGAACTTTAATGCGTATATGAGTATTTATCAGGTAATAGGTTGGCTTCAGCTTGCGATTATGATGCTGATCGCACCGATCCTGACAGCCGGTTCCATTGCCGGCGAACGGGAAAAGCAGACGCTGGAGATTATGCTGACGACACCGAAAAAGCCTATGTCGATCGTTTGGGGAAAGCTGATGGCTTCCTTATCCAATTATATGATATTTTTGATTTCCAGCATTCCCATTATGGCGCTGGCGTTCATACTGGGAGGCCTGAACTGGTTTGCACTTCTTGGCTATTTGTTTATGATGGTATGGATGGGAGTCTATATCGGCAGTATCGGGTTATATTGCTCTTCCGCCTTTAAGAAAACCATCAGTGCTATCGTTATGACCTTTTTATTGGTAGCCCTTTTGCTGGTTGGCACCATACTGGTGTTCATCGGTATCGTGCTTGTGATCGCAGTGATTTATGAAATCGTTGATTCCAATATGGGATATACGTTGCCGGATCTGAACTGCGGACTTTTGCCTATGCTGTTGATCGGAAATCCGCTGACCGGTTTTTTGGATTATATGCTGCGTTCCATGGATGTAGCCTCTCTTTCCGATCTGCTTGAGGAATTAGATGCCTTTGGAGTGTTGATGCCGATCGTGGCAAAGGCATGGATACCGATGAATTTAGTGGTTTCTGGGGGAATCAGCTATTTATTTCTCCGAAAAGCAGCAAAGAAGCTGGATCCGATTAGGAATAAAAAGAAAAAAAAGAAGGCGGTACAAAACGCTGTGGTAAAGCCGGTGCCAGAGTCATATGCAGTCATGCAGCCGGTTATGCAGCCTGTACCGCAGCCTGTGCAGGAGACCCAGCCGGTACCTACGCCTACAGCGGAAAATCCGACTACCGAGCGGTTGACAACAAAGCCGCCCGAAGGGCAGGATACCGGCAAGGTAAGCGGTTGATGATAGAAGGAGGCAGAAGATGAATCCTTTGGATGCTCAAATAATCAAATATGTAAAACGGGTACGTGGGAGAATAGCCGAGCAGACAGTGATTCAGTTCGGCCTGCTTGGTGTGATCGGCGGTTTTGCGCTTGCGATTGTTTTCGCATGCGTTGCCTTGTTCGTTCCGTGGTATTATGCTGTGATTTATTCTCTGGCGGCGGCAGGCATAGGGATACTTACGGGTGTTATCCTCGGACTGATCAAGCGTCCCAGCATGGAAAAAGCGGCCTTGAAGTTGGATGCACATGGGTTTCAGGAGCGTCTGGTGACTGCTTACGGATTGGTAGGAAAAGAGGATGCGGTAAGTAATCTGCAAAAGCAGGATACGGTAAAACGTCTTGGAGGCTTTCCGGTACGGAAAACCTTTCCCCTCCGGCCCCGCTGGAAGCAGTTATTGTTGGCTTTCGGGCTGGCGGCTGTATTTGCGGGTATGAGCTTTATTCCTACAGCCGCAAAGGAACAGGCAGCCGAGCAGCATATACTGCAGGAACAGATCGGAGATGAAATTCAGAAAATTGAAAATGCTATGGAACAGATTGAGGGAATGGAAAATCTGTCTGAGCTGGAAAAAGAAGATTTGATGGCGGTTCTGGAAGAATCCATGCAGGAGCTTCAGAATGCTGAGACTTCCGAGGAGCTTGAGAAAGCGCTGGAACGGGTTGCTGTGAAAATAGATCAGGAAGCAGAGCAGGCGCAGCATCAGACAGCAAGACAGGCATTGCGGACGCTGGCGGACACACTTTCTCCGGAAGAAAAGACGCAAGCACAACAGCTTTCAGAAGCACTCAATGATATACAGAATGATCTGCAAAAGATGGATGAGACTTCCTCTGCTGAGGATTGGCAGTCCCTTGCCGATGCGATGCAGCAGCTAGGAACGGAAATGAATAACAATACCATTCAGGAACTGGGAAAAGATATGGAAAACAGTGCGCCCAATCAAAAACAGATTCAGGCGGCACAGCAGGCGATCGCAAATGCACAGCAGTCTATGCAGAATTCGGAACAGACTACATCGCCCACAGGCAGTAACAATCAGAGCGGACAAAGCAGTCAAAACAACAACCCGAATTCCGGTAACGGACAGTCCGGACAGACCGTACAGACGGATCCGAACGGACAGAATGGACAGTCCGGGCAACCGGATGGAAACGGACAAAGCGGACAGTCCGGGCAAAATGGCGGAAACGGTCAGGGAAATGAAAACGGACAGGGAAACAGTGGAGAAGGCGGAAGCGGATATAATACCGGCAGTGAAACCGGTACCCAGAAGCCGGCCGGACAGAATGGACAGATGGTCACGATCCCGGACTTGACCGTTCAGGACAATGAAAGCTTGGAAGGTCAATTAAACACAAATGGAACCGGTGTCATGCAAAAGGGAGGAGAAGCTTGGACAGGTACTTCCGTTGACTATCAGCAGGTAGTTGGAGAATACTCCCAGAATGCGTATAATAAGGTGGAGGGTTCCAATTATCCCAGTGGGGTACAGGACATCGTAAAATCCTATTTTGATACATTAAATAATGAATAAGGAGAAGGGTCATGATTCAGAACGAACAGGAAATGAAGCAGATAATAGCAAAGGTATTGGACTGTGAAGCCGAAATCGGGAAATCCATAATCGGCCAAAAGTCGATTATCCGGCAAATGATCATTGCGATTCTCACGGACGGGAATGTTTTACTGGAAGGAGTTCCGGGAGTAGGAAAGACCCAGATGGTAAAAGCGATTGCTAAAACCATGAATCTGGCCTTTTCCCGTATTCAGTTCACACCGGATTTAATGCCGGCAGACGTAACCGGTACGAATCTGATCGTGAAGGAAGACGGTCAGAATCAATTCCGGTTTGAACCGGGGCCTGTTTTTGCCAATCTCGTATTGGCAGACGAGATTAACCGGGCAACTCCGAAAACTCAATCGGCTTTACTGGAAGCGATGCAGGAAAAGACCGTTACCGTCGGGAAGCAGACCTATCTGATGCCGGCTCCTTTTATGGTGCTTGCCACGCAGAATCCGATCGAGCAGGAGGGAACCTATCCACTGCCGGAGGCACAGTTGGATCGGTTTTTATTTAAGCTGAACGTCCGGTTTCCTTCAAAGGAGGAATTACGGGATATTGTGAATCTGACTGTAAATCAGCAGGAGCAGGCGCTTACCCCGATGCTTTCGGCAGAAGATATACTCCATATCCGTCAGGTGATCTATGAGATGCCCATTGCAGATGCGGTTATGGATTATGCGATGAATCTGGTTTATAATACCCATCCGGAGATGAAGGAGGTTCCGGATTTTGTAAAGAAATATGTTACAAACGGTGCCAGTCCCCGTGCGGCACAGGCGATTATTAAGACTGCAAAGGCACGGGCGATGATGGAGAATCGTTATAACGTATCGTTTGAGGATATTCAATATGTGGCATTTCCGGTACTGCGTCACAGGATTATCTGTAATTTTGAAGCGCTTTCCGATAATATCACACCGGACAAGCTGATCGCACAGTTGATTCAGCAGCAGTAGGAATATAGGAGAAGCACATGAGTGAGCAGTTATTTGATCCGGATTTTTTTACGAAACTGAATCAGCTTTCGATCGCTATGAGCCGCCATATGACCTATGGGATCGGCGGAGGAAGAAAATCCAATGCAAAGGGGTCTTCGGTGGAGTTTTCCGATTATCGGGAATACATACCGGGAGATGACATTCGCCGAATTGACTGGGGAGCTTATGGACGGTTGGATAAGCTCTATATCAAACGGTTCATGGAAGAAAAGGAGGGGATTTTTCAGATTTTTATTGATACCTCTGCTTCCATGAACTTTGGTGAACCGAAAAAATCTAGGATTGCCCTACAACTGGCCGGTGCGTTAGCATATCTGATATTGAACAATCTGGATCGGGTCTATATCAGTGAGATGCAGGAAAATACGCTGACACAGGGAAAGGGCAGGGCAGGAAAACAGGCGTTCCGGCAGATCATGCGGGAATTGGAGCAAATCGAATTTGACGGGAAAACAAATCTGAACAAGGCAATCACTGCAAGGCGGTATCAGGGAAGCGGTGTTTCCATCATCATCAGTGATTTCCTGGATGAAAAAGGAATCGAGGAGGCAGTGAAATACCTGCGGTATAAGAAACAGCAGGTAATACTGATCCGGGTCCTTGCCAGACAGGAGCTTGAGATCGACGGGGAAGGGGTTGTGAACCTTCTGGATATGGAGACTGGAGAAGAGGTTCGGCTGACCTTAAACCGGAATACGATTGAACAATATAACAGGGCGTTGGAGCAGTTGGAAAGCCGCTTAATGGCTCTGGCAAAAAAGTATGAGATGACTTATATCCGCATGATTGCGGATCAGCCGCTGGAGCGGTTTCTGTTTGATACTATCTGTAATCAGGGAATCATTGTACGGAAGTAAGGAATCTATCCTTCTTCACGCTTATATGCTTGAAAAGCAGTCGATGGTATTTTTTGTAAGGAAAAACACTTGAATCTGCTGGAAATGGAGTTTGGAAATGGCGTTTAATCATTGGTGGCCGCTGGCGTTTCTGATATTCATACCGATTATCATTCTGCTTTATATGCTGAAGCAAAAGGCAAAAGAATATCCGTTTTCCTCCAGTATGCTTTGGAGAGAAATCTATAATAATCTGGAAGCAGCAACGCCTTTTGATAAACTGAAAAAAAATCTGCTGATGATCCTTCAGATCATAACCGTGCTTTTGCTGATTTTTGCATTGATGGCCCCCTATTTAAAGACCGGAGGCAGTCGTTACAGTAATACGGTACTGGTGATAGATACCAGTGCCAGTATGGGGATCCTTTACGACGATACCCATACCCGGCTTGAGGAAGCGATAGACCGGGCATGTGATTATGTGGATTCATTAAGTGAAACCACACAGGTTACCATCGTAACTTCAAATCAGGAGGCCGGTATCATAAAAACGAACGTAACGGATAAGGGGGAACTAAAGCAGGCGCTGCGGGAGTTGACGGTAACGGATCTGAGCGGAGATACCGGGGCTGCGGTTAGCGTTGTAGATTCCATGACCGGGCAATGGGAGCAGTATGAAGCTGTCTTTCTTACGGATACTCCCGTTGAGCTTGGGAATTTGGAAGCAAGGGTCATCAATCTGTATACGGATTATCAAAATCTGTCAATGGATTATTTAAGCTATGGAACGGTATATGATGAGAATGGTACCCCTTCCGTTACGGTGATTGGAAAGATTACCAACGATACGGCGGAAGATGTCACTACTGATGTCAATCTGTACGGAGATGATACCCTGCTTATGGTGCAGAGTGTCCGGGTTCCGGCGGGAGCGTCCCAGATTTTTTATTTTGAACAGGTAAATGTTCAGGGAAAAACGCTGATGGCGGAAATCAATGAGCCGGATGACCTGGCGGCGGATAATAAGGCATATGCCGCAGTCAATGAAGAAGGTCAAAAAAAGGTTTTGTTAGTAACGGAAGACAATATGTTTCTGGAAAAGGCGGTAACGAACATTAGCTGGGTGGATTTATATAAAACCAGCCAGCTTACCGCAGTGGGACAAAATGAGACTTTTGATCTTTATATATTTGATGGTGTAATACCGGAAACCTTGCCGGCGGAGGGAAATATCCTCTATATCAATCCGCCCTCCGGAGAAGAATGTAAGGTGGAACGGGAAATTGAGAATGTAAGTCTTTCTTTTCAACAGGCAGAGATTACGAGCTATATTGAGGATTTCAGTTTTGGCGTGTCAAAAGCAAGGGAATATGAACGTCCCCTTTGGGCGGATAGCTTTATCAGCAGTGGGCAGGGCTGCGTCGGGTATTTTGGTGAAAACGGAGGAAGACGGATAGCGGTGATGGGCTTTGATATTCATCATTCGGATCTTGCATTGCAGGCGGAATTTCCGATCTTGATTTCTAATCTCATGGATTATATGATGGTAAGCGGTATGGTTGCCGAGGAATATTATGAAACTGGCGATAAGATCGTATTTAACGGAAGCGTGAACGGTTCAGACCTGACGGTACAGGCGCCGGATGGAGAGATTACCACTCTTCCAGCGGCGGTTTCCACCATCGCATATGCGGATACGGATCAGGCAGGAATCTATAGGATTTCCCAGACCGTAAATGAGAAAGAGAAACAGGAGATGTTTGTGGTGCGGTTTCCGGTTGAAGAGGAATCCCACGGGACCGGGGAAGCCGAGGTTGAAACAGAGACCATAGGAGAAGATGAAAAATCGTTAAGCGGAGGACGGGATCTACGGAATCTGATCGTATTGTTCATTTTGCTGGCATTGACTGTGGAATGGCTGGTATATATTCGTCAGCATTAGTGAAAAACGGAGGATGGCATGAATATAGAAATGAATAATCCTTGGTGGCTGCTCTTGGCATTACCGGTTTTGGCCGGCTTGATTTTGTCCGGGCGGTGGTTCCGAATGCAGAACCGGGGGAAAAAAATAAAATATATGCTCATGCGTATGCTCATGGCATTGCTGTTGATCTTATCCTTATGCGGTGTCAGCATTCAATTTATCTCGAAGGAAACGACTACGATTTTTTTGGTCGATATGTCGGACAGCAACGAGAAAAATCTGAACGATATTGAAGAATATCTTCGGAACAGTATGAAGGAAATGCCCAAACGGAATCAGGCAGGTATTGTAGTGTTTGGAGAAAATGCTTTGGTGGAGCAGTTTGTGACGGATAAGAATATCTTTTCCGAACTGACCTCGCAGCCTGTTACGGTGGCGACGAATCTGGAAAAAGCGGTATCCACTGCTATGACAATCTTTCCGGAAGGAAGCGCAAAGCGGCTGGTACTCATAACGGACGGATTGGAAAATGCGGGAAGCGTGGAAAAAATGGCAGGCACTGTGTCCGCACAGGATATTGACCTGAAAGTGATCCGGTTGGAACAAAGCATGGAAAATGAAGTTTATGTCAGTAACATGGAGCTTCCCGAACAGGTGCATGTTGGCGATGTATTCAATGTAAAGGTTACCATAAACAGTAACATAGAGACTTCGGCATTGGTGAGCCTTTATTCCGGAAGAACCTTAAAGGGACAGTCTACGGTCAATCTGACGGTTGGTAAGAATCAGTTTATCTTTCAGGATACGGGAGAAAGGAATGGAACGCAGGATTACCGTGTTATGGTGGAACCGGCATTGGATTCCATGAGCATGAATAACGAATACTGTGCATTTACACAGGTGGAATCGGAACCGAAAGTGCTTTTGGTGGAAGGAACGCCGGATGAGGGAGCGGAGCTTGCGGCGATCTTGGATGCCTGCAAAGTTCGGTATGACAGGATCACACCGACCGGGGTTCCGGAGGATATGTCGGCATTAGTTGCCTACAAAGCGGTTATACTGGTAAATGTACACAAGAGAGATCTGCGGCAGGGATTTATGGATAATCTGGAAAGCTATGTCCGGGATTATGCCGGCGGCCTGATCTGTACCGGTGGTGATAATAGCTTTGCTATGGGCGGTTATCAGGATACGCCGCTGGAAACAGTGCTTCCGGTCAATATGTTCTTAGAGGGAGAACGCCAGACGCCCAGTATGGCGGTGGCGATGGTGATCGATCATTCCGGCAGTATGACTACCGTCAGTGATGAAAGCTCAGGAGCTACTTGTCTGGATTTGGCAAAGCAGGCGGCAATCGAAGGCTTGAACTGTATGCGGGACTGGGACGAGGTCGGGGTATTGGCATTCGATGACACCTATGACTGGGTAGTTCCCCTTCAGCAGGTAAGTGATCGGACGAAGATCACCAATCAGATCGCTACGATCAGTTTTGGCGGCGGAACCAGTATTTATCCGGCGTTAGATGAGGCAGCAGAGCAGCTTCAAGGCTCCGATGCCCAGATTAAGCATATTATTTTATTGACGGATGGACAGGATACCTATGACAGTTATGATGCGGTGATTTCTAAGATCAATGGAAGCGGTATCACACTTTCGACGGTTGCGGTAGGCGTAGATTCCGATCAGGATCTGCTGCAGCGACTGGCGCAGCAGTGTAACGGACGGTTTTATTATACGGATGTAGACAGTGGAATTCCAAAGATATTTGCACAGGAAATCATTTTATCCGGAAAAAGCTATCTGATCAATGAGGAATTCACTCCGGTGATCACCAGTGATTCGGAGATCATACAGGGCCTGATGAATGACGGGGTTCCGACGCTCTTAGGATATATCGGATCGACTGCTAAGCCGCAGGCGACTGTAATACTCCAATCGGAAAAGGGCGACCCGATCCTGTCTACCTGGCAGTATGGTCTGGGACGCACGATTGCATGGAATACCGACGCCAGCAATGAATGGACAGGAAATTGGGCAAATTGGGATAACTATGTTCAACTCTGGGATAATATGGTAAACTATGTAGTGTCCAACACAAATTTAAGCGGGGATGAGCTTTTAGTAACACAGGAGGGCAGTGCCGCTCTGATTCGCTATACGACAGAGAACTATGACAGTGATACAAGCATTACTGCTGTCTGTACCGACAGTGACGGACAACGGACAGAGCTGACGTTAGATCCGGTTGCTCCGGGAAAGTATGAAGCTAGTATGGATATGGAAAAAATGGGTGTCTATACGATCAGTCTGCAAAACCGGAACGGGGAAGAACTTCAGGGAAGTATGATCACAGCGGCAGCGATGCAGTATTCACCGGAATATCGGTTTGATCTTCTGACAGAAGGTCTGGAACGCTTTGTACAGCAGGCGGATGGGCAGTATGTGACCTATGAAGATCCTGTATTTGATGAAAAACTGGAAACGGTAAGAGCCAGAACGAATCTGGCGATTCCGCTTTTGATTGCTGCGTTAGTCTTGTTCCTTCTGGATATTGCCGCAAGGCGGATGAATCTGGATTATCTGGAATGGTTGACCGTACCTTTCAAAAAAAAGAAGGCGGCTTCAAAGAAAAAAGAAAAAGCGGTCTCCGAGGCAAAACCAGAGGTAAAAGAAAAGTCTGGGGAAGCGGTATCCCCGCAGATCGAAAATGACTGGGTAGCTGCAAATGAGAAACGTAAGAAGCAGGAAGCGGCAAGAAAGACAAAAAAAACTCGTCCGGAAAAGAAAAAGCAGGCGGAAAACACCGAAAATCAGAATCTGGATATGGAAGAGCTGCTTCGGAAGAAACAGGATCGTCAGTGGTAACGGAACTGCGGACAAAAAAAGACGGGAAAGGAAAGGAATATGGAAGGTATATTAAATATTTGGAATATGATCATGACACTGCCGGAGCGGGTTCCGTTTCTGGTATATGTATATCTGATCGCAGGCTTTGCGCTCCTGATAAAAGGTGCGGACTTTTTCGTAGACGGTGCCTCGGCGGTTGCCAAGATGTTAAAGATTCCTTCTGTCGTCATTGGTTTGACAATCGTGGCACTGGGAACCAGCGCACCGGAAGCGGCGGTCAGCATTACTGCCGGGATTGCAGGAAGCAATGAAATTGCGATCAGTAATGTCATTGGGTCTAATATTTTTAATCTGCTGATCGTGATCGGAGTTTGTGCGGTGATTCAAGCCTTTTCAACGGATCTGGAGATATTAAAACGGGATATGCCGGTGAATATTGGTATAACCGTGATTCTGCTGCTTTTTATCCTGGATGGCAGACTGGGACGGGTAGAGGGGAGCCTTTTGCTTCTGGGACTGGTGGTTTACCTGTTTTTTGTAGTGCGTTCTGCGTTAAAGAGCCGGAAAAACGCAGAGGAAGAGTCGGAAAAAAAGCTGACGATTCCCATGACGATTTTATTTATTGTCGGCGGTTTGCTTGCGATCATCTGGGGCGGTGATCTGGTAGTGGATAATGCGCAACGGATTGCTTTGTCATTTGGTATGAGTCCGATGCTGGTGGGACTTACCATCGTGGCGTTGGGAACCTCATTACCGGAGCTGGTAACCTCTATTGTAGCCTCCCGAAAAGGAGAGAGCGGTCTGGCTCTGGGAAATGCAGTCGGCTCGTGTATCTTTAATATCTTATTTATTCTGGGAATCTCTTCTGTGATTTCTCCAATCGTACTGGAAGCAGAGAGTGTGATCGAAAGCATTACAGATACCGGAATACTGGTTGGCGTGACGGTTCTTATGCTGATCTTGAGCGCTACAGGAAGGAAGGTTTCCAGAGGAGAAGGGATTCTTTATGTCTGCTTGTATGCTGCATACATGGCATTTGCCATACTTCGCTGTTATGTGTTTTAGATAAATACAATAAAAAACCGTCATCACTTATATCTGTAGCTTTTGCGGTGCTGCAAGAAGTGGATTTTAAACGAAAAGGTAAATATTCTTCTAATTATATACATTTAATTTCCTGTTCAAAATTACCACTTTTATGTTCTCCGATATAGCTTATAATTTTATAACGATATGTCATGCCGCTCACGATATTTCTATCAATATAGTTTTCTTTTGATTGCAAATCCGTTATTATGTGATACCCCCCCACGCATTCTTTCGCAGTTTTATATTCACTTCTCATTATTATATAGCCATCAACCTTTATTACAGAAGGTTTTATCCTACATTCGATCATACCTTCTTTATAGCATAATTGAAATTTTGGTGCACTTAACCGAACTATTTCGCAGTTCATTTCATCGTATCCGGCTTTTATTTTATACCAATACTTTTCACCTTCTCTGATATCTGAATCCTCATAACTATTTTCTTTTTCTTTCAAGGCTGCTATACATCGAAATTCTTTTTCATTCTTTGTTTTTCTATAAATATACTTATTTTCGTCATATCCTATAATCGAAAGAGCGATTACCCATTTATAGTTTTTACAAACAACCTTTTTTTTCGTTGATAAATAGTAAGCTTTACAAACATCATAATATGTTTTAACCCAATCTTTAAATGAACACGCTTGTTTTTGTGCTTGTCTTAAATAAAACCATTCATTTTGATCAAATTTTAATTCTAAAACTTCTTTGACGCATGGATATATAGGGAGTTCTCGCCCATTATTATCATATGCTTTTTCTATATCCATATCAAGCAATTGTAAATTCAAATCCCCAATTTTTTCTGCAATACGATGGCATAATTCACTTAGCACAATATTTTTAGGATGATTGGGAACATAAAAAAGGAGATTTTCTTTATAATTTTTTTCGATAAAATCAGATATTGTAACGTCACAAATCTGTTCTCTTATTTTAAGTTCTTGAATCGTATCTTTATAATTTTGAAGTATTTCTTCTGAAGGTATAAAATCACGAGTACTTATCCTTGTGTAAATTTGGTCTACAGAATATTTATCCCACATTTCCATTATATATTTATCTCCATACGGAAATAAACCATTTTTATATTTCTTAGATGGTGGATTGAATTTATTTTTTATATGTTGCGGCCAATATCCTTCAAAATATATATTGGGAATGCATATCCTTTTACAGCTGTTTTTTAAATGTTGAGTCATATAATCTGTGGATAGTTTGTATGAAAATTTGTTATCTTGCCTAACATGCTGATAGCAAAATACATCCAAAGATTTCAAAATTGCTGGACGTATACCCATTATTTTTTCTTCTTCCTTAAAATCTTGAATGGGAGGAACTTGTATTAACAAATAGTTTTCAACAAAATCTTCACAGGTAAGAAATAAACTAACGATTGAACTTATCTGACAATTACCATAAACCATAAATAACTTTCTATTTTCTTTGTTTATTATATTTATAAATTTGTCAAGCTCTATTTCATATTTGTTTGACAACTCTGTCAGTTCATAGTATTCCAAACAGTTTAACATTATAAATCTCCATTAAAACAGGTTTCAAAGCGAGACGGTGTTAGAAAGCTAACGGGAACTGTTTTTGTTTGCGCAAAGTCTTCTAACATTTCCCGTATTTCTTCATTTAATTCCATTGGATTATCATTTTCAAAATGAATTTCAAGATTATCGTATAAATAATTTTTTGTAACTTTACTTTCATTTTCATAACCGTCAAATCCGGCTATCCGTATTCTTTTTACTCCAATATCATTTAAAAATCGTAATGCCATAAGTGTTGAGTTATCAAGATGTTCCCACCCACATTTTATTAGACGTCGAAACGATATCTTATATATTTTTTCTCCCGTTATTTTTAGGTTAGATGTACAAATTTTAGGCGTATCAATAAATTTCTTATTATGTTTAAAATAGTTAAATCTTTTCACATTACTAACAAAAATATAATCACTATTTATGTTTTCATGAATAAAATTAACAGTGATAACAACTGGATGTTTTGCTTTTATATATGTTTCAATTTTTTCTTGCATCAGAAGCACGCTACTCCCTGGGGCAATAAGTAAAACTTCCTTATTTTTAAAAATATCTTGTAATTTTTTATATGCTTCTGCGTCATCAATATTTGCGCTCAGTAAGTCCAGATATATTTTTTCCAGTCCGCCATAATCATACCTTTTTCTTGCATCACTACTGACTTTATTTAATATGAACCGAATATCTTTTGAATTGATGCTATTTTTTTTGCATAAGTAAGAAATATTATTTACATGTGCGGAAAATGTGCCGGCAATATAGTATTGTGTAGTATAACCCCATTCACATTTTTTTCTTATATTGTTTACATAACTATCTATTGCGTCTAATAAAAAGTCAATATCATAAGAATATCCCATCTTTGAAATCATATATTGCGCTATCAATTCGGTTGGGGTATTACCAGCTCCTCGTCCCATACCATTTAATGTCCCATCTACTATCACATTTCTTGCATTTTTAGAAATCCTTAAAAACTCCTGTGACAGAGAACTTGATAGTTGAAGATTATTATGAGAATGAAATCCAATTTTACATGTTGGTATTAAATGCTGATTTATAATTTCATATACTCTATATAAATCCTCCTGATACATACTTCCAAACGTATCTACAATTGAAACGCAATAAGGTTCCACTTCATTGATTCGTTCAATCAGCTCAATCAGTTCTTTATCACTATAACCTAATATATCTACAGGCTGAACAAAAACCTGATATCCTTTTTCTTTTATTTGACGGCATACGTTAATTGCATCAAAACGCTCCTGTTTAAAAAAACATTCTCTGATTGCATCTATAGAGTCTTTCCTGTGATCATCAAGATTTTCGATTGAAAATCTACTATAATCTGCCAACACTGTAAATTTACTTTTCTTTTTGTCTTCCGGAATAAACCTTTTCGCATCTAAAGAATTTCTATATACGGTTTTTCCTTTGCCAAATCCCTCATCTTGGAAAAAACCAATTTCAATAAAATCAATTCTTGCATTGACAAGATTCTCAATTATTCCCTTGATTGTTTCCTCTCCGAAATTTTTATCTATCAGATAAGCCCCATCTCTTAATGTACAATCTAATATTTTTGCATGTTCCATTCCATATCACCTTTTTACATATGTAATCTTTTTTTAATAATCTGCCTTACCTGTTCTAAATCTTTAGGAGTATCAACTGAAAGTGTATTACATTGAATTTCATGAAGTTTTACAATTTTGTGATTATATAAAAACCTGTATAAATCTAATTCCTCTGCTTTTTCAATATTACTTTTGGGTGTATTTACATAGTATTGGAGTGCATCCCTTGAAAAGGCAGCAACTCCTACAATCTTTTTATAATCAAATTGCATGGATCCTTTAGGAAATGGGATTGGGTTACGGGAGGCCCAAAGCGCCTCATTTTTATCATTAGCTATAACCTTTATGTTTGTCGGGTCAACTACTTCAACTGGATTATGAATTGTCGTTATAACATTTGAATAAAACATTTCTATATTTTCGTCATTGTATGGTAATGACGCATTGATTACAGACGCTTCAATTAAAGGTTCGTCTCCATTTATG
>CANPZL010000013.1 GCA_947589055.1 uncultured Lachnospiraceae bacterium | reverse complement strand
TCCGGCGGATACTTATATTTTTGGTGATAAAGCCCGTCTACACTGCGGAAATCCGGAATTCCGCTTTCCGTGGAAACGCCTGCTCCTCCGAAAAAAACAATATTATTACTTTCCGCAATCATTTCTTTCAAGCGCTGAATCTCATTCATAAAATACTCCTTTCTGATCTACATCGGTTTCCTTTAATTCTATTGTTGTGTGTTAAAATGTTTTAGGCTATAATCGTCTAAAGGACGGTGACAATATGAAAATGTTAATCGATGCCCGTTCCCTCGGCAGCCAGCCAAGCGGTATCGGGATGTATCTTTATGATTTCCTGAATGAACTGTTAAAACAGGATACCCTGGAAATCACCCTGCTAAGCGATGTGGCAGTCAGCGATGAAATGCGCAGCCTTGCGTTAAAGAACGTACCAATCATTACTTATGGAAAACGGATTTCAAAAAGTGCCGGTGTTTTTCAGTATTTTAAGTTCATACAGGATTCTCTGGACTATTACCAGCCAGAGCTTTTTTGGGAACCGAATAATCTGATTCCAGTACCCTTACGCCGGTTTCATGGAAAAATCATGGTAACCATTCATGATATTTTCCCAATCACAAAGCCGGAACAGCATGGCACTATCTATCCCCTGTATTTTAAATATGGACTGAAACAGACCTTAAAGCAGGCGGATATGATTACTTATAATTCCGTTGAAACCAAGCTGTCAACAGAACGTGCCTTCCCACAGGCAAAGGAGATTTCTCATCTTGTCAGTTATATCATCGTAAACAAACCGGATTTAACCGACGCTCCTATTACTCCAGACGTTTTTTTCCCAAAAACCAAGATTGACGGGGAAGATTATTTTCTGTATATCGGGAATCTGGAAAAACGAAAAGGTACGGATCTACTGATCAAAGCCTATGAAAGATACTGCTCCCTTGGAGGGACCAAGAAGCTGTATCTGGGCGGCCAGGTACGGGAACCTGAGATTCAAGACCTGTTAGATAAAAGCTGTTCTCGTTTTCCCGGTCTTGTATCCCTCGGCTATGTGGGAAAAGAGGAAAAAAATGCTTTATTCCGCTATTGCTTTGGGTTCATTTTTCCATCCAGAGCGGAAGGATTCGGAATTCCCATCATTGAAGCCATGCATTTTAACAAACCGATCCTCGCCAGTGACCTGAGCATCTTTCATGAAATCGTAGGAGATTCCATTTCCTACTTTGCCTGCTCCGGTTCTGAGGAACAACAGATTCAAGCGCTGGCAGAGGCCATGCTTAAATTAAAATCTGCGGACTTAACTGCCTACGCCTCCATTGTTGCCCGTTATCTGCCGGATCAGCTTGGAAACGAATTTTGTCATTATATACAAACTACTGTTTCAGCGTCTTCCTAGAAACAGCTTTGCTAATACGATCAGAATAACGATCAGCAGAATAACCGGAAGCAGATACCATGCAAGTACAAAAAACCCTACGATCAATGCGATCACAAGCGCAACCACCAAGACTGCCAGCAGGATCAAAAGCAGCTTGCCATACCACGAATTAAAGGAAAACTTTCCATACTTTATATCAAATTCACCTTTATCATTAACATCTGCGTGAAATTTCGGTTTTTCCCTTCCCGCATCTTTCGTTTCCTGATCGTCATGCTCCCTACTGCTTCTGCCGGCAGAATTGGCGTCAATGATAGTCTTTACGATCAACTGAACCGGCCCCAGTTCTTCTAATACCTGCGCTTCCGTCTTTCCTTGCGTGATCGCTTCATCTATGTACTGACTATAATAGGCTACAGATTCCCGAATGATCGAAACATCAACTTGTCCCTCCAGCCCATTTTGTAATCCCATAAGAAAATCTGTCTTTGTCATAATCCTTCCTTTCCATCTCTGCCTGCGTGCAGCAGTTTCATTTTACAACTAATCCACTTCAATCACCATCACCATGTAGGTGTCTCCCTCATAGCTTTGCCAGCTTACAGATCTGGCACCGCCTTCTTTTACGACAAATCCGCAATCGTACTCTATCTGTCCGGCATCTTTCACCATTACTTCGATCCGGTTTTGTTGTTTCATTTCCTCTAAAACATAGGCTTTGAATGTATTAAAGCTGTCAAATGCCTGATGGGATTGTTCATAATAATTATACTTCATATCCCCGCATTCCGGGTATGCGCTTTGATTCCAAACATGCGTTTTACCCATGACTTCATCGCTCACATTTACATATACATGAAGTATATCTTCTCCGGTATCCGGCAACGGATCGTCCCAGGTAGCATCAATATGATACCAGCTGTCCTCCAGCTTTACCATGTTCCATGCATGATTTCCTTCATCCGTCGTTCCTACTACCATCTGTGTTTCCACACCGCTGCAAAGCAGCAACAGCTCTAACGCCTCTGCGTATCCGTTACATACAGCTTTTCCACGAAGCAATGCACCGGCCGCCGTATAGGAAAGCCTTTCGTCTTCACCGGTTAAGAAGCCATATTCGGTATGGGATACGACATAATCATGATACTTCACTACCTTTTCGTAATCGGTTTCCGCCTGACATTCATTTATGACCTCCTGTACCTTTAGGGCAAGAAGCTCCGCCGGCTGGTTATTTTCGATTTCCTTGTTGTGAACCAGCTTTTGATAAACATAGTAATTGTCAGATACTTCCAGATCAAAGCTCACAAGCAGTACCTCCGCATTGACTCTTCGCAAAACGGTATACGTGGATACATGACCGAAAAAGCCATCCAGACTTTTATTGATCGCTACCAATTCTTCCTCGCTTAATCCATTCACATAGGTCTGAAAGGTACTGTTCCCCTTTGTCAATTCTTCGGTAATCCGAACGCTCAATTCTTCCGTCGACGAAATAAGATTCCCCCGATGAAACGGAACCGCAAATATCCGTTCTGCTCCAATGAGCAGTAATATGAGTAAAAGAATGCCCAACAGGAGCAAAGCAGTATTCCCTTTTCTTTTCATTTGCCCTTCCTTCTTTCCTGCATTCCCTGCAACCTCAACCGGAATGAAACAAAGCTATTTTACCATTATCCTGCTCAGATTGCAAATTCCTCATGAAAGATACCTAGATAGTTTTAACGCCGGCAGCACTCTTTTGTATATTTCCCAAATGCCTCGACAAATACTTCCGCCGCCTTTGACTGCTTTTGATATTTCTTCCATACAAGTGCCATTCCCAGCGTATGTTCCGGTTGAAAAGGCAGAAAGCAAAGTTCACTTTTCTCCGTATGAATCAATTTATCCAATGCCAAAACATATCCGATATTCTCTTCCGCCATGATGGAAGCATTTATGATCAGATTATATGTTGCGACAATTTGCAGCTCAGCAACGGGTTTTTGAAACCATTTGATAAATTCCGGATTCTCCAGCGCCTGTCTGGAAAGAATCAGCGGTTTCTCCCATAATGCCTCCGGCGTTATAGTTTTCTGCGCTGCCAAAGGATCATCCTTCCGCATAAGAACGCCCCATCTGTCATGAAAGGGTAGCTCGATACACTCATACTTAGACCGGTCGATTTCCCCAAGCAGCAAACCAAAATCAAATAAGCCCTTATCCAACCGTTCTTTTAAATCCGTTACATCACCGCTGACAATGTGAAACCGCAGTCCCTGATATTCCTGTTGCAAGCGTCCAATCACTCTTGCAACGTGACGAATTGCATCCGTTTCCCCCGCTCCGATATAAATATCCCCGGTAACTGTATCCGTAGGCTTCTTCATCTCAGCCTCTGTACGTTGTGCCAGACTAACGATTTCCTCGGCACGCTTTCGAAGATATACACCGTCTTCCGTTAATGTAATCTTTCGTTTTCCCCGCACAAACAGCTGCTTCCCAAACTCAGCTTCCAAATCTTTTAGCTGCCTTGATAATGTAGGCTGGGTCAGGTGTAAAAAATCAGCGGCTCTGGAAATATTCTGTTCCCGTGCCACTGCCAGAAAATATTCAAGAACTCGCAGTTCCATTCCATCATCTCCTTATAGAAATGGTATAGTATTTTATTATGCCTGTCAAGCATGATAAACTATTCGTTATAAGTATTTGCTATTTTAAAAAGCACTACATAGAATAAAGATAAGATAATGAAACGGAAGGAGAAAATGAAATGGAGCCGAATAGCGATAGAATGATTCAAAATCTAAAAGCCGCCGGCTGTGGCAAAACCCAGATCACAAGTATCATGACGGAATGGAACAATGGGCATACCACACAGGCCCTTCGACTTCTGGAAAACCATCGAAAGGCACTGCTGAACCGGTTTCATAAAAGTAAGGAATGTATCGACTGTCTGGATTATCTGGTCTTTCAGATCGAGCAGGAACAAAAAATAAAATCGAGGTGAATGATAATGCGAGAAATACAGCAGGCATATTATACCGGCGAGCGTCCTTTGTTTGGAGCGACAGACCTATTCCTTTGGGATACGGTCTTTGACGAGGGGGAATCGCCGCTAAAGGAAAGCCGGAATATAAAACTAAATAGTTGTACCTTTAAGTGGAAGTATCCATTGTGGTATGCGAACCAGATCTACGCCCAGAACTGTACATGGTTTGAAATGGCACGTGCCGGCGTCTGGTATTCCAATCATATTATGTTGGAGGACTGTCAGATCGAGGCGCCCAAAAACTTCCGCCGCTGTAGGGATATTACTCTAAGAAGAACCTCCCTTCCAAATGCTGCTGAAACGATGTGGAACTGTCAGGGCGTTACCATGGAACAGGTGATGGTAAAAGGCGATTATCTCGCCATGAACAGTACGGATATGAATATCGATCAGCTGACCCTTTATGGAAATTACCCTTTTGATGGAGCCAAAAATGTAGAAATCCGGAATTCCAAATTGCTCTCTAAGGACGCATTCTGGAATAGTGAAAATGTTACCGTATACGATTCCTATATTTCCGGTGAATATCTGGGCTGGAATGCCAAAAACCTTACATTTATCAACTGCACCATTGAAAGCCTGCAAGGGTTATGTTACATTGACAACCTGATCATGAAAAACTGCAAGCTTCTTAATACTACGCTTGCATTTGAATATTCTACCGTGGAAGCAGACATTACAGGCAGAATCGACAGTATCCTGAATCCTGCCGGCGGCACTATTATCGCTGACAGCATCGGAGAGCTTACGATCAAACGGGATCAGGTCGATCCTGCGAAAACGATCATTCACTGCCGGGATCAGATATGTAAGGAGGTATGTTAATGTTATATGATTTTGATACGGTAATCAGCAGAACAAATACCAATTCCTTGAAATGGGACGTTGCCAAACAGGAACTGCCTATGTGGGTAGCGGATATGGATTTTCAGACAGCACCGGAAATCCGTACTGCCCTTATACAGCAGGCGGAACACGGAATTTACGGTTATAACATCGTCCCAGAAGCATGGTTTGCTTCCGTTCAAAGCTGGTGGCGAAAACGACATCACTTTGAGATGGAACAGGAATGGCTTATTTTCTGTACCGGCGTTGTGCCTGCCCTCTCTTCCATCATTCGCAAATTAACAACTGTAGGAGAAAATATACTGGTACAAACCCCTGTTTATAATATCTTTTTTCATTCCATCCGGAATAACGGAAGAATGCTGCTGGAAAATCCTCTCCTCTACGACGGGAATGAGTATTCTATTGATTTTGCGGATCTGGAAGAAAAGCTGGCACTGCCGCAGACTACAATGCTGCTGCTTTGCAATCCTCATAATCCGATTGGCAAGATCTGGGATACCAAAACCCTTGCACAGATCGGACATCTCGCCGCAAAATATCATGTGCTGGTCGTATCCGACGAGATTCATTGCGACCTTACAGATCCCGGCAGGGAATATGTTCCCTTTGCATCGGTAAACGAGGAATGCCGAAACAACAGCATTACCTGTATTTCCCCTACAAAAGCTTTTAACCTTGCCGGTATCCAGACTGCCGCTGTCTGCATACCCAATCCGGTTCTCCGTCATAAAGCCGACCGGGCTTTTAACACCGATGAAATAGCAGAACCGAATACCTTTGCCATACCCGCTGCGATTGCGGCATATACAAAAGGCGAACCATGGTTAAACGCATTAAGGGAATATCTTTTTGAAAATAAAAAGACGGTCGAGACGTTTTTACGGGAACACATTCCATTTATAAAACTGGTTCCCTCCGAAGCTACCTATCTTCTCTGGCTGGATTGCGGCAGCATATGTGATGATGCAAAAGAGCTGCAAGCCTTTTTACGGGAGGAAACCGGACTTTATTTATCCAAAGGTTCCCTGTATGGTAAAATCGGCGCTCCTTTCTTACGCTTAAACATCGCCTGTCCCCGTACCTTGCTCACCGATGGATTAAACCGTCTTTATCAGGGAAGTATGAAATATTGCGATCAAGTTTCTACATTGAAAATTTAATTATTTCTGGCTATAATAACATTGTTACATTCAAATTCATAATTATATCCGGCAAAACCGGATTGCCAAATATAACGGAGGTCATTATGCGAAAAACAAAAATTATCTGTACACTGGGGCCGGCAGTTGATAACGAAGAACTGTTACGCCGTATGATCGAAAACGGTATGAACTGCTGCCGCTTGAATTTTTCTCATGGCACCCATGCGGAACAAAAGGTTCGTATAGATCGAATCAAACATCTGCGGGAAGAAATGAAAGTCAATCTTCCTATTCTTTTAGATACAAAGGGACCGGAGATCCGTTTAAAAACCTTTGAAAATGGATACACAGAGCTGAAAGAAGGACAGCTTTTTACCCTTACTACCGGCGATGCCCCCGGTAATCATGAATCCATCCCGCTAAGCTATGATAAACTGGCGCAAAGCATACAGATCGGTACTCGTATCCTGATCGACGATGGTAAGATCGCATTAGACGTAACGGAGATTCAGGGCAAAAATGTCGTCTGCACAGTCAAAAACGGAGGCAGGATCAGCGACCGGAAAAGTATCAATGTTCCAAATGTAGTCATTCCCATGCCTTATATGAGCGAGGCTGATAAAGCCGATATTTTATTCGGTATTGAGCAGGGGATCGATTATATAGCAGCCTCCTTCGTCCGTACTGCCGCTGATGTGCATCAGCTTCGGGATTTTCTAGTGGAAAACGGCGGTTCTAAGATTCGGATCATATCAAAGATCGAAAATGTACAAGGAGTGGAACGCATTGATGAAATCATCGATGCCAGCGATGGCATTATGGTCGCCCGTGGGGATCTGGGTGTGGAAATACCTTTCCGGGAGCTTCCGGCTCTTCAAAAGAAAATGATCCAAAAGTGCTATCGGAAAGGAAAGGAAGTCGTAACCGCTACCCAGATGCTGGAATCCATGACAAAGAATCCCCGTCCTACCAGAGCAGAGGTATCTGATGTTGCCAACGCTATTTTCGACGGTACTACCTGTATCATGCTATCCGGTGAATCTGCCGCCGGTGACTATCCGGTGGAGGCAGTTAAGACGATGGCAGAAATCGCTGACAGTGCGGAAGCCTCTATGTCTTTCCATGCATTATCAGACGGTCTGCGGCTGGGAACCGGATTCTCAGATGCCATATCCATTTCTGCCTGTACCGCAGCGGACTATCTGAATGCCAAAGCGATTATCGTTTTGAGCAAGGGCGGTGCCACCGCCAGAAATATTGCAAATTATCGTCCTGCCTGTCCTGTTATCGCAGTCGTGGTGGATCCCAGAAGCTGCCGCCAGCTTAACCTTGCTTACGGTGTGACCCCCGTTCAGGCCGCTCTCCACCATGATGCCAACGACATATTTGAATATGCCATCAATAAAGCTAAGACAACTGGACTTGTAAAATCCGGTGATAACGTCGTACTAATTGGCGGCAGTTCCTTAGCACATGGAACACCGGATGACTTATTAAAACTTGCCCAGATACCATAAACAGGCATCACAAGAAATTCTTCATTATTTTTTAAAGAAATACCCCTTGTACAAAGGGGTATTCTTCGTTAAAATAATTATATTCTATATTATTATAAAATGAACATTCAAGAAGGAATACCATATGAATACTATCATTATCGCACACCGGGGCGCCTCCGAACTGGCAAACCATGAAAATACCATAGAAGCCTTTCAGCTTGCATTGGATATACAGGCAGATTGTATTGAACTGGACGTACGACAAACCTTAGATAAAGTACTGATCGTATACCATGACGAGACTATTATGGAGCATCCCATTCGCACTCTCACCTATACGCAGGTCTGTGCGTTTGCCAAAGAGGATGGCTTCCAGATCCCCACGCTTGAAGAGGCTTTGCTTTTTTGTCAGGGTAAAACGCATCTGCTGATTGAGTTAAAAGAAGCCGGATACGAAAAACGAGTGCTGGCACTTATCAATCCTCTATATGATTACTCGCAATATTCTATTCAGTCGTTTCTGGATATTGTTGTACGCCGGATCAAAAAAATCGACCCATGTGTAAACGCCGGATTACTAATTGGCATGCGTCATGTAGATTTCAGTACGCATTTTAATGAATATTATCCCACTCGAAGATACCGGGAATGCCACGCTGACTTTATCTCTGCTTATTACAGACTGGCTACGCCCGATTTCATCTTGCGAATGAAACACGCACAGATACCGCTTAATGTATGGACAATCGATGATGCAAAAACTATCCGCTATTTTTTAGAACATGAGATCAACGGAATCATTACCAACCGCCCGGATGTCGGTATTTTTCTAAAGAATCGCTATCTGCTGGACGAAACCCGCTCCGCTGAAAGACGTGCAAAGACGCAAACGTTTTTTCAAAATGCTGTTCAACATATCCATATCAGAAAACAGAAAAAAAAGAACCCCTGACGCTTCCCATAACAACTATAAAAAAACCGCTGTAAGCAAATGCTTACAACGGTTCTACACAAATGACCGGATAACAACTAATATGCAATCTCACCATTCGTACCATCTGCCGTATAATAGATCTTTCCGGTTTCCGGCTGAACATAGATATTCAGTACCTTAATAGCAGATGCTTTCTTGCCGGTTGCTTCTACAACTCTTGCTGTAATATCAGCAGTTGACTGTTGACTTCCTGCATACTCGATATAAATCTCTGCTGCCGCTTTTGCCGCACGCTTTGCAGGGGCCTTTTTTGCGGTTGTCGTTTTCGTTGCTGTTGTCTTCTTTGTTGTTGTTTTCTTTGCTGTCGTCGTCTTTGCTGCCGGTTTCGTTGTTTTCTTTGCTGCCGGCTTAGGAGCTGCTTTTGCTTCCTCTGTCTTTACAGCAGTCTTAGCGGTAGCTGCTTTTACGGGTTCCGTCTTTGCAGGTGCCTTTACTGTTTCTACTACTGCTTTTTCTTTATCTGCTGCTTTTGTTTCCACCTTAGCTGTCTTTGTTGTCTTAATTGTACTCATAATTCTTTTTTTCCTCCATCTTTACTCTATAAGAAAATTACAAGTTAGATAGATAATAAACCATTTTTTCATACTTTGCAAGTCTATCGCCAAATTTCTCAAGTATTCAACAACAAGTTTTCGTTTTTTAAAACGTATAAGGGCAGATTGCACAAAATAAGATTTATTATCGAACAGGTACTTGCCGGTTCCTCCGAACTAAACAAAGACGTCCTGCATTGCAGAACGCCTTTGTTCAATCACAGATTTTAACTTATGCAGAAAACGATACTTTTTTTCCTGCCAATCGGATTTCTATGTATTGGCTTCCATTAACCGAAATACCGCTTTAACAGACCCGCAAATGCCTTTCCGTGTCTTGCCTCGTCTCTTGCCATCTCATGAACCGTGTCATGAATAGCATCCAGATTCGCTGCCTTTGCTCTCTTTGCTAAATCCGTCTTTCCGGCAGTCGCACCATTTTCAGCCTCTACCCGCATTTGCAGATTCTTTTTCGTGCTGTCCGTTACTACCTCGCCTAATAACTCGGCGAATTTAGCAGCATGCTCCGCTTCCTCATAAGCGGCCTTTTCATAGTACATGCCAACTTCCGGATACCCTTCCCGGAATGCAACTCTAGCCATTGCAAGATACATACCAACCTCTGTGCATTCTCCGGTAAAATTAGCTCTTAAATCAGTAATAATATCCTCGCTGACTCCCTGTGCCACACCTACCACATGCTCCGATGCCCATGACATCTCGCCACTCTGTGCCACAAACTTTTCTGCCGGTGCATTACACTGTGGACATTTCTCCGGTGCCTGATCGCCTTCGTACACATAACCACAAACTGAACAAACAAATTTCATCTTTCTTCTCCTTTTCCCATTTATTTTTATCAACACAGTAATAGTTACTGATTTTGATAAATTTTAGCAAACTTTAAAAATAATGTCAATCTTTCGATTACTCCATTAACAGATTCACGATTTCTTTCATATGCATTCCATTCGAACCTTTAATCAATACAATGTCTTCCGGCATTAAGGTCGCCAGAAGATACATGGCTGTTTCCTCATTATCCGAGAATTCATAGGTTTTCATCTCGCTGTTTCGAGCTTGGGCCGCCCTGCGGATTGCCTTTGCCTGATTGCCTACTACCACTAATTCATCAATCGGCAGGGAAGCTGCAAATTCCCCTACATCCGAATGATATTTTTCTGAATCTTCCCCCAGCTCAAACATATCTCCAAGCACCGCTATCCGTCTTCCCTTCGTTTCCATATGGCAAAGCACCTCTAAGCTGGCACGCATGGAATCCGGACTTGCATTATAGGTATCATCAATTATTGTAAAACGGTTTTCCTGACGGCGTATGGTCTGCCGCAATCCCTGAAATGTACGAAATACCTCCGCCGCTTTCTCTGTTGAAACACCAAACACATCACTGATTCCCAAGGCGGCAACACAATTCAAAACATTATGGTTTCCCAGCATGTTCAAATCCACGTGTGTTCGTTTATTTTCATGAACAAAATCAAAATAACTTCTTTCCTGCTCAAATCGAATCTGCTCTGCCCGATAGTCACACCAACTCTGCGTACCATAATAATAGGTATTGCAGTTCAAGGTTCCCTTTAGCTCCGCCAGCATTGGATCATCACCGTTTAAAAATAAAATGCCGTCCTCTTCCATACCGTCAATGATAGACAGCTTTTCCTTTCGGATATTTTCCTGTGTTTTCAACTGTTCAATATGAGCCAATCCAATGGTCGTTACCACAGCCGCCTTCGGTTTCACTAAATTTGATAATATATGGATCTGTCCTTCTTCACTCATGCCGCATTCCAGTACAGCCATCTGGTCACTGCTTCCGATTCGGGACAGCATGATAGGCACTCCAATCTGACTGTTATAATTCTTCTGGGTTTCAAATACCTGATACTGACTCTTTAATGCTGCTGCGATCATATTCCGAGTAGTCGTTTTTCCTACGCTTCCCGTCACAGCGATAATAGGAAGGGTCAGTCGTTTCCGCATATACGATCCAATATCCTGTAATGCCTGAATCGTATCCTTTACCTTTATGTATGGCTTTTCTGCCGAAATCGCATAATGTTCCGACGTTAGAGAAGCCGCACCAACTTCTAATGCCTGCTCGATAAATTGATGCGCATTCACCCGCTGTCCGATAATGGGTACAAATAAATCCCCTTTTGTTATTTCCTTTGAATCTATACAGATGTCCCTTATCTGCGTATTCTCATCTCCACATAACAGAGTACCGCCTGTCGCTTCAACTATATCCCGAACGCTTATATTCTCCATGCATTCTCTCCTTTACATTCTCGTTTGAGAATCCCGTAATACCTTATAAAGATACCGGGCAACCCCATCGTCCGTATTTCCCGGAATAATTCCGGTTGCCAGATCCTGAATCTCAGGTGTCGCATTTGAAACCGCATAGGTCTCATCACAGACCTGAAACAGCTCCCTGTCGTTATCACTGTCCCCAAATCCAATTACATAATCAAAATTCCCTAAGTCTTTTATAGTATTCATAGCACTGGATTTTGACGCCTTGTCACTGCTGATCTCCAGATACATCCATTCTTCGTTATACACATCTTGATAAAAGACTGCATGCGCTCCCCGTACTGCCTTAAGATCACGGTAAAGTCCTTCTAATAATTCCTTCCGCTCCCGCAGGCAAAAATAAATCACGCCTCTGTCTGCACAAATGCTTAAATCATCTACCTCTGTAAACTTTTTATCATACTTCATAATTCGTTCATTCCGGAATTTATTCAAAGAACGGGATTCCACACTATCATAGTAGGTGTGAAGCACTCCTTGCTCCAGCGTATAGAGAAAACACTGGAGATGATGCAGCTTAATGATTCCCAGCAACACCATAGCGGTTTCTCTGGTAAGGTAATGTACCTGTCTGTACTCCTGTTTTAACGGATCATAAATCAGGACACCATTCATCATAGAAAAAGGCTGATTTAAATTTACCCCTTTCATAATCGGAAATACGGTAGCCGGAGTTCTTGCAGTATTGATGGTAAATGCCATTCCCTCTTCAATACAGATATTTAGCTTTTCCACTGTTTTAGCCGATAGTTCTCCCCACGGATTCAGCAAAGTACCATCCAGATCACTCACATATAATTTTCTCATGCTATATCTCCTGTTATTTCCTCGAATGCGCCCTTTTCTTCGTTATTATATCATATCACTTTGGTTCTACCAAGCATAAATTGTTCCAGAACGCCTGCACCTGTTCCTGCACCTGTTCTACGGTAGTCGTCCGGTAATCTTCCCATTCTCTTGGGAACATTTGCTGATTGGCATGGTTTAAGAACCGCTCGTCTAACAAAAGGATCACGCCCTTGTCCTGATCCGTTCGGATTACACGTCCTGCCGCCTGCAATACCTTATTCATTCCGGGATATAAATATGCATAATCAAACCCCTGTCCCTGTGTTTCTTCAAAGTATTTCATCTGTATTTCCCGCTCGTTACACACCATAGGAAGACCGGTTCCGACCACCACCGCTCCCGTTAGACGTTCACCAGTCAGATCGATCCCCTCGGCAAAGATACCTCCCATAATACAAAAGCCTGTTACGCCTTCTTCCTCAAATGCCTGTAAGAATTCCTCCCGTTCCTGTTCCGACATATTCGCAGTTTGACAAAGCACTTTCGTTATATCCTGTAAGCCGTGATCTTGAGCGATCTGATATACGTCTTCCAGCATTTTATAGGAAGGAAAAAATACCATATAATTTCCCTTTCTGGCAGAAACCAATCCATAGATATACCGATATATTTTTTCATATTCCTGCGGCCCTCTGCGGGTATATCGGCTGCTGACATCCCGTCCGATCATCAGGCATCTGTTTTCCTGTCGGAAAGGAGAAGGAATATAAATGGCATAATCATCTTCATCACTTAACAGCTTCTTATAATAGCGAACCGGCAGCAGTGTCGCCGAAAAGAAAATTGCCGCCCGTCCTTTTGCCAAACATTCCTTTAGATTTTTGGATGGATTGATACAATAGATCTTTATCTTAAAGGAAGCGGCATTCACCTGTTCACTGTAGATCACATAATTTTCATCTACCCGCTCATAAATACTTAAAAACTGATAAAGGCGAAAATAAAATTCCAATATTCTGGTTTCTTCTGCCATTCCATGATGCTCCTCCAGAAACCCCTCATATTCGCTGACCGTCGCTAACACCTTTCTTATAAAAGGATGAATGGAATCCAACCGTTCATATGTTACACATTCCTTTTTATATTCCAGCAAAACCCGGTTACATTCCTCCAGACGCTTTGCCAGTTTTATACTATAGGGCTTTATCAGCTTCTTTAATTCCAAAAAGTCCTCTTTATACAGTTCAGCACTATACATACTGCTGGCACGTTCATATAGATTGTGCGCTTCATCGATCAGAAAGATATAATCTCCCCGTACACCCTGCCCGAAATACCGCTTCAGGTTTACACGAGGGTCAAATACATAATTATAGTCGCAGATAATCCCATCTACCCATAAACTCACATCAAGAGAGAATTCAAACGGACAAACCTGATACCGTTTTGCATAACGCAAGATAACCTCCCGGTTAATATCCTCCTCATGGGTAATACAATCATAAACCGCCTGATTGATCCGGTCAAAATGCCCCTTTGCATAAAGACAGGCTTCCGGATTACAGGTACATATCTCCTGCATACAAATTTTTTCTTTGGCAGTCAACACCACGGACGAAAAGATAAGTCCCTGCTGCCGAAGCTGCCGAAAGCCTTCTACCGCTACGGTGCGGGTCATGGTTTTTGCAGTCAGATAAAACAGTTTATCCCCCAGTCCCTGTCCAACCGCCTTTACAGCCGGAAATAAAGCCGCCAGAGTTTTTCCAATACCGGTAGATGCCTGTACAAATAATGGTTCTCCTTTACGTATGGCAGAATAAACGGCCACTGCCATATCCCGCTGTCCGGGACGATACGGAAATGGGAACTCAACCGTTCCGATGGCGGCCTGTCGCTTCTGTTTATGCTGATAGGCATATTCTGCCCAGATCATATAGGAATCAATTACGTTCCGGAACCATTCTCCCAGCCTGGAAACAGGCAGCAGCTCTTGAAACCTTCGTATCTGCTCCGTTTCCAGATTACAATAGGTCATCTGTACCTGAATTTGTTCTAATTCATGCTTTTTTGCATAGATATACGCATATACCATCGCCTGAGCCTTATGCACAAAAACAGGTGCCTCCATTTCCTCCACCTTACGGTATACCCCTTTGATTTCATCAATGGTTACAGCACCTGCCTGCTCAATTATTCCATCCGCTCTTCCCTCGACACGCAGGATAAACCGTTCCATAGGCAGATCTATGGACAATGCCACCTCACTTCGATAAAAAGAACCCATGCTTTTTTGAATTTTCCGATGAATCCGGCTTCCTGCCTCCATTGCATCTTTTTCGGAGACCTGTCCTCTGCGGTTATCAATATCTCCCTCCCGGAGAACAAATTCCACCAGATTCCGTACTGATATTTTAATTATTTCCATTGCCGCTGATCTTCATTTCCTTCTATTCAATAGTTGCAGCTTTCATCTTTGCTTCCCTTCCTCTTCTTCGGAAACTAAAGCCCAAGTCAGTAAAATAAAGGATGATCAGTGCTATACAGATCCACAAGCCGGCGTCTTTCGGCAGTAAATCGATCATACGAGTCACCAATGGATGAATAAATGCAAAGAACAACACAACCAAAGCGCCCCATGCCAAAGAAATAAATAACTGTATCCTTCCCTGGAAATTAAAGGGCATATCCGAATAATCCCAGAGCCTTTGATGAAAGAATTTTTCTAATAAGATCGCAGTTACATATTCCAGTGTTGTGGTATACACTATCCCTATCAGGAACAGCCAAAGCCACTTTCCGTCTAAAGGCTTCAGCACAAAATATATGAACAGGAACGCCACGCCATAAATCGTACAGATCGGCCCCTTGTTAAAGCCTCTGTCGTAGACGAATTTCTTTTGCCGGATGGATTCAAAGATACATTCCATCAGCCAGCAGGCACTCCCATATATAAAATAGGAAAATGCCGTATGATAAAAGTCCGTGCCTAATATCGGATAGAAAAAAATTCGTTCCAGCATACAATCATTTCCTTTCCTTTCGTATATTCAAACAACTGTTTATTTCTGAAACACGATCTTTTCCGCTATCACATCAGAAACATGTTTCCCCTTTAAGACTGAGACTAACGCCAACCCAAATTCCAACGCAGTTCCTACTCCCCGGCTGGTAATAAATCTTCCGTCGATCACTACGTTCTCTTCTACAAACTCTGCGCCTGTCAATTCATCTTCCATGCCCGGATAGCAGGTTGCCTTACAGTCCTTCGGGAATAACCCCTTAGAACCATAAACCGTAGGAGCAGCGCAAATGGCGGCCAGATAAATCTCCGGAGATTGAACGCTTTCCCGAAGCAGTTTGTCAAGCCCCGTATGTTTTTTAAGATTCGGTGTGCCGGGGATTCCGCCCGGAAGTATCAGCATTTCCGGTTTTTCTGTCATTTCCTCAAACAGCATATCCGCAAGCACCTCGATAGAATGTGCTCCTGTCACCGTTTTTCGCTGCATAATGGAAACCGTTTTTACCTCTACATCAGCACGCCGCAGTATATCTACTACGGATAACGCCTCTGTCTCTTCAAATCCATCTGCTAAAAACAAATATACCATGATCATTCCCCAACCTTCCGTATTTAAAAATTCCCTGTCTTTTATATTCATCTTGAATATTCACTTCTAATATGTTTATAATCAGAATGTAGCAAAAAGTCAATATATAAGCATTACAAAATCTTATAGATTTTCTTACGACGTTGTAATTTTCATATCATATTTCACGAAAATGGGGAACAGACGCCGTAGGGATCTACAACTTTTCCTTAACGATTGATAAAATATTTTGATGGAGGAAACAATGGAAATCGAACGAAAATTTTTAGTTGCCGCAATACCTGCCGGGTTAGAAAGCTTTCCTTCCAGTAAGATCGAACAAGGATATTTAAGTACAGAACCGGTTCTGCGTATTCGGCAAAAGGATACCCGCTATATTTTTACTTATAAATCCGCCGGTCTCATGAGCCGGGAGGAAATAGAAGTCCCGTTGACCCAGTCTGCCTATATTCATCTGATACCCAAATGCGATGGAAATCTCATCTCCAAGATCCGATACCGGATCCCGGAGGAGCATGGATATACGATTGAGTTTGATGTGTTTCAGGGCTGTTATCAGGGACTGCTGATAGCAGAGATTGAATTTCCCTCTGAGGAAGAAGCCCTTTCCTTTCAGCCGCCGACTTGGCTGGGCTGCGAAGTAACAAAGGAAGCCTCCTTTCACAACAGTACTCTTTCTTCTGCCGATCCGAAAGAAATACTACAGCTCGCAGCAAAGCGACTGAAAGAATTTAAAAACTGATATGCCATCAATGACCGTTCATTTTAGAAGCATCCTTAGGAAGCATGATTTGAATAGAGGTTCCACCGTTTTCTGCACTCCGAACCTGAATTTCTCCATTATGCAGCTTTACCCCATGCTTAACAATGGAAAGCCCTAGTCCAGTGCCGCCTAATTCCTTTGAACGGCTTTTATCCACTCGGTAAAAGCGTTCAAAAATTCGTTCCTGATGCTCCGGCGGAATACCAATGCCGGTATCTGAAACTGTAAGAACTGCCATTTCTTTCCAGTTATCCACCGTTACTGTAACAGTTCCGTCTGGGCGGTTATATTTTATCGCATTATCACATAAATTATAGATAATACTTTGCAGCAGGCGTGGTATCCCTACTATCGACACATGTTCACCGTTTAGTTCCATTTTTAAGTTCGTTTTTCGTGCTTCCGTATCCAATTCCTTTATAACTTCTTCCGCCATTTCATATAGATCAACCGTCTCCCACTTCATATCGGCTGCCCCTTCATCCAAGTGCGAGAGACGGATAATATCGTCTACCAGTCGGATCATACGCTGTGCTTCCTTATGAATGCGGGAATAAAAACTTTTTAAATATTCTTCCTTTACCATATCATTTTCCAGAAGCTCTGCCGACCCTGCAATCGTATGAAGCGGCGTTTTTAATTCGTGGGAAACATTTGCTGTAAATTCCCGACGCATTTGTTCCGCATTTTCTTTCTCTGTCACATTTAAGATAAGTAAAACCGATCCAAATCTCTCACCGTTCACAGTGACCGGATTGATATTTATCTGATATTTTCCACCGGATAATTCCAGAATTGTTTCCGCATGGCTCCCGTGTTCAGCTTCTGAAAGCAGTTTGGAAATCTCGATACTGCGGTTCATAGACAGAATATGCTGTCCAATATAAGAAGAATCGACGCCAAACAACTGTAAAGCCGCATGATTCATTCCAATCACGTTTCCGCTTGCATTCAGAAGAAGAATTCCTTCCGCCATATTTTCTGTAACAGCTTCAAACTCCTTTTGTTTGTGCAAAAGTGCATCATGTTGTCGTTTAATTTCTTTTTGCTGTATGTCAATCCGGCTAAGCAGCGGAGACAATTCATCATATTCCTCATTATTCAAGGGTTCATCCAAATTTAACCGGTTTAACGGTTCTACTATCCTTTTGGACAGCCGAGATGCCAGAACTAAGGAAAGAACAATAGCAATCAGTATTATGATACAGATGGGCTGCATCATCCCAAGTGTCAAGGTAAGCAGCGTATTTTGTGACATAGAAAGTCGCAATACCGTACCATCCGGCAGTCGTTTTGCACAATACAATGCACGTTCCATCAGAGTAATGGAATATCGGGAGCTTTCCCCATACCCGGTTTCCAGTGCTTGTTGAATTTCCTCCCGTTCCAAATGATTCTCCATTTCATTGACGTCAGAACTGCTATCAAAAAGCACTGTACCGTCAGTTCCAATCCAAGTGATCCGGTATGCATTTATTTCCAATCCCTCTAAATAATGAATTCCTTCATCAGCAACCCCTCTTGCAGCCAGTTCGGTCTGTGTACTAAGCTGCCCTTTCTGAACGCCTGAAAAATAATCATACAGCACACCCATAAATAATACTACCGAAGCAAGAAATACAACAAGCGCTACTAAACAAA
This sequence comes from uncultured Lachnospiraceae bacterium, assembly GCA_947589055.1. GTDB lineage: Bacteria > Bacillota > Clostridia > Lachnospirales > Lachnospiraceae > CAG-632. The sequence goes on along the minus strand of CANPZL010000013.1, from coordinate 33,238 downwards.
TTGAACGAAAAATCCGTTTTGTCATTGTTCAACCTCCAGTCGATACCCTACTCCCCGCACAGTTTTTATATAATCTCCACAATATTCAAGCTTTGTACGTAACGTATTAACATGGACGTCTACCGTTCTCGTTTCTCCAACATACTCAACTCCCCAAACTGCCTGCAACAACTGATCTCGTGTAAAAACCAGTCCGGGATTTTCTAGGAAAGTTTTCAGCAGCTCATACTCTTTCAACGTTAGCTGTATCCGCTTATCTCCAATGTAAACCGTATGTTCGCTGCTATTCATTGTCAGACTTCCAATTTGAAAGAGCATAGTTTCTTCTTTCGGTTTTACACGTCGCAGAGCAGCTTTTACGCGAGATACCATTTCCATCATTCCAAAAGGCTTTGCCAGATAATCGTCTGCACCCAGATCCAGACCGACCACTTTGTCATATTCCGTACCTTTGGCAGTTGCCATAATAATCAAAATATCTGCAAAAGCCGGATTGCTACGCAGTCTTTTCAGAATCTGGATACCGTCCTCACCGGGAAGCATAATGTCTAACATAATAAGCTGTGGTTTTTCTGTTTTTAATGCTTCAAACAGCGAACCTCCTCCGGTAAAGCCCTGTGCCTCAAAGCCGGCAGATTTTAAAGTATAAATCATCAACTCCCGAATATCATCATCATCCTCTACACAAAAAATCATGTATCCACTTCCCTTTCCCATCGTTGTATCCCATTGTGCTTTCAAATCTGAACACTGTTTTATCATCATACCATAAACTATAATCGTTATCCACTTTTGTTTGTGTAACAATTCCCACCTTAACCTATAGCTCCTTATGCCTCTTTACTTCCGGTAATGGAAAAGATTACCCACTCCGCAATATTGACTGCATGATCACCAATCCGCTCAAAATACTTTGCAATCATCAATAAATCTAAAGCAAATTCACCGTCCGCCTCCGGCTCACTCAAACATCGAATCAACTGCAACTTGATTTGGTCAAAGTGCCTGTCAACCACATCATCATACTCGATCACTTCCTTCGCCAGCTTATAATCGTTTTTCACAAATGCATCAATGCTGTCTTTCACCATTTTAATCGTCGCAAGTGCCATATCATGGATATTTAATTTATTATGAGCAGGCGTGATATGCCCCATTGTAAAGATTTCAGCAATATCACCGGAATTATCGCCGATTCGTTCCATATCTGTTACCATTTTCAGTGCTGAAGAAATCACCCGGAGATCTTTTGCTACCGGTTGCTGCTGTAACAGCAGTCGCATACACATTGCTTCAATGTCACGCTCCTTTTGATTTATCTGACCGGTAAAATCGAAAACCTCCTCGGACATGGTCAGATTTCCTTCATCCAACGCTTTTGCTGACAAGGCGATCGCATTTTCGCACAGTGAACCCATTGTAATCAGCTCCTTATGTAATAAGGCGAGCTGTTCATCAAATTTTGAACGCATTATCCAAACCTCCCTGTAATATAATCCTCCGTCCGTTTATCTGACGGCATGGAAAAAATCGTTTCCGCATCGTTATACTCAATCATTTCACCCAATAAAAAGAATGCAACCTTATCTGAAATACGAACTGCCTGCTGCATATTATGAGTGACAATAATAATAGTATATTTCTCCTTTAGCGAAATGGCGAGTTCCTCAATTTTAGAAGTAGAAATCGGATCTAACGCACTAGTCGGTTCATCCATCAACAATACATCCGGACTCACTGCTAAAGCCCGTGCAATACATAAACGCTGCTGTTGTCCTCCTGAAAGACCCAGTGCATTCTTGCGAAGCCGATCCTTTACCTCGTCCCAGATTGCCGCATCTCGCAAGGAACGTTCCACAATATCATCCAGCTTTACCCGGCTGGTTATCCCGTGTGTACGGGGTCCATAAGCAATATTATCATAGATACTCATAGGAAAAGGATTCGGTTTCTGAAATACCATGCCGATCTCCTTACGCAGCATATTAACATCAACGTCCGGAGAAAATATGTTTTTCTCGTTATAGCAGACTTCTCCGGTAATCCGAATACCCGGTATCAAATCGTTCATACGATTCAAGGTTTTTAAGAATGTGGATTTTCCACAGCCGGAAGGACCGATCAGTGCGGTAATCGCCTTTTCCGGTATATCCATATTGATATGATGTAACGCCTGCGTATTTCCATACCAAAGACACAAATCTTTTACAGTAATCATTGTTTTAAGTATTCCTCCTTCGTTTGAAGCTCTCTCCCACAAGCATGGCAAGCAGATTCACTAATAATGTGAGAACCATCAGGATAGCGGCAATCGCAAAAGCCACTCCAAATTCTCCCCGCTCCTTTGCATAAAAATACAGGGCAACAGTCAAGGTAGCCCCCGAACTATTAAGTCCTTCAAAAAATCCGTTTAGGGCATGTGCAACCCCTGCTGTAAACAAAAGTGCAGCGGATTCTCCCAAAATACGTCCGACCGATAAAATACAGCCGGTAATAATACCATCAATACATCCGGGAAGCACAACTGTACGAATCATACGCCATTTACCTGCTCCCAAACCAAAAGCCCCTTCCCGATAGCTCTGGGGTACAGTTTTTAAACTTTCCTGTGTGGTTCGCATAACCGTCGGCAGATTCATGATAACAAGTGTCAAGGCACCGGCTAAGAGAGAGGTCTGCATATTCAAAAACTGACAGAAAAACAGCATACCAACTAATCCGTAAATGATGGAAGGGATTCCGGAAAGGGTTTCCGCTGCATATTCAATGACGGACACAATTTTTTTATTTCCAGCATATTCTGTCAGATAGACGGCAGCACCCGCCCCTAAGGGGATCACGATCGCAAGAGCAGCAATGATGATATAAATCGTATTTAAAATATCCGGAAGGATACCGATACTACCGTCAATATAGCTGGGTGTTGTAGAAAGCAGATCCCATGTTATATTGGGAATTCCCTTTACCAATACGTAGCTCATTATAAACAAAATTCCCATCAATCCCCGCATTATAACCATATATATTTTTCGTTTTCCGTTTTTTTTCTCCATCTTTATTCCTCCTTACTCCGTTTTAAAAAGAAATTCAGAATAGCATTGATCAGCATAATAAACAAAAACAGAACAAGGGCGATAGAAAATAGGGCCTGCTGCTGAAGTCCGCTGGAATAAGACATTTCACTTGCAACCGCAGTCGTCAGAAATCGGACACTCTGAAAAAGAGAAGGCATATTAGATGCATTACCAGCTACCATCATTACTGCCATCGCTTCTCCAATGGCTCTTCCTACTCCCAAAACTACAGCAGCAGCTATACCACTTTTAGCAGCCGGAACCGACACTCTAAAATACGTTTCAATTGGTGTAGCCCCCAAAGCAAGAGAGGCATCTTCATATTCCTTTGGCACAGCCTCTAATGCTGTAATGGATACATTGATAATTGAAGGCAAAATCATAATCGCCAATACTATGATTGCTGCCAAAAGACTTGCACCATCGGGAATATGAAACAACGCACGAATTCCGGGAATCAACACCAGCATACCAACCAGTCCATAAACGACGGAAGGAATACCAGCCAACAGACTAACCGCAGCAGAAACAATTTTTTTCATCTTCGGCGGTGCCAGCTTCGCAAGATATACTGCTGTTAGAAATCCTATTGGAACTCCTAGTAAAATCGCTCCAGCGGTTCCATATACGGATGTTAAAATAAATGGCAGGATACCAAAGGAAGGGGTCGCCGCTGTGGATGCCCAAGTCTTACCGAACAGAAAATGAACCAGACCAATTTCACGAATTGCCGGAATTCCGGAAATGATAAGATATACAGTAATAAGCAACACGCTTCCTACGGTAATAAGGCCAAGTATCAGAAATATACCATGAATCACCGTTTCAAATACTTGTTTTTTATTTTTCATCTCTGATTTCCTTTCCAAGATAATTCGGCGGTATAAAATCGCCGCCGAATATACTTTCCTCTTAGTTTGCCGCCACAACTCCTGCACTGTTTATGTATGAAACCGCAGTCTCTGAAGTAGCAAAGTCAAAGAATTTCTGTGCAGCATCCGACAATTTTCCATCTGTCCTTGTAACCAGTATAAAGGGACGCTGTACCACATATGTACCGTCTTTTACCGTATTTTCATCCGGCACAATTCCGTCAACCGAAATTGCTTTTACCGTATCCTTTACAGCAGCAAGAGAGGCATAACCAATGGCATCCGGATTGCTGGCAACCGTCGTCAGTACATCACCGGTTGAAGTAAGCTCCTGCCGGTATTTGCAAGCATCTTCCGTATCAGTAATGGATTCAAAACCGTCACGGGTTCCGCTTCCTGCTTCTCTTCCAATCAATACGATCTCTGCATCATTGCCGCCAACCTCATTCCAATTTGTAATTTCACCTTTATAGATAGAAGCAATTTGTTCCAAACTCAGATCCGTTACCGGATTCTCCGGATGTACTATAATCGCTATACCATCATAAGCAAGAACCGTTTCGGTCAGTCCACTTGCTTTTTCTTCATCATTCAGACTACGGCTGGAAAGACCAATGTCACAGCGGCCTTCCTGTACTGCTTGGATTCCGGAACCGGAACCAGTAGGATTATAAGTAAAGGTGATACCGGGATTATCATTCATGAATGCCTCCCCAAGCACACCTATTACCTCTTCCATCGAAGTGGAACCATCTGTCGATACTGTATTACGCTTTTGAGAACAACCAACCAGTGCAAATAAAGCAAATGCTGTGGCAAATGCGTATACCAAAAGTTTCTTTTTCATTTTGAATTCTCCTTTGTCCTTATATTCATAGTTACTTAACTATGCCTATATGGTACAGCAGAGACGTCAAATCCATTATCATTTAATTGTAAAGGATAGGTAAAATTATCTTAGATTCTCTAGCTAGAATTATTTCAGACTCATTCCTTCATCTATAACAACGAAAATAAAAAACGCCGTAGACATAACGTCTACAGCATTTCTTATTTTCGTTCCGGCAGTTTCAAGATCATGGAAGTCATTCCCCGTGTCATATAATTACAGGTAATAAATATTCCTACGATACTGCCAATATAATATAAAAAGGTAAGGCCTACCACCTGTAAAACAGATTCCAATAAGATCTCAAAGGATTTTGCATACAGGGTAATCACATATATCTGGGCGAATCTTAAATTCAAATTCAATGCCTTGCTTAACAAATACCCGAACAAAGAAAACAGTAAGGCGCCAAATAAATAAGACAGAATCTGATATACAAAAAACAAACTGCCATAGATCAACAAATAGATGGGAGCAATATTATATATGCTTTGGTTGTTGATCACCAGAGGTCCTAACGAAGAAAAAGGAAGCTCCGCTCCATTCACGTTGCTCACCAGATTCGACTGACTGAACATATAAACAACCGGAACCTCGGTTTCCATTTCCTCTGCAAGCTTCTTGGCATCTTCTACCGTATAGCGTTCCACATCCGTATCAATTACAAACCGAATGCCATTTTGTTCTATATCCAGTCTGTTATCCACAGACAAAACCCCATTCTCCAATGAAAAGGCCGGAATCTGATCCATGATCAGGCTTTTCAAACCGCCAACACTTTGAAGATATGCCGTTACAGGGATCACAAATCGAATGACGGTTATTAAGATGAGTAAGGCAAAAAAATAACGAATATGTTTTCCCAACGGCTGCTGAAATAATGTCTTATACCATAACGGTTTACTCAAGGCAATCCGAATCTGTTCTATAAAGCTGATTTTTTCTTCCATTACTATTTCAATCCTTTCGCATCTTACGAATCCTGCGATAATTGACGTTCCTGACGGTTGTTCTTGGGCAGTTTAACAGTTACGATCGTTCCCTTATCCAGCCTACTTTTGACCTCCAAAACTGCACCTGTACTCTGCTCCAACCGTTCCCGTACAGTCTTCATACTGGTAGGTGTGTTCTTTCGATAGAGCATATCCGTATCAAAACCGATACCGTCGTCTACGATCTGAATCGCATAGGCGTCCCGTCGTTCATAGCTCCGGATGATAACCTGTCCCCGGTTCTCCTTTTTGCCAATGCCATGCTTTACAGCATTTTCCACAATCGCCTCTATACTCCTTGCCGGCACCTGAAAATCATGCATCTTATCTTCAATCGTTATCTTTAATTCCGGCATACGAAGCTGCTGAATTTCCAAATATGCAGATATATGCTCCAATTCCTCCAAAAATGGAATGATTCTATCCTCTCGGACTGAATCTAAATTATAACGGAGATATTTGGAAAATGCAAACACAAATTTTGCCGAATTACCGGATTTTGTTTTTGTCATCGTCAAAAGGCTGTTTAACGCTGCGAAAAGGAAATTCGGATTCATCATAGACACTGCCATTGAACGCTGACCGGAATATGCCGCTTCTGTTTCCTGTATTCGTTCTTCCATTTGCTTTAACAGAACTTCAACAACAGCACCCAACAGCAAAAACAAATACAGCATAACACTAACCTGCCAGAATGTGCTTTCTATCTGGTATAAATGATTCGGCCGGAGAAACAGATTCCCAATACCGGCCGCCGAAAGAAACAGATTCGCCACGGAAACGGAACGCAGTTCTTTTCTTTTATACTTCAGCCAACCTATTGTAATTCCGGCTGTAATCACAAGAAAACTCAACCCATATATGACTTCCAGCGTTTGATAAGTAAATGGGAACTCTAACAATCCCATCAGTTGAAGCACAACTGCTACAATATAAATAATTCCCGCATCTATAATTCCCAGATCAACCGCCAGAATCAGACGTTTGTTTTGGACAAATCCACGCAGGAAAACCAGATATAAGATCGGAATCAACATACGAAGCAGAATATGCATGAGCCAGAACAGGAAACCATTCTTCAAATAAATAGAAAGTAATGGGCTGCCGCTAATACTAAATAACAGCATTGCCCCTTCCAACAGGAGATAGTATCGAAATCGTAAATCCAGCTTTCTCTGTCTTCGGATCCGAACAGCAATGATTCCAAGACCAATCGTCAGACATAGCAAAACCACGGATAATAGGATTCCCCATCCATATCGTAACCATTGTCTATATAACAATGCACTTCGACTGCCAATCTCAACCGAGGGAAACAAACCAGAATAAGCCCCATAATTTGAAACCTGCGTAATGGTAAGCAATTCTCCGGCATACTGACTGTCGATAGGAACAAAATTCCAATTTGGAACCGGAGAACTGACAAAGGGCTGTCGTTCTTCTACGCCATACTGGTACAAAATTCTGTCTCCGACCTTTACCTGTACCTGATTATAAACGGAACGGAATGCGATTCCGTAATCGGCCCCAAGCTTATCCGGCAGAAAATGGGAGATGCTGATCGGCTCACCCTTTGTCACTTCCAGCTTGCATGGAAGATCCGTTGCGGAATCATAATCCTCGTTTGTTTCAATGATCCAAGCATCATTCATTTCCATCACATCATCCATCTGAACCAGCATCCGATCCGTTTGATAGAAAATGCCTCCAAAAATACAAAGCAGGACCACCGTGGAAATTGCGATCACAAGTATGATATTTATTTGTGTCCAACTGATATTTTTCATATTCATTCCCGTTCAATCAAATGATAGTGCTGCATGGCATATGCCAGACCATCTTCCTCAATCGGCTTCGTTACAAATTCCACTGCTTCTTTTACAATTTGCGGACTTCCACCCATAGCAACGCTATGGGCGGCACATTCTAACATCGGCAAATCATTGGTACTGTCCCCAAAGGCATAACTATTGTCATAGGGCATTTTAAAATAATCCAGCAGGAACTGAATACCGGTTCCCTTACTAAATCCCCTCGGAACTACCTCATACATACCATAGTTTCCTTCTGTCCCCCGATCAATACAATCAAATCTTCCAGCAAGAAACGCATGAAAAGGACGCATATCTTGCTCAATTGGATACCAAGCGGTAAACTTATCAAAATAAAAATCCGTTTCCTCCGCCTCGATCATCGGTCTGCCATTTTGAGAAAAATATGCGATCAATTCCTTCCATGCGGTTAAATCCCGCAATGGTTCCTTATTCCATGCAACCGAATCAAATCCATTTAGCTCTGCCGCCTCATAAAGCACCGCCATATTACATGCCCTTGTAACTTCAACGGTTTCCCGGCAAAGCTCCTTAGAAATTCGATTGCGTAACAATTCCTTTCCATGATAATAAATATTGGTTCCACAGCCGCACACATATCCGTCAAAACCTAATTCCCGAATCATAGGTTCGATATTTAAGTATACTCTTCCCGTATTGATAAAGGTAAGATGCCCCCGTTTTCCAGCTTCTGCAATGGCTTCTCTGGTGCTGTCCGGTATCCGGCGGGTACCATCTTCCGTTAAAATTGTTCCATCAATATCAAAGAATAATATGCTGCGTTCCATGAAAAAGGCTCCCTGTGCTTGCCGTTTTACTCATTTCGTATTGCTGCCAGCGGGCTTAGCTTCGTTGCCCTCTGTGCCGGGAAAAATCCGGCAAGCATTCCAATCAACGTAGAAAACAGGATTGCCAGCAATACCAGCCAGACAGGTATCAATGAGATCTTCGCATCTCCATAGCCTACCAGATCCGGCAAAACAAGATTACAAACAAAGGATAACACATAACTGATAATTAGTCCAATAATACCGCCAATAAAACCGATAAACGCCGCTTCCGTCAAAAACATGGTGCGAATATTCCCAAGACTACAGCCCAATACCTTCATAACGCCGATTTCTTTCGTCCTTTCATAAATGGACATCATCATGGTATTGGCGATTCCAATTGCCGCTACAAACAATGAAATCGCACCGATACCGCCCAAAACCGCCTCTACGATCAGCATTTCCTGCTGTGCAGACTGAATCCATTCCATCTCACTGGTGGCCTCAAATCCCATTTCGGATATAGCCGCCTGAACTGCTTCTACGTTTTCCATATCATCTACGGATACGATCGCATTTTCATAGCAGAAATAACGATACGGATTCCCATTTCGGTCAGTCGGCTGTCCGGGGATTGCTTTACCCCGATATGTATCCTGTAAATATTTTTTCAAAGCGTCTAAATCTGTATATACATTCCAGCAATATGTATTATAATCCTCCACGCCGCCTTCTACCATACCTACCACAGGAAAAATATTTCTCCTGGACGGCTGCTCAATGTAATTTCCCTCTGCATCTGTTGTATATACGGATTCAAACTTTGTAAACACCGTGCGATTGATGAAATCCACATCTGCCAATTCACCATTGTCGTAATAAGGATACTCATAATTTGATGGATTATAAAAGTCACAAATAACTCCGTTTCCAACTAACAGCTCCAGTTTGTTTGTACCTGTAGCGGGATAACTGCTGCCTTCAGCCAAAGGAATCTGTTGTAAGTATTCCTGGGGCGCTCCTATAAGCTGCTGATCTGTACGCCACTTTCCCTGCTCCATCGTAATCCATGTGGTCAGTAAAGGAGTTGCCGACTTCACATGCTCGATTGCCAAAAACTCTTCCATTGTTTCGTCGGTCATCTGCTTAGCATCACCGCTGCCATAAATATTATAATTATATACTTGTATATCCGTCATACTTCCCTGTGACTGTATCTCGCCCAACATAGCGCTTTTCAAACCAATCCCCAATGAAAGCATGACCACAATGGATGCAGTTCCTATCATGACGCCCAGTACCGTCAATATCGTTCTGACTTTCCGTTTCCATAAATTTCCTGCACTCATTGCAATGATGTCAGAAAATCTCATTCCTTTGTCTCCTTATCTATATCCGATAACAATTCATCATCTATCTCGTCCTCTAAGGCTTCTGCTTCTTCCATTGCTTTCCGTTTCTTCTTTTTTACCACGATCACGATCACAACTACCACAACCGCCACTATACCCAAGCCGATCCCGGCTACGATCAACAAGATCTTCCACAAAGGCATTCCTTGATCCTCGACCGGTTCTTCCTCTGAAAAGAAACTGTCGTCAAAGGTTTCTTCTGTAACAAACACGGAAACTTCTTCCTCATAAGTGATTTCTTCCCCGGAGGAATCCTCATAGGTAATGACTAATTTAACCATACCATCGTCTTGGGTCGGCTGAATACCGGTAACCATCACATCTGCATATCCGGTAGCCCCCGCCGCAATATTACCGATAAAAGTTTCCTCACTTTCAATCGTATCTCCTTTGATATGCGCCTGTACATTGCTTAAGGTACTTTTTCCCAAGTTATTTACACTGAAACTGACGCTTCCCTGATTATTCACAGTAAGCATTTCCGGCATGACCGATACTTCGGTTATTTTTATTCTGGCTTCCTGATAAACCGGGATTGAAATATTCTCCACCGATTCAAACGGATTCGCCTCTCCGTCTTCGTAATTACAGGTCACTGCCAGCACATAAGGCTTTGGCTCCAAAGTAGAAAGCGGGGACATTTCCAACGTAATATCAACCGACTGTCCGGAACCCAGACTGGATATAAACTGTGTACTGGAACCGGAAACCGGAAGAAATTCTCCTTCTGCGGCACCGACGCTTACTTTCATGTTGGAAACCGCTGTTCTGGCGGATGTATTTTTCAAATGCAGGGTCAGCACAAAATTCTCACCTGCTAATACCTTATCCACATCTGTATCATAACCTGTCACGATAATTCTCGGCGTAGACACTGCCGCTGCCTCCGTCGCAGGCGCTTCTGTCGCTTCTGTCGGTGCAGGCGCTCCTTCCAGCTTTACATTGACTGTTTTTATCAGGCTATAATCCACTCCGTCCTTATTATACTCAATCTGGAATTCCACTGCCTGATAGCCGGTTGCTACATCACTTCTGACAACAAAGTTATAATTTGCCTTTAATTCCTTCGTCGTGGAATCTCCTTCCACTATCATATAAGCTGCATCGTTTGTTTCAAAAGGAAATTCATCTGAAATCACCGGAGCGATGCTTTTGATATAACCATTGCCTTTTACTCTAGCAACAAAGCCTACCGTTGCATTTTCACCATACTTTGCCGCCGGAGCATTTACTCCGGTTAAAATAATATCGGAATCCCGACTGGATGCTGCCGGTTCCGGTTCTTTCGTTTCTTCCGTACCTGCTTGTGTATTATGTACGACCGCCCTGTCCGCCGGTGTTGTAAATCCCAGCATAGGAACCGTTAATAATGCACTCATAGCGAGCATGCCGATCTGTTTTCCTAACTTCTTGTATATCTGTTTCATTTTCCTAATCCTCCTCGCTTACTGCCGAAGCTTCCTTCCTTTTATCTTTATTATCCTCGATCCTTAATATTTTCCCGTCTTTGATATGTATGATCCGATCCGCATAAGACGCCAGTTGATTATCATGGGTTACCATAACCAGCGTTTTATGGTGCTTATTTACTACATTCCGCATCAGATTCATCATCTCCGCCGAGGTAACAGAATCCAGATTACCGGTAGGCTCATCCGCAAACACAATATCCGGATTTAAGACCAATGCCCGTGCCATACCTACTCTTTGCTGCTGTCCGCCTGACATTTGATTTGGCTTATGCTTTTTATGCTTTTCCAGCCCTACCAGCTTTACCATCCGTTCCGCCCGTTTCAAACGTTCCTTCTTAGGCATACCACGAAAGGTCAGGGGCAGCGCCACATTCTCAATTGTGGTCATGGTTCCCATCAGATTAAAAGATTGAAAGATAAATCCTACATGCTCTCTTCGGAATGTTACCAGTTGTTTTTCATTCATGGTTTCGATATGTTGTCCACGAATGGCGATCTGTCCTTTTGTCGGATGTTCCAGACCTGCCAGCATATTCAGCAGGGTAGATTTTCCGGAACCGGATGTACCAACGATGGCACAGAATTCCCCTTCATATACCTGAAAGGACACACCGTTCAAGGCCCGAACCTTATTCGTTCCCACTTTATATATTTTGTACAGGTCTTCCACCTCTACAACAACATTCTGCTTTTCCAACCTCGTCCCTCCTTATCTTTTTGTCCTTCACCCTTTATCTGGTAGTATACCACAGATGCAAGATACAAGATATAGTATAAAACGATATATTTTCTTAACAATTTCTTACAACCATTTTTTAAACCTTGACTCTTCGTCCAGAAACACGATACCGATAATTCCGGCGCCGGTATGGGCCCCGATCGCACAGCCTACAAAGTTTTCCATAAACTTCTCCGTTCCATAGGCCTCCGTAATCATCGCTTCTGTCTGTTTCATCGTTTCATAATCATCACCGTGACAGATACCAAATAACTGTTCTCCCGGATTTTTACACTGTTCTCCGATCATTTCCACCATACGCTTTAAGGACTTGTTTCTCCCCCGTACTTTTTCTACCGCCTTCAAGGAGCCTTTTTCATCCATTTGGATAATCGGCTTTATGTCCAATACACCGCCTACCACCATACTGGTCCGGCTTAACCGTCCGCCTTTATACAGATATTCCAGCGTCTGTACCGTAAATAAATGCCGGATATGTTCCCGGTGATATTCTAAAGCCTCTACTACCGTATCTTTGTCTGCCCCATGCTCTTGCATCAGCAAAGCATAATATACCAGCAGTCCAAATCCCAGAGAAGCACATCTGGAATCTACAATCGTCATATCCCAGTCCGGATATTCCTTCAGCAGCTCCTCCTTTGCCACGTTAGCAGCACTATAAGTAGCCGCAAGTCCTGTAGAAAAGCATACATAGATTACGGTTTCTCCCCGCTCAGCATACGGGCGGAAGTTTTCCTTAAACATATAAGTATTGATATGATAAGTTGAAATCTCCGCATTGTCTCTTTGTTTCTGATAAAACTCCTTTGGAAAGATGGTTGCCCCATCAAAATAATCCTTTCCCTCAATTACTACAGGGGTTGGAATCACACGAAGCCGATATTTTTGTATGACTTCTTTTGGCATATCCGTTGCCGAATCTGTTATGATCGTATAATCACTCATTTTTACACCTTCTGTCTTATTATCTATCTGTTTTATTCCAAAGTATCCAATTCCTCCAGCCATAGCGATACACTGGCATCACTTGGCATTCTCCAGTCCCCTCTTGGCGATAAGGCTACCGTACCTACCTTCGGACCGTCCGGAACACAGGAGCGTTTAAATTGTTGACTGAAAAACCGCCAATAAAACTTCTTTAACCATTTTAATATAACGGATTTCTCATAAACGGTATCAAAAGCCTGTACCGCTATCCGATAGATTTTAGTTGGAGAAAATCCAAACCGCATCATATAATAAAGGAAAAAGTCATGCAATTCATAAGGTCCCACCACTTCCTCCGTTTTCTGCGTGATCTCTCCGTTTTCCGCTGGAAGCAGTTCCGGGCTGACCGGAGTATCTAAAACATCACTGAGTACTGCTTTTAGTTCCTGTTCCTCTGCGGTATCCGCTACATAGCGAACCAGGTGGCGTACCAGTGTTTTCGGTATGGACACATTCACCGCATACATTGACATATGATCACCGTTATAGGTTGAAAACCCCAACGCCATTTCTGATAAATCTCCAGTGCCGATCACCAACCCATTCCACTTATTTGCCATATCCATCAAGATCTGAGTCCGCTCCCTCGCCTGACTGTTTTCATAGGTAACATCATGGAGCGTTTTATCTTGTTCAATGTCTTGGAAATGCTGTTCCACCGCTTTTACAATACTGATTTCTTTTAAGGAAACTCCCAGTGTCTTAGCCATCTTTAATGCATTCTGATAGGTTCGGTCTGTAGTACCAAAGCCCGGCATAGTAATTCCCAGAATCCCTTTTCGATCCAAACCTGCCATGTCAAAGGCTCTTACGGTTACTAGAAGAGCCAATGTGGAATCCAGCCCGCCGGATAGACCAATAACCGCCGTATCACAATGGGTATGCAGCAGACGCTTTTTCAGTCCCATTGCCTGCAAATAAAAGATTTCCTCGCAGCGTTCCGTCCTTTGTGCCTCGTCCTTCGGAATAAACGGAGTTGGAGAAAATTCACGTGAAAGCTCCGTTTTCTCCTCCTCTAAATCAAAGGCAACGACCGTATATCCTTCTCTGCCGGTTGTTTCATAGGTATTCATTCGCCTTCGCTCCACTGACAATTTTTTCAAATCAATCTCCGTTACTGCCATCTCGTTGGTAAAACGCCTGCTCTCCGTCAATATAGTTCCGTTTTCACAAATGATATTATGTCCGCTGAATACTACATCTGTAGTCGATTCCCCTTCTCCTGCATCTGCATATATATATGCACTTACCGTTCTTGCAGACTGAGAGGAAACTAACTGCCGCCGATACCCCTCTTTTGCTGTTATTTCCACACTGGCGGAAGGATTGCAAATCACAGTAGCGCCCGCTCGTGCATGACTTCCGGAGGGTGGCTCCGGCACCCACAAGTCTTCACAGATCTCACAGCCTATCACCAATTCCGGCATCTGTCTGCACTGAAACAACAGCCTGCTTCCAAATGGCACCTGCTGCCCTTCCATCATAAGCATGGAAACCGTTTCCGGCCCCTTTGCAAAATGACGTACCTCATAGAATTCTGAATAATTCGGCATAAAGGTTTTGGGTATCATACCCAGTAATTTTCCTCTTCCAAAAAATGCGGCAGTATTATATAGTTTACAGTCCACAGACAAAGGAAGCCCTGCCATTACATAGACAGGCAGCTCCTTTGTCTGTTGAACCAGCCACATGAGAGCATCTTTTGCTCCTTCCAATAAGGTATCCTGTAAAAATAAATCTCCACAGGTATAACCGGTAATGCAAAGCTCCGGCAATACCAACAGCCTTACATTCTGTTCTACTGCCTTATGAATCTCTGTCAGTATCTGTCCTTTATTATACTTACAATCCGCCACCTGAATCTTAGGGGTAGCCGATGCAACCTTTAAATATCCGTCCTTCATATCTACTCCTCTCCTGCTGCCCTGATCCGTTTCCTATTTCCATTCGTTTTTCATACATTTAATATTTCATATCTCATATACAAATATCCGTTTCTATATAATCTAATATTTTAATACAAAATAACCCTATCTGCAACCGACAGATAGGGTTATTTTTCCAGATAAATTAACAAAAATTATGCAGAAATCTTTTACGTTATCCGATCACAGCCTGCATATCATATAGACCGGCAGGCTTTCCTGCCAAGAATTTTGCCGCCTCTACAGCTCCTTTTGCAAAAACCGCTTTACTATATGCGGTATGCTTAATTTCGATCACTTCATCGGTTCCGGCAAAGATCACCTCATGTTCTCCAACAATCGTTCCGCCTCGAACTGCCGATATTCCCAGTTCCTTTTTCTCCCGTTTTTGCCTCCGGTCACTCCTGTTATAAATATATTCATATTGATGATCCATAGCATCGTTAATGGAATCCGCCAATGCAAGAGCAGTTCCTGACGGTGCGTCCAGTTTTTGATTATGATGTCGTTCCACTATCTCTACATCATAACCGGCTGGTGCAAAAACGACTGCCGCTTCCTTTAACAGCTTCATGATCGTATTGATGCCTAATGACATATTTGCAGACTTTAAGATGGCCACCTGCGTTCCTGTCTGTTTTACATTTTCCAGTTGTTCTTCAGATAAGCCTGTAGTACAAAGAACTACCGGCAGCTTTCTTTCTACTGCATAATCCAATAATCCGTCAATAGCCTTTGCAGTTGAAAAATCAATGATCACATCTGCCTCTGCTTTACAATCCTTTATATTGGCAAACACAGGATAGGAATTCTTTGTTTCCGTATTCACATCAATTCCGGCAACGATTTCTACCTGCTCGTCCTGTTCCACGATCCCAGAAATCACCTGTCCCATTTTTCCATTACAGCCATGCATGATTATTCGTATCATATTGTTTCGCCTAACCCGATTATCCGATCCGGATAATTGAACCATTTTCCTTTCCTAGTTTTTAATATCCTTTTTATCAATCTTGATTTTATAAGATTCCATATTCTTTCATTGCCTTCTGCAACCGCTCTACGTTTTGCGGTTCCATTTCCGTCATGGGCATTCTTACCGTTCCGCCGCATAATCCCATCAATTCTACTGCCTTTTTAACCGGAATCGGATTCACTTCACAAAACAGTGCATTACATAAGTTGATTGCCTTTAGCTGTAATTCCAAAGCTCCTTTTGTATCACCGTCTAAATACTTCCGTACCAGAAGATGGGTATCCTCCGGGATTACGTTCGAAGTAACGGAAATCACACCCTTTCCGCCTAAAGAAAGGATCGGTATGATCTGATCGTCATTTCCTGAATACAAATCAATACATCCCTGTGCAAGACTCATCAGCTTTACAACCTGCGAAATATTACCGCTGGCTTCCTTAATCGCAACGATGTTCTTTACATTTCTTGCCAATTCCACTGCTGTTTCCGGCTGGATATTACAACCGGTCCGCCCAGGTACGTTATACATGATGATCGGAAGGGATACCGCATTTGCAATGGCTGTATAGTGTGCGATCAGTCCTTTCTGGGTGGCCTTGTTATAATACGGAGTTACGATCAGCAATGCGTCCGCACCGTATTTTTCAGCCTCCGTAGACAGGTAAACAGCCGTATCTGTACAGTTGGATCCTGTACCTGCGATTACCGGTATCCGTCCGTCTACATATTCAATACATTTTCTGATACATTCCAAATGCTCCTCATGCGTCAATGTAGACGCTTCCCCGGTAGTGCCACAGATAATGATCGCATCCGTACCATGTGCGATCTGGTATTCTACCAATTCTTTTAATTTTGCATAATCAACAGAACCGTCCTCCTGAAAGGGGGTAACTAATGCAACGCCTGCTCCTTCAAAAATCGCCATTTTCATTTCCTCCTTGTTATCCAACATATCATGATTCGAATCCGTGAAGTGCTATTTGCTCTGTCCGTTTCTGCTTCCAAGTATCTTATCGGGATTTTCCTATAAGATCAAAAAAGGTCGACATGGAAGTCGACCTAATACACTGTAGCATGTCAGTAGCCCTCCATCTTACGATGACAGTCATACAGTTATTCACTGCATAACCAGAATCTTATCCATAAGGGAATAAGTCCTTCGGCAATCCTTCCTTTTGACTTCCTTCTCCCGCCCCTTATTGCGTCCGGAAGCCTACTCATAATTCATGCACCTCTACTTCACTTTATTTCGTTGAACCTATCGTATCACTCCTGCTTTCCAGTGTCAACTATCTAATCGAAAAAAGGCATTTTTCAACAGGCGTTACTTTACCGCTTCGATTCTGGTTACGGTATCTGCCACCTCTAATATCTCTTCCGGGAGAATTCTGCCGGTTAGGATAATCTCCAGTTCACTGTCCTTTGCCAGTTCCAACAGTTCCATGATCTGTCCAACCTCAATAATTCCACTGTCTACCAGTCCCAGACTTTCATCTAATACAAGAATATCACATTCGTTCGTCTGTATTACCTTTCTTGCGTAGTGAAAACCATTCATGATATTTGCTTTTTCATCGTTTTTCTGCTCTACCGTTAAATCCTCGTATGGCTTATCTACACGTTCAAAGCTAAGGAGCTTGACCTCCGGTTCCAATCTGGATAACAGGTTATAATCTCCATTTTCACTGCCCTTTAAGAATTGTACAATGATTACTTCCTTTCCTATCCCCGCTTTTTTTATCCCATAGCCTATCGCAGCAGAGGTTTTTCCAATCCCTGAACCGCAAATCACCTGTACCTTACTCATATATTCTCCTCCGAACTCATTCCCTGCCCCATTGTCGGTATAAGCCGACACGTTCTCTCCGTAGTTTATTTTAAATACCACGTGCTACATTCTAACACAAGTGGTTTGAAAAATCTACTTTTTTCTTTACGGCTTCTTTATCCTTCCCCTTTCTCCTTAAAAACCGATAACATTTTTTATTCTAAACACTCCATCTTGCTCACGGAAACCTCATATGCTGTTTTGCTGACAACTCTGTCGTTTCCGATTTTCTTTTGGTACTCACGGCTCTGGATCCTTCCCCAGATTGCCACATGCTCACCCACTGCCAGTTTTCCTGCAAATCTGGCATTTCTTCCCCAGCAGATACAGGGAATATAATCGGATTTTCCATATGCTCGATTCACTGCCAGCAATACATCTGCGATTTCTCTGCCCAAGGGCGTCATACGATAAACCGGCGGCTTACAGATATATCCGTCCAGATAAATATGATTCGGCTTACTTATGTACTCATCATCTATAAATTCAATTTCCCGGACAAACAGGGAAAGGATCAAACGGTTTTTCGTTTCCTCATGCTTGTTATAGGAACGAAACTGCCCCTTTGCCTCTACCTTGCGCCCTATACAATCCTCGTCTACATCAATAATCCTGTCTGAAACCATAAGGGGAATCGTATCGTAGGTATCACTTAACCGGCTTACCAACACATCCACCATATAGAATCCTTCTCCAAACACCTCATGACTAAAGGTAAAGCCTGAAACGATTTCCCCTGCCACAACTGCCTGATTGTTACTTAATAATTTCTCTGTCATACTTTTTTCTCCTTCCTTTACGTCTTTCACTCCCAAGTTCCGTAAATTAAATCGTATCGTGTACTATAATACTTATTCAAAATGAGAAAAAAGTATACCCCTAACAGTTAGACAAATCTCGCTGTTTCCTTCTATTTTTGTTCATAAATCGCCTAAATTTTAGAATTTTGTGTTGAATTTATTGTTTTTTGCTGATTGTATACAAATACTGCTATGTTTATTTTTTATGATTCTTCATTTATTGCCAGAATGTCGTAGATTAAATGCTCTTGCATTCTTGTTCTGTCCTTCCTGTACTGCTATAGGAATCAACCGCCTAAACCGGTGGTTTATCATCCTTTATTATTCCATATTTTTTCAGTAATCGATTCCCTTCTTCCCTTCCTCTTTTCAAATCTTCTTCCGAAAGATTAGACTTGCCAAGTGGAATCGGCTTCGGTATATCTTCCATTCTTTTTCTAAACCAATATTCGCTGTCTTCCATGCTTTATTCCTCATCCAGAATGATATAAGAGTCTTTTCTTACAACATGTTATTTATCAAAAGCATTAAAATTGCGTTTCTCAAATATAAAACTTCCATTTCTTCCCGGTTAAAACTCGAAATATCATGTCCTTTGTTTGATCCTGAAATGACTTTGATGGAGTCATCAACAATACTTTGAGAATAAATTTTAACCGACTCATTCATTACCCATGATACAGGTTTTACTACTATACAAATTACACTACTCTCAAACTACCCTATATCCTTGTTATTTTAAAATATTCAAATCCCGAACACATCATTTCAACCATCTCAGTATATTGACTTAACTCTTTTTTTTCCTGTTTGGGGGCATCTGACTTCATAAATTCCACAATTCTCCTTTTTAAATCAAACCATTCTTCAGCCGTTTTATATTTATTATGCAATATTTCATATTTTAATTTTTCCATACTATTCATATCATTCATCACCTAGTTTTACTACCATGCAAAATCACACTACTCTCAAATATGTATTATGGGGGCTATGAACTGGAAGGTGTTTTACTACCATACAAAATTACACTACTCTCAAACGCACACCATTGTGCGGAACAACCTTCTATAGTTTTACTACCATACAAAATTACACTACTCTCAAACTCCTAGCGATAAGAAGAATAGTCTTTTTAAGTTTTACTACCATACAAAATTACACTACTCTCAAACTTAATAATGCGTACCGGCGTACACCCGGCAGTTTTACTACCATACAAAATTACACTACTCTCAAACCGCAGGTTTTAGAATCATTAACGCCTTTGAGTTTTACTACCATACAAAATTACACTACTCTCAAACTTACCTGATTATTTGAATTGGAGTAGAGATGTTTTACTACCATACAAAATTACACTACTCTCAAACGCAACAATGGCGGACTTGCAGAAGGCGGTAGTTTTACTACCATACAAAATTACACTACTCTCAAACGGTGTTAGGCGTGTTAAATCGCCATTATCAGTTTTACTACCATACAAAATTACACTACTCTCAAACGTTGCGTTTTGTATATATGAATATGATAGCGTTTTACTACCATACAAAATTACACTACTCTCAAACAAACACTGAAACGTGCAAAAGAAATCGGCCGTTTTACTACCATACAAAATTACACTACTCTCAAACCATATTCCCATACGCTTTACTCGTCAACTGGTTTTACTACCATACAAAATTACACTACTCTCAAACTATTTTTGTTGTGAGTAAGATAGTATATGAGTTTTACTACCATACAAAATTACACTACTCTCAAACCAATTACGGAGAACCTTATGAAGAAGGTCAGTTTTACTACCATACAAAATTACACTACTCTCAAACCCCAAAAGCACATAACATATACTGCCTTAATGTTTTACTACCATACAAAATTACACTACTCTCAAACTCTTTGAGCTAAAAGACGGAAAGCCGGTACGTTTTACTACCATACAAAATTACACTACTCTCAAACCGATCGGGCATTCTTCCGTTCGGAAACGCAGTTTTACTACCATACAAAATTACACTACTCTCAAACACTGGCTGCATTGTTTGTTTTGATTGTGCTGTTTTACTACCATACAAAATTACACTACTCTCAAACAAAATAGGACAAGGATTACTGGCATTGTTCGTTTTACTACCATACAAAATTACACTACTCTCAAACGACCAAACAATTCTTCCTTGCAGAAGTTGTGTTTTACTACCATACAAAATTACACTACTCTCAAACAGCAGTTGCATATGCAAGAAACTTTTCGTTGTTTTACTACCATACAAAATTACACTACTCTCAAACACATGGCGAAATGATTCGATGGCTATTGAAGTTTTACTACCATACAAAATTACACTACTCTCAAACGCAGGTTATTCAGATCGTAGGCGCTATAGAGTTTTACTACCATACAAAATTACACTACTCTCAAACACGGTTCTATGCAAAGCCGGAACGTGATCGGTTTTACTACCATACAAAATTACACTACTCTCAAACTGCGACTTTCCCTCCTCCTGTTGTTACCAAGTTTTACTACCATACAAAATTACACTACTCTCAAACTAGTCTGATAGTTATTATCATAATCTCGCAGTTTTACTACCATACAAAATTACACTACTCTCAAACGAACGGTGATAGCCATTGTCGTTATTACTTAGTTTTACTACCATACAAAATTACACTACTCTCAAACTGACGTGGCTATATATTTTTGGTTTGGTTGGTTTTACTACCATACAAAATTACACTACTCTCAAACGGTGTTGTAAAACGCTTTCAGCTGTGAAACGTTTTACTACCATACAAAATTACACTACTCTCAAACGGAATGCATTTCAATCCCTGCAAGCGAAAAGTTTTACTACCATACAAAATTACACTACTCTCAAACTGATCTCTTCCAGTCCTAAAGCCTTGCTTCGTTTTACTACCATACAAAATTACACTACTCTCAAACCAGGCTATGGCACTACGGGATTTGGGTGCAGTTTTACTACCATACAAAATTACACTACTCTCAAACAGCCCGGTTTAAGCACTGCATTGCCGCATTGTTTTACTACCATACAAAATTACACTACTCTCAAACTGAACAGGTACCCGCTTGGACCACAGTAGAGTTTTACTACCATACAAAATTACACTACTCTCAAACGTAGTTCTTGAAAGTGGTGAACTTTACAGAGTTTTACTACCATACAAAATTACACTACTCTCAAACGAGTCAATGGAAATAAGCTGATGGCTGGTGGTTTTACTACCATACAAAATTACACTACTCTCAAACTGATAAGTACGCAAAACCAAGGAAAGGAGGGTTTTACTACCATACAAAATTACACTACTCTCAAACCTCAAATTATAATAACAGGGCGAGTATTATGCCACTACAACACTGTAATTCTATATGGTGCTTTAATTATTATACACTAATATCAATTATACAACAATCTTCATCAATAATCATTGCTGGTTTAAAACTTTGAACATTTATAGGTTGCCTATTTTCAATCAATAAAATATATATTTTTTGATAATGGCAAAATTTAAATAATTCATTCATTTCCATTTCATTTAGATAAGATAAAATATTTACAAAAATGAAACATTTGACGTGTAACAGTTCATTAACAATTCTTACATACTCTATTATCTTTTCTATAAGTGATTCAAAATGCTCAGCAAAATGAATGTCCATAAACTTTAATAAACTTACCACATCTGTTTTATTTGTATAATCCAGATTCCAATCAACAGCTTGTATAAGATGTATTGCAAATTGTTCAATAATAGAATACACCTTATTATTTTCAACCAGAAACTCTGATGATTGAATTTCGTTTTTCATATAATCATACAAACGATTTAATAATCTTTTTTCATTAACCGATAGTGAAAATGGGTCAATAATACAACATAATGTTTCTTTTAAATTCAATACTTCATCATCTTCAGCAACCACTAGTTCACATTCCTCGCCATCAATTCCTAATAAGATATTGTGGATAAAATCACGAAAGCATTCCTGATTTTCAATTACTAATATTCCATTACTGTTTTCCTCTAATTCAATTATAAGTGGATAATTTTTATGTAATAACCTTATAATATCACCAGCCTTTCAGATGTATCTAACACATTCGATTTGTAATCACCTGTTATCATTTCCATTTTTGAAAATTGTTTTTCTGTCAATACCAACATTTGAACAATTCCATTAAGCGGTTTATTGTTTCGTATTCCCTGCATAATTGCATCAGAAACTGTAGAATTTAACGCCAGCTTACAATATACAGATTCCTGAAGCATAATAAACCCACTTTTAACTAGATATTTTCTAAATTTTGAGTATTCTCTTTTATCCTGCAAAGTCAATGTTGGCAAATCAAAAAACACTATTACTCTCATATATCGATAACTCATTGGTAAAACCTAATCAAAGACACATCCTGTTCATTCACGGCATCAAAAACACTTCGGCAATAAATTTTTACTGCATTGTTTACATAATTTCTTTTTCCGTCGATAATCACCTCATGATTAAGCAAATCAAGTATATGCATCTTCTCATCATGCTCAAATTTTTCAGGTTCCATAATATACACTAATTTATCAACTAATATTCGAAATGGTTCCATTAAATCCGATCCCAGATTAAATGGATTAAACATATTATCATGAAAAAAAGCCAGTTGCGTCAAATACCCATTTGCTACTATTTCACGATTAAATACAGAAAGCAAAATACTATATCCATAATTTAATGCAGCATTAATTGGAATATCAGCCGTTCTGGTAAATTTAAGACCGAATAACGAATTAAAATATACCTTTGCTGCATATCCCTCTCTATTTGTAATATCACCTAATTCAATCTGAAGAATATATTCGTCAAGTAGCTTATATTCTTCTTTCTTTAATTCCCTTAATAGATCTCTCTGCTTACGAATTTTTTCCGTAACAATCTCTGTCCAAATCATGGTTTTAATATCTCTCGACCATTCGATCTGTTTTTTCAACTTTGCACTGGTATCATGACTCCCATAATATGAAACTAATTCAGATGATGGATTTCTCTTTTCATCGCAAAAGATTACTTTGATTTTTCTTTTTGTTAATTCATTCAGTAATGAGACAGTCAAAGAAACTGCTGTTGTTTCAATTAGTAAAACAGAAATTTCACTTAAGTGAATCTTCGTAATATCATTTTGCCTCACTACCATATAATCCAGCTTATAATCCAACTTTGCGCTATTAGAAATCACTACAACACGCCAGCTCATACATTCAACAGGTCAATTACCTGTTCATATAAACCAGTTGGAGATTGATTTATTAATTCTATGCTATTATAGCCACTAATTCTTTTTGTAATTTGTACCTTACCTGCATTTTTTGCCTCTCCTATCAGAGTCAAATCTGCCGTTACAGGCTTACATTGGAATAAATGCAAAATTTCTCCTAAAACAATACATTGTTCTTCTATAGAAATCTTTTCAAATTTATCCCTTTTTTCAATAAGCTTTTTTGCTAAGTTTGCTGGTCGATTTTTATATATTGAATCTTCCAATTTAGCTATAAATAAATTATACAACTCATAATTCTCATCCTTAGAGATTTTATCAAAAGAATTGATTTCTAATAGTTTCTTTTCCCTCCTTTGTGCATTGGCAGCTAAATACTTTTCAATTTTTTTAAGATACTCAACATATTTATTAGCTAATACTAATTGCACCGAACCTTGTAAAATCAACTTAATTCCTGTACTCCCTTTCAAATGCATAGGGAATCCATTTACTACTAATCTCGCATTTTTCTTAATACAAGGAATAATGATTCTTGGTTCGTTTAAGCCATAAAATTCTTCACAATACTGTATTAACAATTCCGGTTTCTGCTCAAACTCTTTTAAGCGGTATAATGGCACTGTTTCGATAGTACGAATCAGTCTTCCTTTTTTATCCTTAGATTCTACCAACATGAAATGAGAAGGAGTAATAGACGTATAGCCGCCATATTTCCATGTTTCCATTCCCTGTTTTAAAGGTACTAATGCCTTAGCTTTTTCCTGATCCTTCGGTGCAGCTTCAATCGTTTGATTGAAAAAACCACCTTTATTACAATATGCATACCGAGTAAATAAAATATCATTTCGTTTCATTGTAGAATTTATCAGTTGCTGCGTTCCTTCCTTTCCCTGTTTCCAAACCTGATTTCCACCGTTATCTTTCAGATCATAATGAAACATACAATTTAAACTATAATCTGCATTGGGATTTTCTTTTAACCACCGTAATGGATTATTAGTAAATTTTGTATTATATACATTACCTACAACAATATTTAAATATGCGTCTTTTGCATGATGATAATCATTCATTTCCCGCACTTTAACAAAGCCGCAATCCTTTCTATAATCTGAAACAGCATTCGCTTTTACATAAACAATTTCTGTATTTTCATATACCCGTTTAAGCAATGTTGCAATCACTTTAGAAGACTGTCGTGTTTCTACAAGCTGCCGATTGATAAAACCTGCCAATTCTTCAGCCTCTAATGGATTTTTACGCATCAACCGATTATATTTCTTTTCTGAAATCAATCCTCGTTTCCTTAGATACCGCCAAGTACTTTCCATTCGACTTTGTATTTCAGGCGAGATCATACCATTCCCTTTTTTTGAATTGATCGTTTTCTTAACCAAAACCAAATTATCCAAACTATCATCCTTAGTTTTTGACTGCGGATATATATGATCCCTATCCCAAATAGTAGCATCATTTAGCTGGGACAAATCTATTTTCTCACCGGAATACATACACATACCCATCTGTGTATAGTATAAAAACAATTTAATACTTTTGAAATCTCCTTCCGTTTTTTCAGATAACTCCTTACACCATTGTGTTTTATTTTCATTATCAATTACCTTATATAATTCAAGTAAGTTGTCTTTTCTTGACGTAGTTCGAACCTTTTCTTCTTCTCCTCTCGCCATTTCCACAAAGATTTTTTTTGGTACATTTCCCATAACCTTTTTTATTTCCTCAACAATCTGTACCGTTTGCCAAACAGAACGTTTAATCGCAGGCGAAGCCACAACATCTCGTACCAATGAATCATAACTAATCTCATTCCTGATATGATAACCGGCATTGCTTGCTTCTATTTCCTCTATAAATGTATATTTCTGACTTAACAACTGCATAAGGTTATTCTGAGTATTTCTCAAACCCTGAATAATTGTCATACATTCTCCAGTTTCCTTATCTACTCCAACTAATTCTGTCAAAAAACGTCGAGATAATCTGCCCCAGCCATTATACTTTAAACGTGAAAGCATTATTATTTGTTTTTCGGTTAATTCTTTACCATAATTAGTCGTAATTACCCGTTTTAACATACGTTGTTCATCACCATAGAGCGTAATCCATAGAATAATATTTTCTGCCATTCTTTTAACAGATGCCTTCTCGATGTCATCTCCGAAAACTTTTTCTCTTAAATCTAAGTAAGACGTAAGCGAAGTCTTAAAATTTCCATCGAATCCAGATAAATCCTCTTTTTTCAAATCATAACCATAGGAATTTAAATATTCTAGAAGTCGTTTTCCTGTCACCTGTTTATATCTTTGGAATAAATCTCTATATATTTTTTGTTTTAATTCAACTGACAGCTTTTCCCCTTTGATTTTTACATTGTTTAATTCATTTAATACCATATACTCTGAATAAAGCAGTGAACACTTAGGCAACACTGTTTCGTCTGGAAGATATGTACATTGATTTGTCATTCGATTGATAAAATTTTTAGCAGATTGATCTTCATCAACTAGGTTTTCAAAATTCCACGGGCGAATTGCTCCTTTTTCCTTACGAACCATCCAACTATTTTCACCATTTGAAGTATTCAATGGTCCAACATAATAAGGAATCCGAAATCTAAAAAGCAGTTGAATCTTTTCTGCAACTGTCTTATCACATTTTTTATCTACTTCATTTAAAAAAGGAAGGTAGGCTTTCGCATTTTCTATAATTTTCTTTAATTCAATCTCATTCACTTGATAAGGAATAACACCATTATCCTTGCTCACCTGCAATGGCATAAAAAGTCCGTGTTCCATCTCAGCTAAAATTGCCTTTACTTCACAATCCTCTTCGTGTGCAGCAAGGATTTTTTTCACATTTTTATAAAAATCCTCTTGTGTGCATTTAGATACAGAAATCTTTTTCCCATTCTTTTTATACATTCCTACATAAGAACAATAATTTCCTTTTTCTGACGAAGCGAAAAAAGTTTGATACCGATCTGGGCAAAAGTTCCGTATCAATCTTTTTAATTTTATTAAATCTTCATGATGTTTTTCGTACCGTTTAACTTTTGCGATACTTAAATAGGACTGTCCTTGATATTCACCTCCTTGGAGCATATCAGCTAATATCACCCAATTATATAGGCTCTGAAAAACATCAATAATACCAACTCTTTCTTGTATTTCTTCTTCCAAAGCAATTCTTACTTCCTCATAATTTCCATCTGAGAAACTAATTTTATTATGTTCAATTTCTGCATAGGAATCTTCCTGAAATATTACACTGAGTGTTCCCTTACAACCGGTAATCAATTTCATGATTTCCACTAATTGCTTGTCTGTTTTTTCGATACCGCACAATTTTTGTAATTCCTTACATTTATCAGTTTTACTAGAGGTCTTATTTTTTAATATCTGCTCAAATTCAGATTCAGAACCACATACAAAATCAATATTTAAATCATCTTTTAAACAATCCGTAAAAACAGAAAATGTATTTTGAAACGAAGTTGCCTGTTCAATATTCACATTAAATAAAAAATGTCCTCGATGTTTAACGATATGATGCAAGGCAAGATAAACAAGCCGAATATCATGTGAATCTTTACTTTCTATCAATTCTGATCTCAAATGGTAAATCGTAGGGTACATTTTATAATATTGTTTATCTGTAAGGTTTGTATCATTAAAAAGTGAATAAATCTGATTTTCTTCCTTATCATCTGCCCAAAATGCACTATCCCGTAGTCGTTGAAAAAACATCGGATCTACTTTATCCATCTCATCAGCAAAAAGTTCTTGCAGTAATTGAATTCTTTGTTTTTTTCTCTGTAATCTCCTACGATTTGTCCGAAATGTTCTACGTTCCTCTGCCGTTTTAGCCGCATCAAAGAGACGAATCCCCCACATGGATTTTCCTTTACGTCTTAAAATATGATATTCCGGGTCTGTAACGGCCCACCCTACAGAATCCGTTCCGATATCCAATCCCAGATAGTAATCAAAATTTGCTACATTTTCCATCTTATGTACCTCCATATTTTTCTTGACAAATACACACACTGCATATATAGTATAAATATCTCAAGGTTTACTACCATACGAGATTACACTACAAGTTCAAATAAAAATTTATTCAAACCCTTTTGCTGCATTGTGCAGAATCATAAGACTTGCTAGCCAAGTCTTTTCTTTTTTCATTCTATACCTGTCATATGCCAAATTAAGGCAATTAGATTTTTTTATAGCCATAGACTATAAGACCATTATACATACTCTATATCCATAAATCAACCAGCTATCATACAACAGAGAATAAATCTACCGTTTGAATACACGTGGAAGAAATTATCCATATATTTCCCGTTTAATCAGGCAGTTTCCCCATATCCTTTAGATAAGCCCGTTTAACACGCAGCCAATCATATTCCGTCATATCTAATCTTGCTGTTTTTAACAAAAGCTGCTGCCTGCGATTTAGTTCGGATAAATACGGATTGCTCTCAAAATCCGGGAAACGTTCACAAAGCTCCCTCTGCATTTGACATAGTATGTCATACGGAATATCCTTCATTTTTGTTATAATAATAAACAGAGTGTTGATATAGTATAATTTTATAAAATTAAATTCTATTCGTGCTTTATCTTTTTCAAAAAATCCACGCCTTTTCAGTTCATCTACCTTCATTTTTTCAATTTCAAGTCTGTCAAAATGATGCATAGCATTTCGCTGCATGATGGTCGAATTTTGATTAACAAAATAATTATAGAGAGGTTCTCCAATAATATACCAACTATTTATATAATAACTCAAAACTGCTACCCAATAATTATCCTCATATGCCAGTCCCTCTGGAAACCAGACCTCATTTTCCACAATAAGCTGTTTTTTATACAAGCCACAATAAATTCCTCCCGGAAGTCCCGGATACCTATCCGTTTCTTTTCTGCATAAAGCATCCAGTTTTCCTTTGAACGAAGCTTCCTCCACAGTTTTACCGGTTCCATCCACTCTTTTCGACATGATTCCAACTACATCCACTCCTGTTGAAACAGCCTTTTCATACATCTTTTTATACATGTCAATCTCGATCCAGTCATCGGAGTCAACAAAACCGATGTAATCAGTATTAGAATAGGTGATCCCAATATTTCTTGCGGTTCCCTGTTTTCCGTTTTGTTCACAATTAACAACAAGGATGGATTCCGGATATTTTTCTTCCCATTCACATAATTTTTCAAATGTACTATCCGTAGAAGCATCATTAACAAATATCAATTCCATATTATCAATACCAAGTGTCTGATTTACGAGAGTCTCCACGCACCGGTCAATATATTTTTCCACATTGTAACACGGGATTACTACACTTAATAATTTCATAGACTGCCTCCCTAGTATTTCATTCCCATACATACATGATATGTATTACCATGCCACCTCGGACAAGTCCGGGTGCCGCTGGACTCATTTTATCATATTTTATCTTATTGATATATAAAATAATTCAATATATAAATAAAAGAGCTGTCACTCCGGTTTCCTCACCGTTGCAACAGCCCAATTTCCTATTACTTTGATTATTATTTTTTCTTTTTTCCCTTCAGACTACCGAGCAATCCCTTTAATTTTAATGCTTTATCAATATTTCCTTCCACCTTTAGTTTCTGCATGGTAACAGCCATAATCGGATCCAGCTTGCCGGTCGCTATCTTTTGCAGGGTATCAGCAGAACATATAAAAATAGCATCTCTGTCGTAGTATTCATATGGTTCTACATGCAAGACACCATCCTTTGCTTCAACATAAAAGATACCTCCTGCTTCTCCGGTAATATTAAACTGATAAGCGAGATGCTCTGTTACGTCATGAATATCCGCTCCCATTAAGGTTTCCTTCACTTCCATAAAGAATTCTTGAAATGTCATCTTAATACCTCCTAGTATTTCGACCAATAGTCGAATTATTTTCTATTATAGAATAGCATTTCTTCGACTATGGGTCAATCATATTTTCACTATACAAAAAAAGAGAAAAGTAAGATCCTCAAATATTGCACTTCCTCACTATGTAGAGTATACTATTTATATTTAATAAACGCTTAAAAAATTGAGAAACTTAAAGGATAACGAAATGCCAGATATTAAAAAACGCAATCAGATATTAGATGCACTCCAACACTTACTAGAAAGCAAGGAAATACAAGAGATTACCGTCAGTGAGATTGCAAAAACTGCCGGGATTGGCAAGGGAAGCATATATTATTATTTTCCTTCAAAGGAGGCTATTCTCGAAGCATTGATCCAACGGAACTACGAACAGCCGCTCCGAACTGCAAAGAATCTTGCTGCCCAGTCCAATATTTCCCCCTTTACGAGAATGGCAATGATTTTTCAGGCATGCAGAAATTCTTCTTCCGAACTTCTTCGTCATCGATCAAGTCCTGCAAACCTGCGTACACATGAAGGCACTCTGATCCATCAAAAGTATTTGGAGCATTTGGTACGGGAATTAAAACCTACCTTAACCCAAATCATTGAGCAGGGAATTAAAGCCGGCGAAATACACTTCGACCGTCCTGCCGCTCTTGCAGAAATTGTATTGATCGTCTTGGCCGTTAAGCTGGATAACTTTTTCATTCCTTCTTCCGATGAAGAAATTGAAGAAACGATACAAGGGCTAATCTCCCTATTGGAAAAGGGAACCGGAACTCCGGAAGGCTCCTTCAACTATTTAACTTCACCCCTTTAAAAACAAATGAAAAAGAAGAATCTGAATAGATTCTTCTTTTTCAAATCTGCAATACATATCTATTTTTCTGATGCGATTTCCGTTATCGACTTAGCCAGTCCTGCAAGTCCCTGTATCTCTGAAGGAATGATAATCTTGGTTGCCTGACCGTCTGCCGCCTTGGAAAAGGCTTCCAGACTCTTAATCTGAATGACCTTTTCACTGGGATTTGCCTGATTCAGATAGCTAAGACCGGCTGCATTTGCCTTTTGAACCACTTCGATAGCTTCTGCTTGCCCTTCAGCTTCCCGGATCGTTGCTTCTTTCTTTGCTTCTGCACGAAGAATTGCTGCCTGTTTATCAGCCTCTGCCTGTAGAATCAGGGATTCCTTTTGACCCTCTGCCCGCAGGATTGCTGATTTTTTCTCACCTTCGGCAATCAGAATCTGTTCCCGGCGTTCCCGCTCTGCTTTCATCTGCTTCTCCATCGCATCCTGAATAGCCGCCGGCGGAATGATATTCTTTAACTCAACACGGTTTACCTTGATTCCCCACGGGTCTGTTGCTTCGTCAAGAGTTGCACGCATCTTTGTATTGATCGTCTCTCTGGAGGTCAGAGTCTGATCCAGTTCCAGATCACCGATAATATTTCGAAGCGTTGTAGCGGTCAGATTCTCGATCGCCATGATTGGATTCTCCACGCCATAGCAGAACAGCTTCGGATCCGTAATCTGGAAAAAGACTACCGTATCGATCCGCATGGTTACATTATCCTTCGTGATCACCGGTTGCGGTGCAAAATCCACTACCTGTTCCTTTAATGTTACTTTTTTTGCAATCTTGTCAAACAGCGGCATTTTCAGATGAAATCCAACCGACCAGGTTGCCCGATAGGTCCCCAAACGTTCCACTACATATGCATGTGCCTGGGGTACGATATTGATACAGGATAATGCTATAATAAATAAGATTACGATAATCACGATACCAAATCCTATCAATCCTCCTATCATTCCTCCCGCCGGTCCGATCAAACTAACAATACTCAAATCAATTCCTCCCATTTTAATACCTCCATTTTTCTATATCGGGTTTCCGATAATTTGTATTTGTATAAGATTTCCTTATTTTTCTTCCTTTTCTTGAGCCGATAGTGGTTCTACCATGCACTTTACACCTTTAATTTCCCGAATGATAACCTTTGTATCCTTTTCGATCACTTGGGATTCATTACATGCCCTCGCTGTCCATTCCACATCACCAAGGCGAATTTTGCCGGTTGCCGACGCATTATCTATCGTTTCTACTACAGTTGAGGTTTTCCCTATTAAACCTTCTGCGTTGGTTTTTTCTAATCGTTTTTCCAGAAAGGTTTTCGACAGGCCTCTGGTACTGGCTAACAGCACACCGGATACCAAGATAAAAAGCACTACCTGTAACCAAATAGGGGCTCCCAGTATGGCGCTCAATGCTGAAATAAGCGCCCCGCCTGCAAACCAGATACTGGTCAGGCCTAAGGAAACCATTTCAATAATGATAAAAAGAATCACCAATGCCAGCCAGATAAATACCAGAATTCCTTCCGAGAGTCCGATTGTCTGCCCTGCATTTGTGAAAATGCTTCCTGCTAGATCCATGATTAACTCCCCTTTCTCTTATGATTATACGAATCATTATAAAATATCATACCATTCAAATCTCTAACCTGTATTCTTTCCTACAATGATTACAATTATTCTATTCGATTTATCCTGCATTTACAATTTATAAATCCTTACGATTTCTTACGATTGAGGTCATATCTTAGTTTTTCTTAAACTCCTCTAATTCCAGACCCTCGTTATTTTCCAGCACGATCCGGATCGACCATTCGTTTGCGAAAAGCAGAAGCGGATTATCTTCCATATCTTTTACTTTTTTACAGTCACTGATACGTTTTAGTTTATTCAGATCTGTTGCAGGGTTCTTTACCCAGCGGATATAATTATACGGAAGCGTTTCCAGCCGCACTTCACAGCCATACTCATTCTCCAAACGGTATTTTAAAACGTCAAACTGTAAGATCCCGACTACCCCCACGATGATTTCCGATAAATCCAATGCATAATCCTTAAAGATCTGTATAGCCCCCTCCTGCGCAAGCTGGGTTACGCCCTTAATAAACTGTTTTCGTTTCATGGAATCCAAAGAAACCAGACGGCAAAAATGCTCCGGCGCAAAGGTTGGAATCCCTTCGTATTCAAATTTTTTCCCCGGCATACAAATCGTATCCCCGATTGCAAAGATCCCCGGATCAAAAACACCTATTACATCGCCTGCATAGGCTTCATCAATGACCTTCCGCTCCTGTGCCATGATCTGCTGCGGTTGGGACAGCTTTAGTTTTCGTCCGCTCTGCACATGATATACATCCTTTCCTGCATCAAAGCGTCCGGAACAAATCCGCATAAATGCGATCCGGTCATGGTGGGCTTTATTCATATTTGCCTGTATCTTAAAAATAAAACCGGAAAAAGGTGAAGTGATCGGATCGATTTCACCTTCACTGGACATTCTGGGAAGTGGGGATAAGGTCATAGCCAAAAAATGTTTTAAAAAAGTTTCTACGCCAAAGGTGGTCAGT
>CANPZL010000012.1 GCA_947589055.1 uncultured Lachnospiraceae bacterium | reverse complement strand
ATTGAAGTTCCCTTCAATCTGTGTAAATCCTGTACAATTTTTCATTACCAGCCTTTACACATCCCCAAAAACAGACCGTTTCCCAAATCTCCGTCAGCTTACAATTTGTAAGATTCCTCTCTTTTGCCTTTTTATAATTTTTGTTTTCTTTACATAGTTATAAAATTACATATATCCATCATCCATATCCAGTGTGACCGTTATAGTCAGTATACCACCCTTGGCTAAAGCCGAAATGCTGCCACCCATTGCGTCCACAAAATGCTTGCAGATATAAAGCCCTATCCCTGCACTATTCGTCGTCCTCGACTTACTGACACGGTAGAATTTATCAAATATCCTCTCCGTATCTATCTCATTTTCCGATATGGGATTTGATACGGATATATGCACCGCTTCATCGACGGACAGCACAAAGTCCATCCTTTCGTTTCCGTATTTGGTTCCATTTGAAATAAGGTTTTGTATGACCCTTGTGAGCATTTTTCTGTCTGCTTGCGCAAAGACGGACCTGCCATTGTCCGCAAAACGGGGAGTTATGCCTTTGGCTTCAAAATTCGGGTAATTGGCAAGTATCAACTCGCAGAGTAAATCGTTCACATCCACCCTTTCCATAACTGGCTCACAACCCTTTGAGTCAATCACCGACAACTCGAAAAAGTCGTTCACAAGGGTACTGCAATACCTCGCTCGTTCGAGGGCAATACTTATATTCGTGTGTTGTTCTTCGTTTTCTGCAGACCTCTTTGCAAGCTGAAGATAACCTACCACCGAGGTAAGGGGCGTGCGTATGTCATGAGATATATCAGCTATCGCATGTTTCAGTACAGTCTGCTCCCTGCGGATCTCAACTTTTACTTTTTGTTCATTCTCTATCATTCGGTTTATCTTTTTCACAACAGCTTCAAGCTCGTTACCATTTAACTGTGTTGTGATAAGATTATTCTCGCTGTCATCAAGCTGCTTAGATATAGAGTCTATCCTGCGTTTTAGAGAGCATACCGACACCTCTTTCCCTAATTTATATCTTCCATCTGCCGGTTTAGCCGCATCGGCAAGAATTTTCCAGTTAAACCCTTCCTAACAACTAGGACCGGCGTTTTCTAATTCACAAAACTGAGAATAAACCATGTGTATTTTCCCTCTTCGCTTTTTACACGGATACTTCCCTGCATTCCTTCAATGATCGACTTAGTCAGGGACAACCCGATTCCCACACTGTTTGGATTCACTTCCTGATTCACACGGTAAAACCGCTTGAAAACATTCGAGATTTCCCGTTCCGGAATTCCTATACCTTCATCCTTTACATATATGGACGTGTACATACTCGTCTGCTCTACCTCTAATCGGACCGTCTGCCCCGTCTTGGAATAATCCGATGCATTTTTCAGGAGATTGATCAACGCCTCCAGAAGCCAGTCTCCGTCGCACATCAGCATACAATCTTTTGCACATTCTACCGTAACGGACTGTTCCCGTTTTTCCGTCAGATACCCAACGCCCTGAACCGCTTCTGCAAGTAACGGATATAGCGGTGTATTCCTGCGCTGAAACGGAACCGCTCCTGCTTCGATACGTGCCAGCTTGAGCATGGAAAGCACCATCCACTCCATTCTTGAAAGCTGATTTTGTGCTTCTTGCAGCAGTTGTTTTCGCTTTCCTTCATC
Organism: uncultured Lachnospiraceae bacterium; assembly: GCA_947589055.1. GTDB lineage: Bacteria > Bacillota > Clostridia > Lachnospirales > Lachnospiraceae > CAG-632. The sequence goes on along the minus strand of CANPZL010000012.1, from coordinate 51,745 downwards.
TTCTACCTTATCTTCCAGCAGAAGATCAATGAATACATTTAACGAGGAAAGCGGTGTTTTGAGCTGATGGGAAATATCCGAAATTATATCCTGCAAAAAGATTTTTTCTTCCCGTTCCCGCCTCTGACTATCCTTTAGCAGGTACAACAGCTTATAAAAGTTGCTGTATAGGATTCCCACTGTCCCCTCTTTATATTCCTCCGGCGGCAGGTTCATATCCTCCTCCATGACATCGGACATCAACTCTGAAATATGTTCAATATCTTCATACACAGAAAACAACATATGCGACATCAAGCGGTACAGTACCAGTAAAAACACTACTGTCGTAATCAATATAACCGCCACCGTCCATGTCAGTCTTCCTTCCATGCCATAGCCAATACCTGTTAATATGAACAGAAAGACCACGGAAGCGGCCGCATATATTATTCGGAACTTACTTCGTTCAAAATCACTACGCATTTTTTTCTCCCATTTGGAAATAAACTACTTTCGGAAACGATACCCGATTCCCCGCACAGTCTCGATCCGTTCTGCATCTTCCTGCAATTTATCCCGCAGTCGTTTGATATAAACGGACAACGTGTTATCGTCCACAAACGTCTCGCCGGTATCATACAGACAATCCAACAGCTGGTTCCTTGTCAACACCAGTCCTTCATTCCGTATCAGGGCAGCCAAAAGCCGCTGTTCGCTAGGCGTCAATTCTACGATCCGTTCCCCGTCATACAGTCGTCCTTCCCGCATCACAAACCGGTGGGAGCCAAAGTCATAAAAGCTGTTTTCCTTCATTGGGGAACTCTTGGCACGCCGGAGATTAGCCGCGATTCTTGACAATAACTCCTTTACCCGATAGGGTTTCGTCACATAATCGTCTGCTCCCAGTTCCAGCCCCTGCACGATATTGGCCTCCTCCCCGACTGCGGTCAGGAAAATCAGAGGGATCTCCTGATCCATCTTACGGATCTCCTTACAAAACTCAAATCCGCTCCCATCCGGCAGCATAACATCTAACAGGATCAGATCCGGCTTTTTCCCCGATTCATGACGGTTCATAACCGTTCTTGCCGTCGCCAAATCTCCCGCATGAACCACTTGATAGCCTTCCGCTTGTAAGGCATACTCCGTTCCCATTGCAAGAGCAAAATCATCTTCTACCAATAGTATCGTACTCATATTCTCTCCTTCAACACCCTCATAAAACCCATTGATCAAACCAAAAAGGATCTTTCATATAAAAATCCCATACATGAAAAAACCGTAGATACATCCAGCTTCCGCCTTTCATATCTACGGTATATTTTCGAATAATCATTTACTGTTCCAAGCGGGCCTTTAACTTTTCACGCTCCTGCTCATAACCCGGCTTGCCAAGCAAAGCAAACATATTTTTCTTATAGCTTTCCACACCAGGCTGATTAAAGGGATTCACGCCCAGCACATAACCGCTGACGCCGCAGGCAAACTCGAAGAAGTAAAACAGCTCGCCCAGGCAATACTCGTCCATGCACGGAAGCGTGATCTTTAAGTTCGGAATCTGTCCGTCTACATGAGCCAGAATCGTACCGTTCATCGCCTGTTTATTGATATAATCAATGGTTCTGCCGGCAAGATAATTCATACCGTCAAGGTCATTATCTTCCTTCTCCATGATGATCTTTCTTCTGGGATTTTCGATATTCAATACCGTTTCAATATGATTTTTCGTACCATCCTGTATAAATTGTCCCAGTGAATGCAGATCCGTTGTAAAATCCACAGCTGTAGGGAATATTCCCATACCGTCCTTACCTTCGGATTCTCCGAACAACTGCTTCCACCATTCCCCGATATAATGTACGGAAGGCGTATAATTGGCAAGGATTTCCATCGTCTTTCCCTTTTCCAGCAGAATATTCCGGAGCGCAACATACTGCAAGGCATAATTGCTGTCAAAATCATTTTCCAGACAATACTTTCTGGAATAAGCGGCTCCCTCCATCAGCTTATCAATATCCGCACCGGAAACTGCGATCGGCAAAAGCCCTACTGCTGTCAATACAGAGAACCGTCCTCCTACATCGTCCGGTACAACGAAGGTTTCATAACCCTCGGCATCTGCCAGACTCTTTAATGCTCCCTTTGCCCGGTCCGTAGTAGCATAAATCCGCTTAGCCGCTTCCCTTGCACCATATTTTTCAATCAACAGCCGCTTAAATAAACGGAATGCAATCGCCGGCTCCGTTGTCGTACCAGACTTGGAAATCACATTGATGGAGAAATCCCGATCTCCTACTACCTCCAGTAAATGCTCCAGATATGTAGAACTGATATTATTTCCTGCGAAGAAGATCTGCGGGGTCTTCCGCATATCCTTATCGATCACATTATAAAAGCTGTGCCGCAATGCTTCAATCGCCGCTCTCGCTCCCAGATAAGAGCCGCCGATACCGATAACTATCAGGATTTCCGAATCGCTCTGTATTTTCTTCGCCGCTTTTTTGATCCTTGCGAATTCTTCCTTGTCATAATTGATCGGAAGATCCAGCCAGCCAAGAAAATCATTCCCTGCACCGGTACGATTCACCAGCACCTCTTTTGCGTCTAATACCCGCTTGCTCATTGCCTTCAGATTATCATCTGAAACCATAAACCTTGCGTTGCTGTAATCAAAACTAATATTATAATCCATCGTTTATCTCTCCTTATCCGTCCGATTTTTAATCCTCACAAGGCACGTTTTACTCCATAGGTATTAGTGTATCAAAAGGCGTTGGGAAATTCAAGTAGCATATCCGGTTATTTTATCCAAAATCTTTCGCCAGCGGGTCTTTTTCGTATAATAAGTATAAACAAACTCATAATCGTCTGTATCATCTCCCTGTACTACTTTAATTAAATAATTCCGGTCATAGGGATATTCGCTTAAATCAAACGACCAGTCCTGAGATTCCGTAAAGACAAACGTATCCACTAGAATAAAATCCTCTTCCGTTTTGGTATTCAATACCTCTGCATCAATTTCCATATCAATATCATAAATCTTAATTTCAACATCCCCGCTGTTCAGTGTTATTTTAAATTCAAAATACTGCTCCTCCCCTTTTCTGTGACTAACGACAGAACTCACACCTTTACTCAGTTCATCTCCTTCCCGCATAGTAGTACCCCCTGCGCTCACCATATCCTGAAACCAGCCGGTACAAAGGAGATAAATCATAAGCAAAAGTACCAGTACTATTGGAATAAGTACTATTTTATATCGGGTAATTAAATGACGGTCTAATTTTTTCATATTTTCTCCAATCTACTCTAATCTATCTTGTAACTGTGTATACAATCTGATCACGAAAATCATACAAAAAGGCTCCACTGGAATCTACTGCCGCATGATAGGTGACATTTTTAGTCAGATTACTCCCTGTTAACGATGCGGTAGTAGAGCCCTTGCCCGTTGTATATGTCGTCCCCTGAGAACCATTTTTATTATAAATTGTCAGGCTGGCATAATTCAAATATGGATCCGGCGTCCCGGAGGTTGTCGATGTTCCTTTGGTTGCAGTAATGGTTGCATCATAGGTCAGATATAAGTCTCCATATTCGCCTGTCAGACCATATGCATTTCCTCCTAAAATAACAATTCCAAACAAAGCACAGATTCCTACTGCTATCCTTCTTCTGCACTGTTTGCGTTTTACTTGTTTACTGGTTGTTTTTTTCATGGCTTTTCTCCTCCTTACCGCTGTCTCTGATTATTAAACCGTCATTTAACTGAATCACCCGTTTGGCATAGTCTGCCACAAAATCACTATGAGTTACTACGATTACCGTTTTTCCGTTTTTATTTATTTCTGATAAAAACTCCATTAACTGCTCTGTGTTTTTTGTATCAATGGCACCTGTAGGCTCATCTGCCAAAATGATCGGGCTGTCTGCGACCAATGCCCGGGCAATCGCAACCCGCTGCTGCTGACCGCCAGATAACTGATCCGGAAACTTTTTCTCATACTTCTCAATCCCCAACCGTTTTAAGGCTTCACGAATCCGCTCCCTTCTTTCTTTTCTTTGATAGCTCCGTGCCAACAACGGAATCTCTACATTTTCATACACGGTAAATTCCGGAAGCAGTGCAAAATGCTGAAACACAAAACTGATATACTGCTTACGGATCTGATCCAGCTTCCCGGTATTCGCCTGATGCAGTGGGAGCGAATCGATATACAGTTCTCCCTCCGATGCACTGTCCATACAACCGATCAAATTCAACAGCGTACTTTTCCCGGAACCGGAAGCACCGGTAATGGCAACAAATTCCCCCGCCTGTATTTCCAGGTTAATGTGATTTAACGCAAGAACATCAAACTCATCTCCCACATACCGTTTACTTACATTTTTCAACCAAATCATTCCTTATACATACCTCCTATCAGGTCCTTCGGTTTTTGAATCGCCAGCCGGTGAACGGACCAGCTGTTGCATAATATAAGAAATCCTGCGGCAACTAGAATCAGGACCGGCAATAAAATAAAATATGCCTGATGTATCACTTCATTTTCCGCACCATATGCATATGTAATATAAAAATAGCTTCCCAATATAGCTCCCAACAGTGCTAAAACTACCCGGCTGGCGCATTCCAGCAGTGTCATCACACGAATGTCCCGCCCCGTCCAGCCACAGGATAAAAGAATCCCGAACATCTGCTTCTTATAATCATTTGAAATTAAAATCGATATAAAAATAGCAATTACACTGATAATGGTCATTATGGTAATTAACCCTATATCCACCGAATATGTCTGAGGAATCTCAAGCAGGCTTTCCCATGCGGCCTTTTGTAAAGAAATAGTATGATAAACTCTCATACCGTACACTTCTGCTTTTTGATCGATATATGCATTGATTTCTTCCTCTCCCAGTTCCGGTTGATAGCAATAGACCGTATCGGAGGTAGCAAGTATACTCAGGTATCCGTTAGTTCTTACATACGCATCGGCATCCATGATCAGACAGTTATCCAGCCTGACTGCCTCCTCAATCCCTCCTTTTGCCGCATTGGGCGGCAGCCATTCACTTCCCCGTCTTAAAACCTGTGTGACATTATATACGTTTCCACTGTTTTCATCGACGATCCGGCTTCCAACCGGATAACGCTTTCCCAACTCATATCCGACGATTACACTCTCTCCGTCCTCCAATACAGCCGCCGTTCCCTGGGTATCTGTCAGTTTTCCGACTGGAAGCAGCTCCTTTGAAATACAATAGACGTCAATATCCTCATTCAAAGCACCAGGAAAGGATAATCCGGCACAAATTCCTTGCTCCTTATCATTCAGACTATAAATAAACTCATACATATCCTTTGCCGTATCCAAAGAAAACCACTTATAATAATCCAGATTTATGACATAAAGCTGAGAAGCAGGGACGGATAATACAGACTGATTTTTTATCAATTTATATCCGTATTGTCCCAGTACAGTAAAGGATATAAAAAGCAACCCAAAGGAAACACCCAACATGAATGTGGTAATGATAAAGTTAAACAGATGCTGGTTGATCTCCATATATGTAATTTTCAAAATATGCCGAATTTTCATATACTCACCCGTTTCGATACGCATCCAATGCCTGCTGATGATAAATATTCCACATCGGATAAATCATCAATATTATAAAAGTGCCTAGCAATATCCCGAGTACCCGTAGAGCAGCCATACCCAGCTGAGTCAAAAGAATTCCAAAGACCAAATAGTAAGTCACTCCGACTATTCCATATAAAACACCTGCGATCACACCTGCAATAACCAAAAGAACACACAGTTCTTTTCCTATATGCAGCAACAGGCGAAATCTGGTATATCCATAGATTCTTCGTATGGCAAATTCAAACGTCCGCTGATAAATCCAATATTGAATAATTACTATCGTGATAAACATACTAAATCCGTAAATCAAATAAGAAAACAGTTTATGCTGCGTTTTATACTGTGCGCCTGTATAATCCAGTGGCAGCTCCGTCAGTTCTCCCACCTGAAATCCCTGTGCCTCCAGCTGTGTTTTCACGGATTCATACAAGCTATTTACAGATTTCGTATCACTGCTTAAAACCAGATGAAGTATCCAAGTATCCCCAGCCTGCAACAGCTCTTTCCGCAGTTGGCTGCCCAGGCAGGGATAAAAAAACAAATATGTGTAATTCAATACAGTTGTATGAATCCCAGAGCAGTAACCGACTACCTGATATTCTTCTCCGAGGATCAAAATATAGTCCTCTCCGTCCTTTTGATAGGTATATGGCTTTTGCGCCCTTCCCAATACAACTACAGGTTTTCCCTGCTTAAGTTCTTCCTCTGTTGGATAACGACCTTCACACAAATGATATTTCAATCCGTCTCCGGGAAAAAGCACTGCCCGTGCCCAGCATTCATTGTATTTTGCGTCTACATATGCGCTGATCGCATCTGCCATAACCGTTATGGAGGGTTGATCCAGCAATTCCATTAAAGAATCCATCTCAAAGGATTCATTTATCAGAATAGAGAACATATATTGATTCTGATATGTAAAATCCTGAATCTCCTCCTGCTCCTGACGGTTTAACTGATTTAAAAAATCACCATAGAAAATACCTAAAAGAGCTATCACCATTCCTGATATAATCGCAATCGAAGACTGCTTATACCGCAAAGCGTGTTTATTTTTTCCCATCCTATACCCTCTTTCAGCGTAATCATTCCGTAATTCTATTTATTTAATTCTATACCTACTTATTATTTTTTGTCAATATAGAAACACACGCCCTACAGGAATTCCCTATGGGTCAAAAAAGACCCTTCACAGAGTGATACTCCATGCAGGGTCTTTCATTATCATTCTACTCCATATAACAAAACTCATCAATCGTACCAAACCGGTAGCCCGCCTCCCGAAGATTTGTAATCAATCGTGGCAGTGCCTCCGCATTGGCACTGGAAACATTGTGAAGCAGCGGCATTGCACCGGGATGACAATATTTGTCAAAATGCTGCAACACATAATCCGGCGTAGGCTGGTTATCCACCTCATAATCCAGATACGCCATACTCCAAAAGATGGTACAATAACCCAGATCCTCACATAATTGCAGCGTTCGCTGGCTGTATTCCCCCTTTGGCGGGCGGATATATGGATCCATCTCATATCCGGTCGCCTCCTTCATATACGCTGCACAGCCGAGGATTTCTTCCTTTTGTTCCTCGATGCTCAAGCTGGGGAGACTGGGATGCGTGATCGTGTGATTTCCCACAAAATGACCTTCTTCTTTCATGCGCTTTACCAGCTCCGGATTATCCCGGATATAGGTCTGTGTCACAAAAAAAATAGCCTTAACATTCTGTTCCTTTAAGGTATCTAATATCTGTTCCGTATACCCGTTTTCATACCCGCAGTCAAAGGTCAGATAAATGACAGCATCTTTCGCATCCGCATTTACATAGTATCCGTGATACTGTCCAATATCAAAGTCCTCCTGACAGCCGGAGGGCAGATGCTGTTCATTTCGTTTAAACCACCACGCTTCCAGTTCGTTGCTGATTTCCTCATATTCTTCTGCTGACCGTTCCACCTGTTCCGTTGTGGGAGCCGCAGGCTGTCTTTCCGTCTGCTCCTCTGATTCACTTCCGGTCTTAGAATCCGACTGTTCCATATCTGCCGAACCGTTCCCGCTCATATCCACAACCTTGATTTCACCACAGCCGATAAGCCCCATCAGGAGCAGGCTCATTCCCAGCGTTGTCCATATCCGATATACTCCCTTTTTCACCGCACTCGTCCTTTCTTCCTTTAACTTGAGAAGAAATTCCGTAAGACCTGTGCTACTACTTCCGCTTCCTGTCCGGCTGCCGCTTCCCGCTCTGCCGGGGTCATTGCCGCATACTCCGGATCATTCATATATCCGGAATACCCGGCGTTTGCTTCCCCGCTTTTTCCGACTGCTGCTGTTTCTTCTACAGGGCGGGTGTCTGCCCGCCCTGCTGAGGGTGTCTGGGCTCGCTCCCTCCTTTCGCCTGTCAGGGAAATTCCATCTCCTGATGAAGCCTCTGTCGTTACAGCCGCCAGCCGCTGGCTTCTGCTTTGTCGATTTAGCAAAGGCCGCCCTAGTCGGTTCCTTAAGTTATTTTCCAGATAATCTTCTATATTTGCCTGTAGCCGGTCAAAGGAATTCTCTATACGAAATATATTCTCCACACTCACCAAACATGCACAGGAAATAATCGTCGTTCCAAGAATACTGAATACCACATCTTCTCCATATCCCTGATAAATGGTATGGATAATACCGATTCCTCCTGCCGCCACAGAAAGCAAAGCCGCCTCTATAGCAAGGCTGTCCCATATCCGCAGTGGTATTCCAAGAAATTTCAGTTTCAACAAATGCTTGTCCACGAATGCCCGTATGTTATGTATCTGTAGATCCATATTCAGACTGTTTTCATACTGGTTCCGTATCGTGCGAATCTGTCGTTTTGTCGTGGACGACATCATTTCCGAAGCCTTCATCAGCCCCCGCAGTCTTCCCTGTAACAACAGCTTGCTCACCACTCCCAAAAAACCGATTCCTGCAATCACATATACAAATATGCTCTGTTCCTTTATGATCGTCCATAATTCCTGCATACACATTCCCCCTATTTCCATATTTTCCATTGCTTTCCTATAGACGCTCCGCTGCCCATTCTCTTAATCCGTCTCTTTTCCGACGAAAACAGGAACAGTCCTGATCCGTTCAGTTCTGTTCCTGTTTAGTATTGCACCTTTATTCTTTTTATTGCAACTTGAGAAGGTCGACAAATCCATTCAAAGAGCGACAAAAAACAACTGCCAAACACTCACAGCCCCTTCATAGCCGCAATAGAAGCAATGACCAGATACGCCGCCACCGTAAATATCATATAGAGGGAGATCGTCGTTGCCATATATTTATTTGCTTCCTCATCCTTCACGAAGCTAGTAAGGCAAAAACTGGGCGTAACCGTCAGATAAATGGCAAATCCAATCTTTATATAAGGATCCAGCTTCCATTTCCCGGCAAGCCAAAGCACCAATGCCAGTAACACGCCCTGTAAAAGAAGTCGGATAAGAACCGTCTTAAGACATATTCCCACTCGGCTCTTTTCCAATCGGAACTCAGAACCTACACACAGCAGGATCATTGCACTTAAAGGAGCCACGATCATGTTTTTGATACTCAGATAAAGCTCTCCTGCCGGAAGTGCCATGAAGTCCTTCAGCCAACCCGTTATCCCAAGCAAAAGTCCAAGCAATAAAGCCAAAAAGGGCGGGCTTTGAAATGCATTCTTTATAATGTTCTTTCCGTTGATCGGACTTCCACTGTCCGTCATTTCCAGCAGACTGAAATAGATTCCAAAGGAAAAAACACAAACCCCCATATCAATGATCGCTATATTCGGCATCCGCTCTGCTCCGCATAGGTTCTGATACAACGGAAAGGCAAGCATTCCGCCTTCATAAACAGTCATAACATAAGGGAAATACTTCCGATACGGTTCCCTTATCAACCCTTTGCATAGGAAACCGACGCCAAATCCGATCAGAGTCACGGCCAGCATCATGCCGATAACGAGCAGTATATCCTTACTGTAATCCGCAGTCGCCACCGAATGAAAAATCGTTACGGGCAGTGCTATAGACGTTATATATTTTTTTATGACTGAAGTTCCCTGCGGATTCAAGATCCTAAGTTTCCCACACAGAAATCCTAAGATCAACATCGCAAGAACCGGTACTACAATACTCGCTATTTTCATCTGTAAATCCTTACTTTATCCTTTATGCTTCCAACCTCTTGCACATGATTTTTACTGTTTCATAGATATGCTCCGGTGCTTCTCCTACCGAAAATCTTCCCTCCCGGTATAAGATTTTCCCTGCCACCATCGTTAAGCTTACATTCTGTTTGGAACCGCTGTACACCAGATTCTTGACGATATTATGCTCCGGCTGCATATTGGGCTGATGCAGATCAAGGACGATGAGATCCGCCTGCTTTCCTACAGCGATACAGTCGCAATCCAAAAGCCCCATTGCCTTTGCACCCTCTACAGTGGCCATTGAAAGCACCTTTTCCGCCGGACAGGCGGCGGCATCCTCCTCCCGCAGTTTTGCCAGTGCAGTCACCAAAAACATTTCCCGGAACATATCCAGACAGTTATTGCTGGCCGGTCCGTCCGTTCCGATTGCGATCGGAATTCCTCGGTCCTGCATTGCTGTGATCGGTGCAATCCCGCTTGCCAGCTTAGCATTGCTGGCAGGATTCGTCACTGCATATAATCCCTTCTCCCGCATGATGTCCATATCCGCATCCGAAATATGAACGCAGTGAAAGCCTCCGCCGCCATACTCCCACAATCCGAAATCCGCCAATGCCTCTATCGGACTTTTCCCATACCGTTTCCTGCACTGTTCAACCTCCGTCTTAGTCTCGGATACATGCGTGTAAACCGGTGCATGATACTGCGCCGCTAATGCGCCTAATTCCCGAAGCAGCCCTTCCGATGTGGTATACTCAGCATGGCAGCCCAGCTGATAACGGATCCGAGGGTGATAATGATTATACTTTTGATAAAAATGTTCAAGCGTCGGTATGGAATCCTTAAAATCATTCAGCGTTCCGCACAGCACGGTCCGAAACCCCATTTCCACATTTGCCGCCGCATTTGCTTCCGGCTCCGCATACATATCAAAACTGGCAGTAATACCGCCGGAAAGATATTCTAAGATCGCCAGCTTGGTAAACCAGTAGATCATCTCCGGATCCAGCTTATCCTCCATCGGAAATACCCGATGATAGAGCCATTCCTGTAAAGGCAGATCATCGGCATAGGAACGCAGAAAAGTCATAGGGGAATGGGTATGGGCATTTTTAAAGCCCGGCATCAGTAAATTCCCCTTTAAATCTATCTCCTCCTGAAACCTGCCGTCAAAATCCGAACCGCCTGTTTCTTTGTTTCCGGCCTTCGGCGCCTGCAAAGCAGGGCCGACATAAAAGATCCGATCCTCCTGCACCCATACCTCATAATCTTCATGAACTTCAAAATCTCCATGCATGGAGAGTACCCTGCCATTATAAAAACGCAGCATATACCTTCCCCGCTTTCCGTTTTCGTTACGACTCCGGATATATTAGATGCTCCTCTGTAATCGGCTTTAAAACCTCGTCTAAGAATTTCTTTGCCAGATAATTCGCCATAGGAAGATTCATATCCAGATAGTTTCCGCAATCCTTTGCAGACGCTCCCGGAACCTCTCCGCTGTACTCCGCCATAAATTCATATAACCCGGTAAGCAGCGGAAGAATATCCCGTGAGGATAAATCCCCCGCAAGCAGCAGATAAAAACCGGTACGACAGCCCATAGGTCCGAAATAAACCACCTTAGAACCGTATTCCTCATGATTTCGCAAATAAGTTGCCGCCAGATGTTCAATCGTATGAACTTCCGCCGTATTCATCACCGGCTCAAAATTCGGTCTTGTCATACGAATATCAAAGGTAGTTATGGTCTCCTCTCCGATATGATCCTTTCTGGACACATAAACCCCCGGCAACAGCTTCATATGGTCAATCGTAAAACTTGCTATCTTTTTCATTCTGCCTTCACCACCATTTCTAAAATCAATTTCACGGAATTTTGAATCGCCATAGCTTCAAATGTGGGATAATCCATGCTCGCACTGTCGTCCGCCTTATCGGAGATCGCCCGAATAATAACAAAGGGGATTTTATTCAGATATGCCGCCTGTGCGATCGCCGCTCCCTCCATCTCACAGCAGCAGGCATGAAATACCCTGTGAATGGCTTCCTTGCGTTCCTTCTCCGCCACAAACTCATCGCCGCTTGCGATCCTGCCCCGGAACACGCCTAATTCCGGCAAAACCTGTTTACAGCAGCACTCTGCAAGCTCCACTAATTTCTGATCCGCTATAAACGCCAGCGTATCCATACGAGGGATCTGCCCCGGCTCATATCCAAACGCAAGCGCATTCATATCGTGCTGTACTGCATCTGTAGAAATAACAATATCGCCAATATCAATCTCCGGCTTCAAAGAACCTGCGATTCCCGTATTCACGATCCCGTCCACCTGATAATCATCTGCCAGAATCTGCGTACAGATTCCTGCATTTACTTTCCCGATACCGGAACGAACCACAACCACCTCTTTTCCCTGAATCCTGCCCTGACAAAATTCCATAGAAGCCTTTTCCTTTATCCGGATATTTTCCATAGCTTCTTTAATCTGCCGGACCTCTTCTTCCATTGCTCCAATGATTCCAAGCATTTTTCTTCTCCTTTTACCTTTGCATGATGAACTGTAACTGCTAATATACCCTTACCGGCAAGCTTTGCTGTGCAGACTATACTATATGCTGAGATCATTATACAGGATTTTTTTCAGAATATCTATGAAAACACAAAAAATAGAAGGAGTTCAAAGCCTCCTTCTATTCCCCATCTCTAACCCTCATGCATTCCCTAATATGCTTGAAAGGTCATGTTTACTATAGCACAATATTTTTAAAAAATACGTTTTTGTCATAAACGCTTGAATTTTAATCCTAAACGCAGGCACTGCGCTTACAGACATTTCGACAATATTTGCGAAAGCCCTTTCATTTTCTATTTTAATATGATACTATTTGAAATTGAGGGAATATAGAGGGTATTGAAAAGCTTTTATCGGCTTTCCCTCCAAAAATTCTATTGGAGCAGAGAAGAGATTATGATTTTTTCCGATGTTTTATGCTATATTTTAGGTATTTTAGATTTGTCTTTCATCATTTGCAGTTCCGCCAACAATCCGCTGTCAATCAAACGAAAATTTATCTTATGCCTGATGATTATCCTTCCTTCTCTGACCGCACTGTTTTTCTTTCCTAAAATCGTACCCGTTTTTGTTACGATTATTGTCCTTATTATCTTACCGCTTTATTTTTTAAAACAAGACAAACAATTACAGGCACAATATGTTTTATATAACGATCTACAAAGTTATACCTGCCAAATCGAACAGCTCTATCAAAATATCCGGGGCTTTAAGCACGACTATATCAATATCTTAACCACTATGCAGCAATATATCGAAGATAACAACTGGCCAGCTCTTACTACATATTATTACTCCGAAATCCTCCCCAGCCGGAATCTTATTCAGGACGATACCATGATGCTGGGAAGATTAAGCAATCTACAGATACCGGAATTAAAGAGTATTTACTACAAAAAATACATTACAGCAATCGAAGAAGGCATTCATGTAGAACTGGAAATTCCAAGTCCCGTCACCAAGATCAATGCGAAGCATTTAGATATTGCCCGCATAACCGGTATCTACCTTGACAATGCTATTGAAGCACTCCGGCTGGAAAGCAAATCTGGCGGAAAAAGGACCTTACGGTCCGCTATCATTGACAGCGAGGACGCTGTAACGATCATCATAGAAAATGATTGTGCAGATTTCTCTCTCAACATTCATCAGCTTGGCTCCGCCAATTATTCTACAAAAGGTATAAACCGGGGAATGGGCTTATATCTCGCCTCCCGGCTTATGCAGCCATATAAGAATCTTCAAAGCACCACCAATTTTGAAGATCGAACCTTTACGCAAATCTTAAAAATATACAAGGAGTAAATGACTGCTATGCTACCCGTATTTATCTGTGAAGATCATTTACCCATGTTGGAACGCTTCAAAAAACTAATCAACAACATGATCACAATAGAAGAATATGAATTAGAATTGGTCCTTGCAACGCAACAGCCTACGCAGCTATTAAATGCCGCAAGAACATATTTTCAAAAGGCAGACTGCTTTGCGGCACTTTATCTTCTGGACATCAACCTTAAATCCCATATGGACGGTTTACAGCTTGCCCGGCAAATCCGTTCCTTTGATGCCAGAGGGTTTATTGTTTTCATTACCTCTCACGCTGAATTTGCACCGCTTACCTTTAAATATCAGACGGAGGCATTGGATTTTATCTGCAAAGATAATCTGTGGGAGCTTGATGACCGCATTCGTAATGTCGTCCGGCTGGCACTGGAGCGCTATATCCAATCACCGCAGATACCCATGCTTTCTTTCCGGATCGGCAGCCATATTTTTCATATCGAACAGGATTCCATTCTGTATATTGCTTCTTCAAGCATTCCGCATAAACTATCCATCCTTACCCGGCATGGAAAAACGGAATTTTATGGCACCTTAAATGAATACCACCAATATCTGACCAATAGATTTGTCCGCTGTCATCGTGCATACATCGTGAATATCAATCACATCAAGCATATTGATCGAAAAAGCTACATTATATATTTATCTAACGGACATACCTGCCTTGCTTCTACCAGAGGAATCAATAAAGTCTTAAATGCGCTGAAAGCAGAAGGCAGAAAAGATAATTTGCAATGACTACAGGTTTCTTGCTATAATCTTTTTAAACATCGGTATACTAATGATAATAATGAAAAAAGAGGGAGGACGCAGGAGGTTAAAATGAAACGAATTATTTTGACCGGCGGCGGAACCGCCGGACACGTTACACCAAATATTGCATTGATTCCCCGCTTGAAGGAAGCGGACTTTGATATTCATTATATCGGCTCCTATAACGGGATTGAAAAAAAGCTGATCGAGGATTTCAAAATCCCTTATCATGGTATCTCTTCCGGGAAATTAAGGCGTTATTTTGCGATCAAGAATTTTTCAGACCCTTTTCGTGTCATCAAGGGCTATGGGGAAGCCGCCCGATTGATGAAGAGCCTAAAGCCGGACGTAGTCTTTAGTAAAGGGGGATTTGTATCCGTTCCGGTTGTGATCGCCGCAAAAAACCATAAGATTCCCGCAATCATTCATGAATCGGATATGTCTCCCGGCCTTGCCAATAAGCTATGCATCTCCAGCGCAGTCAAGATCTGCTGCAACTTCCCGGAGGCCATGGAGCATCTGCCAAAAGAGAAAGCGGTCTTAACCGGCACACCGATCCGGCAGGAATTATTTCAGGGAGACCCCATTGAGGCCGTCCGTTTTACAGGCTTATCCGCTAATAAGCCCACGATTTTGGTAGTTGGGGGGAGTACCGGAAGCGTTAAGGTAAATGAAGCGGTTCGTGACTGTCTGGACGAGTTACTGCATACGTATCAGATCATTCATCTATGCGGAAAGGGTAAGACGGATCCGGCATTTGAAAACCGGCCGGGCTATGTTCAATATGAATATGTGAAAAAAGAATTAAGCTCCCTGCTTGCACTGGCAGATATTGTGATTTCCAGAGCAGGAGCAAACGCCATCTGTGAGCTTCAGGCATTAGCCAAACCGAATATCCTGATCCCTCTTGGAACAAATGCCAGCCGGGGCGACCAGATCTTAAATGCGGAATCCTTTGAGAAGCAGGGATTTAGTTATGTACTTTCCGAAGATGTCCTGAATCATGCATCTTTACTGGAGGCGGTACACCATGTATATGAGCATCGGGAAGAATACCGTCAGGCAATGGCAGCCAGCCAAATGTCTAATGCCATTGATACGATCATGAATCTGATCTTAGATGCCTGCAAATAAAACAGTCACAGAGTATTTAAAATATAAGGAAGCGGTCTTTTTAGATTTCCCATAAAAAGATCGCTTCCTTTTCTCTCTTTTCTTCTCGAAGAGGCTTTCAGCCTACCTTTAGCTTAAATTTCATAATATCCTTTTCCGTTTCTACGATTTCAATCTTACCGCCCAGAGCCTGAATCTTTTCCTCCAAGCATTCATATCCACGCTGGATATATTGAATATCTTCCACGACCGTGAAGCCCTCTGCCGCTAATCCGGCGATCACAAGCGCTGCTCCCGCCCGCAGATCCGGTGCTACTACGGAAGCCCCGCTGTATTGGGAAACACCGGTAATGATCGCCATATTTCCTTCTACCTTAATGTTCGCACCCATACGGGTCAACTCATCGGCATATTTAAATCGGTTTTCAAATATATTTTCCGTGATCACGCTGGTTCCTTCGGACAGTCCTAGGGTAACTGCCATCTGGGGCTGCATATCCGTAGGAAAGCCGGGATAAGGCTGCGTTTTGATCTGTGTAGCTCCCAGACGCTTTTCACGGTTCCCGATCACACGGACGGAATCATCATATTCCTCAACCACCGCACCGATCTCGGAAAGCTTGGAACTAATGGCCTCCAAGTGCTTCGGTATAACGTTCTTGATCAAAACATTGCCACCGGTAGCCACTGCCGCCATCATGAAGGTTCCCGCCTCGATCTGATCCGGAATAATGGAATATTCCGTACCTTTTAACTCCTTTACGCCACGAATCCGGATCTCGTTGGTTCCGGCGCCTTTGATATTAGCTCCCATACTGTTTAAAAAGTTTGCCACGTCAACGATATGCGGTTCTTTTGCCGCATTTTCAATGGTCGTCTTTCCTTCCGCAAATACAGCGGCAAGCATGATGTTGATAGTTGCCCCCACACTTACGGTATCCAGATAGATATGCTTTCCCACCAGCTGTTCAGCACTGGCGGTAACCATTCCTTTATCAATCACTACATCAGCGCCTAAGGCTTCAAATCCTTTCACATGCAGGTCAATCGGCCGGCTTCCGATGTCGCAGCCGCCGGGAAGGGCCACCTGTGAACGTCCGTATTTTCCTAATAATGCCCCTAACAGGTAGTAGGATGCTCGAATCTTTCGAATAAATTCATCATCTACACACAATGCCTCCACATTTGTTATCGTTCCTCCGCAAATGCTGACTGTATGTTCATCTATATAACGTACCGTAGCACCAATTTCGCCGATTGCCTGTAACAGCACTCTGGTGTCTCTGACATTCGGTACATTTTCAATAATACACTCCTTATCCGTCATGACTGCTGCTGCCAGAATACCCAATGCCGCATTCTTTGCCCCTGCAATCGTGACCTCTCCAACCAAAGGGATTCCGCCCTTTATCACATATTGCTCCATAATGCACCTCTTACATTACTTTTTATATCCATTTCACTGATTTTGCTTATGTATCTGTTCTGCCTTCTCTGATCACATCCCCCAAGAGCTTGGCATACTAGGCTAATTATAACATAACTTTCCAGTTTGTAAACCATTTTATCGGCTGCCTATTCTATAGAACATATCCGGCTTAAACCGCCGCCTGCTTATCTTCCTCACAGTAAATACAGCGATAGATCCGTTTTGTGCGGTCCGCCAATTTAAAAATATGGTCAATCCCCTGTTCCGTAGTAGTGATACAGCGAGGATTCTTACATATTAGTATATTCACCAGTCGTTCCGGCAGTTCAACCTTTTTCTTTTCCACGGTTTCTCCGTCCCTGATGATGTTGACCGTAATATCCGGATCAATATATCCCAGAACATCAAGGTTAATGGAATATTCCTGATCGATCTTAATAATGTCCTTCTTTCCAAGCTTATTGCTTTTTACATTTTTTATGATAGCGACACTGCAATCTAACTTGTCCAGTTCCAGATCATGATAGATCTGCATACTCTTTCCTGCTCTGATATGATCCAAAACGATTCCGTTGTTGATACTGTCTATGTTCATTTCTCTACCTCCGATTCCGTAATCTTTACTTGCGGAATTCCAGCCTTAAAGCTCTAACAGCTTCATGATCAAAGCCATTCGTACATACTTCCCGTTTAATGCCTGCCGGAAATAGCAGGCTCTTGGGTCATCATCTACTTTCGTGGAAATCTCATTCACTCTGGGAAGCGGATGCAGGATTGACAGTTCCTGCTTTGCCTTTTTCAGCTTATCTGTATCCAGAATGTAGGTATCCTTCAACCGGATATAATCCGCCTCATTAAAAAAACGTTCTCTTTGTACACGGGTCATATATAAAACGTCAAGCTCACCAATCACCTCGTCCATGCTTTCTACCTGCCGGTAGGATATATGTTTGTTTTCAAAGACCTCCGTACGGATATAATCCGGAACCTGTAATTCCTTTGGCGATATTAAGATATAACGGATATTGGGATACCGGGACAACGCTTTGATCAGGGAATGTACGGTTCTTCCGAACTTCAAATCGCCGCAAAACCCGATCGTAAAATCTTCTAATCTTCCTTTTTCCCGCTGTATCGTCAACAAATCCGTCAAAGTCTGGGTCGGATGATAATGTCCCCCATCACCGGCATTGATGATCGGCACCGGAGATTTCAAAGAAGCAAGCAGCGGTGCTCCCTCCTTTGGGTGGCGCATGGCAATAATATCCGCATAGCACCCTACCACCTGCACCGTATCATGTACGCTTTCCCCTTTTGTGGCAGAGGACGAATCGGCAGAAGAAAAACCAAGTACATTGCCTCCTAACTCCATCATGGCGGCTTCAAAGCTCAGCCGGGTTCTTGTACTTGGTTCAAAAAATAAGGTTGCAAGCTTTTTTCCTTTGCATACCTCGCTGTATTTATCCTTGTGTAAAATAATATCATTGGCAAGAGCCAGCAGCTCTTTCGTTTCCTGTACATTCAAATCCATAGGATCGATTAAATGTCTCATGGTGTACCTCCGCATTATCTATCTCTGCGTCTGCTTATTTTCCTAGCCTCAGTATAATATCCAGATTTTTTTCTGTCAATCCTTACCACTTTCATAAGACGCCTTATTCTACTGTCATGTGCTTTTTCTTATCCGTTTCCTTTATCTCCTTAAGCTTACTGCGGACCAACGCTTCTAACTGGGCCTTCTGCTCCTTTTCACATTCAATGATATATTGTCGTTTATTTGCACGCAGCTTCACCTTTATTGTATTTATGTTATCGTTTACGAATTTATAACCTTCAATATGTTCCCAATCAATAAAAGTTAATCCTACAAACATACCTTCTTCGGACAATCCGCTGCGGATTCGAGTCGTTATGACAATAAAAAAGATATACATGCATAACGGTGGGACGAAAACATAATAGCGGAACCAGACAGACAGTGCCAGCCCGATCAAGGCAATATTCACATTCATGATCTCTGACACACTGCTGGATTTGCCAAGCCGGCTTTCGATTATTATTTTTTTCTGCCGATACAGTACCACACAGCTAATGATACCAATCGTACCAAAGCCCAGTGTCAATGCACCTGCTATGACATATTGTGCATATTGCCACATGGAGGCAATCTCCCTTCGTTTTTTTATACTATATAACTTTTTCCGGCATTTCTCAATATTCATTTTCCCGATTATTGCAGGGAATCACTTTTATTTAAGAGCAGGCTGCTGTATATAAACAGGACGTCCTGATCCTGAAACTGTACATAATCGCCAAGCGCTTTCGGCTTTACATACCGTGTATCAATTACCGTAACTCTTCCATAGGAGCGAAGGAGCAGCGGAATCAGGCTGCTGCCAAAGGAATCCCGGAATACTACCAGTTCCCGTTCCGGATCGCCTGCCGGGTTCTCAATTATCAAAACCGCAGCGTTTCCTGACAGATAATATTCGTATGGATCCCTGCCGGTCAATGCCTCCGGCTGATAGATACCTACGGGAGAAACCGCAGTAATATCCGGATTTCCCTGCATATCGTAGACCTTACAGTCTTCCAAAACATCGTTCGTCAGAAAAAAGATCGGTTCCGTCTCTACAGGCAGCGCCGCCTGCCCAGCATAAACCCCCCGGAAAGACCCCGTCGCCTCTTGTTTTTCTAAATCCGTAAACGGTTCTGCATTCATCGCCTCTAAGACCCGATCCGCCGATTCGCCGAGCATTTCCTGCCGCCAATGGGAATCCGTCCGATAATAGGAAGAAAGCGACAGGGTATCCTCTAATGAAATCAACCGGGCTTCCGGAAGCGCTTCTTGCATGATTTCCTTCATACGGGAAAGATCCGTTACCGGATACCCGTTATCCTCTCCCAGATAATAGCCTTTATCCGGAACCACTGCCAGATATACTTTTACATTTGTTTCTTTCATATAGGTATCATATACTTGCCGGGTCCGCTCTCCCGCATACGCCACACTATCCTCATCTAACGGATAGAGCAGTTCAGCCAGATACCCCTCTGCATAATAGATACCGTGTATATCTTTCTTACGAAACATGTATTGGTCAGAAACTGCCCGCAGACTGCGGAATGTCTCCCGAAAAGGAAATTGATCCGCCGCCGCCTTTTCATACTTCTCCATAAAGGCTCCGGAACGGATACCAGATAAAGTAAGCTCCGGAAACTGGTTTAACAACCGTCTTTCCTGAAAAGAAACCGCCTGCTCAGGCTTAAGAAAGCAAAGCAAGGCAAGGAGTATCCAGACTATACTGACCGTCAGTACAACCGGAAGACCTTTGTGCGACGTAGATACTCGTTTTTCTATATTCTGTTCTTTCTCCTTTTTCTTCATCACGATTGCCTTTCTTTATGCATTCCGCAAGCATCAAAACCGAAAATATAAAAACGGATGATACGAATCATCAACCAGATACGCTGTCGACAGGATTAACAGCCCGGTATATACCACCGGCTCTGCCATCCGGAGAAGGATACCTCCCCATTTATAGCTGCGGATTTTTTCCGTACACTGTCTGCATAAGGGGGTTGCGCCAATTCCGCCCAACAGGAACAGGATCCCATAACTTTTTAGCAGATACCAGCCTTCCTCTGAACAAAGGGGCAGACCGCCAAGCCCAAACATACCGCCCAATCGAAAGACAGCCACGGACAGATCCGTTTCCTGAAATACTACGAAATTCAATACGACCAACAGCAGCACCAGAATACGCGGCAGTTTTATCTTTCGTTCCAAGATCAGCAAAATGGCAAAAACAAGTCCCCATACGATAAAATTCCATTCCGCCCCATGCCAGAATCCGGTAAGCAGCCAGACCACAAAAACATTCCGGATCCATTTCCATTTGCTGCACCGGCTGCCACCCAGCGGAATGTATACATAGTCCCGAAACCAAGTTCCAAGAGAGATATGCCACCGCCGCCAGAAGTCTTGAATGCTGTCTGCACAATAAGGATACCGAAAGTTTTCCGGAAACCGGAATCCAAACAATCTTCCCAGTCCCACAGCCATATCGCTGTAGCCGGAAAAATCAAAGTAAAGCTGTAGGGCAAATGCGATTGCTCCCAGCCATAGGAGTATGACGGAAGGGGAGCTTGTTTCCTGCATCTTCTGACCGAATTCACCGAATATATCCGCAAGCAGTACCTTTTTGGACAGTCCGATCAAGATTCTTTGCAGTCCTGCCGCTGCGTCCTCCCAGCTTGTCTTATGGGTTTTTAACTGCCCCGCCATATCGGTATACCGAATAATCGGACCTGCTACCAGCTGCGTAAACAGACAGATATACATGGCAAAGTCGATGAGATTCTTCTGCGGCGGCTGTTTCCTGCAATACACATCTGCCATATAGCTGATCATCTGAAAGGTATAGAAGCTGATCCCTACCGGAAGCATGACGTGCAGTAAGGACAACTGGAGCCCTGTGAATCGGTTTATATTTTCAATGAAAAAATCCGCATACTTAAAATAAAATAAAGCGGCTAATTCCAGACCAATGCCCAGAAAAAGCAGGCATTTTGCCATTTTGCTTTTCCTCTGCTTGGAACGTGCCCGCTTATGACACATATCCATACCAAGCCCGACCCCATAGGCAATCAGGATGGACGCCCCAAGCAGCGGAAGCGTCTTTACCGCTCCCCAGCCAAAAAAAACCAGACTGGCAAGCAAAAGTACCACATTTTTACAGCGCTTGGGTACAAGAACGTACAGCAGCACGACTACCGGTAGAAACCAATATAAAAATGTAAGACTTGCAAATACCATATGCCACCTGCCTGTTTATCTATATGATCGAATGTACCGCAGACACATCATTGAAAAAACTATAAAGAGAAAAGAGCTGTCCAAAAGCTTAAACAAGCCTTTCGTACAGCTCTTTTTCCTATTCTAACGTCAGAGTGCCGCCGCAGACCTCCCGGAACGCATCTACGATTTCCTGCGAGGTGACAACATCGGAATAGGTGGAAGCCATCATGATCAGCATCACCACGTCCCCGCATGCCACAACCTGTAAATCATCTGCCCGCACACAAATCCACTTATTCGGGTCGATGCCTTCCTTCATCGCCAGCGCAACCTCTTCCGCCGCTCCTGCGTCCGTTACCCGAACCAAAACCAGAGAATACGCCTGTGCATTGATCAGTGCCTCGGAAACCGCAGCTTCACTAACCGAGTCCGCAGAATCCAAGCCGGTATAGCGTTTCAGCATATCCGCATCACTAATAGCAATCTCCGTCGTCTCTACCTGAAATCCCGGATCCTTGTGTTCATAAATCTGACCTATGATCTCCGGCAGGGTTCCCTCCGGTCCCTGCACGCCGCTTCCTTTACTGTTTCCGCAGCCGGAGCTTACCAACAATAAAATAACACAGCCGATCATGCCGAGCATTTTTTTCATTTTCATAGTTGGAACCATCTGTATATCTGTCTCCTCTCAACCTATCTTTTCATATTTTATTATCTATGGAATCCCACGGGAGAGAACCCCCTCCGGCAAAAGATCCTTTATCTATCTTAATGAATCTCTGCTCCATGAGGCAGATCCTTCTCTACTGTCAGCAAAGATAGTTCACCGTTTTCCCCCTCGGCACACAAAAGCATTCCTTCGGAGGTAACACCGGCCAAAGTAGCAGGCTTTAGATTGGTAACCACAACCACTTTTTTACCGACCATTTCCTCTGCACTGTACTGGGGACGGATCCCGGATACGATCTGGCGTACCTGACTGCCGATCTTTACCTGTGAGCATAATAGTTTCTTGGATTTTTTCACCTCTTCACAGGCAATGATCTGTCCGACTTGCAGCTGAAGCTTGTCAAAGGTCTCGATGCTGATTTCTTCCTTCGGCGTCACATCAATTCCCGGTCCGTACTTCTTCAGCTTCGCTTCTTCCTTCCGGCGTTCTAACTCCTCCAATACCGTAGTAATATCCAGCCTTGCAAATAAGATACTGGGGTCTTCGGTTACTTTTGTATTATTCGGATATAAGCCGAATTTGCCAAGCTGATCGCATTCTCGATCCTTTGCATTCAACTGGTCTAATATCTTCTGAGCGGTTTCCGGCATAAAGGATTTCAACAGGACCGCACCGATTACGATACTCTCTACCAGATTATACAATACGGTTTCCAGACGTTCTTTCTTTTCTTCTTCCTTTGCCAGCGCCCAGGGCATCGTTTCATCGATATATTTATTGCACCGTTTAAACAGGGCAAAGATTTCCGTGATAGCATCGGCTACCCGCAGCTTTTCCATAGATTTCGTAACCTTGATCGGCGTTTCCAGCGCCATTTGCTTTAACTCCTCATCAATCGGCTCCGCTGCCTCTGTATTCCTTACTACGCCGCCAAAGTATTTATTCGACATGGAAATGGTACGGTTTACGAGGTTCCCCAACGTATTTGCCAGATCGGAATTCATCCGTTCTACGATCAGTTCCCAAGAGATGACACCGTCGTTTTCAAAGGGCATTTCATGAAGCAGGAAGTACCGAACAGCGTCGACGCCGAACATCTCTACCAGATCATCCGCATAGATTACATTTCCTTTGGACTTACTCATCTTCCCATCACTTTGAATCAGCCAGGGGTGTCCGAATACCTGCTTCGGCAGCGGAAGATCTAATGCCATCAGCATGATCGGCCAATAGATCGTATGGAAACGAAGAATATCCTTTCCGATCAAATGCAAATCCGCAGGCCAGTATTTCTTAAATAACGGTGCATTCGTTCCATCCAGATTATAACCCAGACCGGTAATATAGTTCGTCAGGGCGTCAATCCAGACATAAATCACATGCTTATCATCAAAATCTACCGGGATTCCCCAGCGGAAGGAGGTTCGGGATACACATAAATCCTGCAATCCGGGCAGAAGGAAATTATTCATCATCTCATTCTTCCTTGCCTCCGGCTGGATAAATTCCGGATGGGAATTGATATGCTGGATCAATCGCTCCGTATAATTACTCAGCTTAAAGAAATATGCCTCTTCCTTTGCCGGCTGGCATTCCCTGCCGCAGTCCGGACATTTCCCGTCGATCAACTGAGAACTGGTGAAGAAGGACTCACAGGGCGTACAATACATCCCTTCATATTCTCCCTTGTAAATATCCCCTTTCTCGTAAAGCTTCTTAAAAATCTTTTGTACCTGCTTCTCATGATCCGCATCTGTAGTACGGATAAACTTGTCATAGGAGGTATTCATCATATCCCAGATTCGTTTGATCTCTCCGGCTACCTGATCGACATATTCCTTCGGCGTCATTCCTGCCTCTGCCGCTTTTTGTTCGATCTTTTGTCCATGCTCGTCCGTACCGGTCTGAAACCGGACATCATAACCTAAAAACCGCTTATACCGGGCAATACTGTCCGCCAATACAATCTCATAGGTATTTCCAATATGCGGTTTCCCGGACGTATAGGTAATCGCAGTCGTAATGTAATAGGGTTTTTTTGACATATTCATTCCTCCTCCAATCATAAACGAAATCCTGCTGCCGACGGGTTTTCTAAGACATCGTTCAAAACAAAAACTCGCCTTTAAGAACCATCTTAAAGACGAGTTGAAACCCGTGGTACCACTTTAATTCTCCGCCACCTCACGATGCCGGACTCAGGAACTGCCATTACAGCTCCGCACGATAATGGGTGCTACCATCAGACGCTTACAAGACGCTCACGCCTAACGCTCCAAGACCATCTTCCATAAGACCTTCATTCTCTGTTCCCAGCATACCAGATTCTCTGTAAATGTCCCTCTTATGTACTCTTCTCTTCTTTGCGTTTTCTTATTCAGCTATTTTTCAAATGTCTGCCGGACTTCGGCTCTCTCTGCATTCAGTATACCTGTCCGTTCTTTTTCTGTCAAGGAAACATTTCAAATCCAGCCGGTCATTCTTCCTTCCATTTCCAAAGGTCTTCCGCCAGATTTACGGTATGCTTCGGCGGTTCCGGTATCTGCATACAGGCTTCTGCCCATTTCAATTCCTTTGGGGAGAGCCAATCCTGCTTCTGAATCCGCCGAATATCCTCTTTTGCCCGTTCATTATCAATCTTCATCTGCTGGATTCCATGTAGCAATGTATCCATTTCATATTTCAGCGTCACGATTCCATGCTTCCGGATATAGTTTTGAAATGGCTTCCACTCCTTATGGATCCCGCACACCAGAATCCATCGCAGACAAAAAAACATAAATACCACCGCTATCGTCATGAGAACCAGAATCAAACCCGTAGCCAGCATGACGTATATGGAATCCAGTTTCATAAAAATAATAATCAGCATCAGTACCAAAGAAAACCCGATGCAGCCGGTCACAATTCCGATATTGACCTTCAGTCGTTTTTCCATATCCTCCATATCGGTGCCTGCCACCAGCAGGGCATTCTCCCATTTCTCAATCATATAGGGACTCTGTCTCACCCGTTCTGTAAGCGGCAGCAGACTTTCCATCTGTTTTTTTTCAGAGGAAGACAACGCATCCTCCGGCCCTTCCAATGCACCTGTCTCGTTATAAAGCGCTTTCTCGTCTTCAGCATTCAATTTCAACATGGGTCCGTGGTTCTCCTTTTCCGTCCTTATATCCGATCGCCTTACTGTCTCTTTACGGTCTTTGTCCCAGTCCGCCTTCCAGCGTTATCGTTTCACCGGTCATATATTTAAAATCCGGAGAAGCCAGCTGTACGCAGACACGTCCGATCTCCAATTCCGCATCTCCAAAATGTCCCATCGGAGGCGTATGCACATTTTTTTCAAAGGCATCCGGATACGCCTGCTGGAACTGTTCCAGCTGTGCCGTCCATGCCAGTGGACAAACGATATTTACATTGATTCCGTCCTTGCTCCACTCGGTTGCCGCCACACGGGTCAGCCCCCGGATCCCTTCCTTCGCCGCAGCATATGCACACTGGCCGAAATTACCAAACAGACCTGCACCGGAAGCAAAATTAACGACAGAACCTTTGCTTTTTGCCAGATACGGATAACAAGCCTTCATATAATAAAAGGTCGCATACAGTCCGGAATACAACGCAAGATCAAACTGCTCCGTGGTATGGTCCGCCAGTGCTACTCCGGAAGCGGAAGCCTGCGCATTGTTGATCAATACATCAATCCCGCCAAAAGCTTCTACCGTTTTCTGAATCACATTCCCGACTACCGCTTCATTATCGGAACCGGCAGATACATCCGCCTGCACCGGAAGCACCTGAATGCCATAAAGTCGTTCCAGTTCCTCCTTGGCGTCTTCCAGTTTCTTAACATTCCGTCCCGTAATGACAAGGTTTGCACCCTCCTTTGCGTAAGCAGTCGCAATTCCGTAGCCGATGGAACCGCATCTTCCGTCACTTAATACCGCTCTGCCCGCACCTGTAATGATCGCTGTTTTTCCTGTTAAAAATCCCATTTGTATAACCCCTTTCTTATATCTTATTATAATTACGCCAGTTCTTGACTGTTAAGGCAGCTCTACTGTCGCAATTTTTTCAAAAATTATCCTCGATACTCTTGATCAGACATACCAGCATAGTATGTCCCGGAACCGGGATCCCATACTGTTTTGCCAGTCTTACGATACAGCCATTCAACGTATCGATTTCTGTTTTCTGCTTTTTTTCAATATCCTGAAGAGTAGACGCCCGATGATGATAGGTATCCGGAATCAGAGTACCGTAAAATACCTTTTTATATTCCTCCGCATTCTCCCACGGAGCTGAATAGCCCGCTGCCTTCATGACTGCGAAGGTCTCCTCGATCAGCTGATTCATGATCAAAGTAGACGCCTGTGATTGTGCCAGTTGTCCATAATGAACCCCCAGTATCGCCCCCAGCGGATTCAAGGTCGTATTGTACAGCATCTTTGCCCAAAGATATTTCCCTACCTCCGTCGTAAGCTCCGTGGGAATACCGGAAGCCTGCAATGCCTGCTGCAATGGCTGCATACACGTCACTTCACTGCCAAAAAGGGAACCAAGCAGGATCGGAGCGGTATGTACGGTGATCTGGCTGACATTCGGACTTGTCCGCTGGAATCCGGTGATCACTCTTGCATGATAGATCTTGTCTTTTGGAAAATATTCTTCGTAGGCCGCCTCATTTCCCCAACCGTTCTGCATAATGACAAGCTTTGCCGACGGTTTCATACATTGCTCCGCCTTCCACAGAGCCTGACTGATCTGTAGGTTCGCAGTCGTCTTTGCACTGATGATAACATAATCATATGCCTGTCTTGGCAGCTCCTCATAGGTTCCATAGGCTCCAACGCTGCCGGGAGCACAACAATAATCGCCAAATAAACCGGTACGTTTCGCACCTTCCGACCGGATTGCCTCCAGTGTCTTTCCCCTGGCAAGAAAATCCACCTGAATTCCCTGACTTTCAAAGGATACGCCTATGGCGATCCCCACTGCACCTGCGCCAATCATCAATATCCGCATCGTTCTATCCCTCTTTATCCGCTTTTTGGGTATTACAAAATCTTCCTGTTTTCCCTATAACGTATCATATCAAAAATCCAATCTGATTTCCACTAAAACTGAAATCTTGTGTTGACATTTCTCAACATATAAAGTAAGCTGATGGCAAATAAAAAAAACTACATAATTTGCAGATTCTGACCCTTGAGGTCAAAGAGGAATACGGTGAGAATCCGTAACAGCCACTTCTACTGTAACGTGGACAAAGAAACAGTATGCCACTGGAGCGATCTACTCCGGGAAGGCGTTTCGGCGGGAAGCGAAGTCAGGATATTCTGAATCGGCAAGCAGCTTCTGAGATGGAGGAGCGCAGTTTTTTTGTTCGGGCAGCAGCCGGGACTTGCTTTTGCGTGTCATTTCAGATGCAGCGTAAAGGTCGGTTCCGGCTGCTTTTGATTTGCGTCAGAATCTCAAATAATCAGAAAGGAGACCTATGAAGCATTATCATAACCTTAAAAAACGT
Source organism: uncultured Lachnospiraceae bacterium (assembly GCA_947589055.1). GTDB lineage: Bacteria > Bacillota > Clostridia > Lachnospirales > Lachnospiraceae > CAG-632. The sequence continues at coordinate 23,739 of CANPZL010000012.1, read as the reverse complement.
ATTTTCAGCATATTTCTGGCGGCTCTTATTGTGCTTTCTCCATGCCTGACCACCCCCTTAAACGCATTCGGTACGTCAACTACCAGCCTTACCGGTGCCGGTACCAGAGAAGACCCTTATGTTATCTTTGCCGCTTCCGACTTTCCGACGGAAATTCCGGCGGATACCTATTACTGCTTAGGTGCGGACATTACCTTGTCCGAGAACCAGCAGATCACCACGTTAGCAGGCGTATTCGACGGAAAGGGACATACCATTACCTTATCCAACCTGCCCCTTGCGGGTTCGGTATCCGGAACCATACAGAATCTGGGCGTAACCGGAAGCACAACCATTGAAAGTGCCTCTACATTCGGAAGTATGGCAGTTACCCTGACCGGCATCATTCAAAACTGCTATTCTACCGCTTCCTTAAAGTTAAACGGATGGATGGGGGAAGTGGGCGGTTTAGTGGGAACCATAAACGGCGGACGGATTTATAATTCCTATTTTGCCGGAACCATCTCTTCCATGATGTTCGGCGGGCTGGCAGGAGAAAACAATTCCTCTTCCTCCGGCCTCTATAACAGCTATGCCAGCAGCGGCAATGGTGTTATCTCTTTTAATATGGCTTCTGACGCACCGGTTGAAAACTGTGAGATCCTTGATCCTTCTGATTTTACCTCCGGCGTTTTAACGAAAAAATTAAATACCGGACTTCCTGCTACCGGCTATATCTGGATTACGCCGGATCCCTCTATCAACACCGGTATGCCAGTGTTACAGGCAGGCGATGCGTCGGATATTCCGGTTGACCATCAGGCTCTGAAAAATGCAATCGCACAGGCGGAAGCAAAAAACGCCTCCGACTATACGGAAGACAGCTGGACGGCTCTTAAGCAGGCGCTCGATTCCGGGAAGCAGACAGATAACGATCCATCGGCTTCCCAGGCGGAAGTTGACGCCGCTGCCGAAACCCTCACAAAAGCGCTTGCCGCTCTTGTGAAAAAGAAGCCAACGGAACCGGTGCCGCTGCCGGGAACCGGAATCACATACATTTCTTCCGTTTCCGACTTAGAATCCATTCCTTCTGATAACAAAGGCCAGTATTACGTTTTAACACAGGATATTACCATCTCGCAAAGCGACTGGTATTTTAGCTTTATCTCTTTCAACGGGGTTCTGGACGGTCAGGGCCATAGTATTATCTTTGATAATCCTTCCTCCTCCCTTTTTACCGATATTGGAGAAGAGGGCGTTATTCAGAATCTACAGCTAAAAGGAACCCTGAGCAATAAAAGCCCTCTTGGTACGACCATGAAGGGTGCGGTCTTAAATGTCAGCACCAGCGTGGAAGCTACCGGCGGCAGCGGGTATCCCGGAGCCGGTCTTGCCAACACCTTAAGCGGGGGCATCGTGTCGAACTGCTATTCCATCAGTCCTGCCGCAAACGGACCCTTTTTTAACCGGTACGAAAGCGGTTTACTAAAAAACACTTACTGGCAGGAAGGACTGACAAACACCTCGATCCCGGACTCTGCCCTGCAATATTCTTATCCTAAATCCGATTCCTATATGCAATCTTTAGATTTTGTCGCTCTTTTAAACCAAAATAAGGGAAGCAACGGAACTGCATGGGGCAGAAGCAGTGACGGTTATCCGTATTTCGGTCCGGATCAGGAACCGGCAGCAGGAGGGCCGGTGCTTCCGGCAAATAAATGCCGGATCGCATTCACTCCCTTTAACAGCTCGGAAGCCATTCTGATCGAGGATCAGCAGCTTTCAGTATCTCCGGATCTAGTAGACGGGTTCCAGATTGCCGGGAGCTTTTCCCTGCCGGATTATCCATTACAGCCGGGAGAGCATATCGAATGGTCCTGTACGGATAGCTCTAACCTGCAGATTGGTTCTGAGATTGGGAATCTCAGGGTAAATGCTAACGGAACTACCGTCATACAGGCTACTGTCTGCCGGGCAGACGGTTCTACGGAGCTTCTTGCATCGGTTTATGTCACCGCTCGTCAAGAGAAAATGACAGGTCTGCGGCTTTTTATTGACGGAACCGATGTAACAAACGCAGCCTTTACCGTAGAAGGTTCCGAAGAAAAACGAATCCGGGTACAGGCGCAATTTGACGGTTCCAGTGATTATGCCGATACAGCTTCTTCCAGCTTCATCTATGAAGCTGCTGATACCGATAGGATCTACAACACTCCATCTTCCAGCGCCTTTTACTTTTTAGAGCCCGGAACCTCAACGATCACGGTTACGTCCAAGTCAAATCCCAATCTTTCTGCAACGATTACCCTGACCTCGGACTATGTCCCAGCCCTTTCTATACGTCCGTCCGTTGCAGGAACGGTGATCCTGCATGGAAGAAATGCCAACAGCGACGGCGGGCGTGCCTTTCTTCCGGATTATTCCGCTGTTATTGTAGAACCGGAAAATGCAAGCTATCGCAATAACTGGACCATCACCAGCAGTAATCCTTCGGTTGCTTCTTACGTCGGCAGCATGGTAAAGGGATATGTTCCATATAAGGCAGGCACAACTACCTATACCGCCACTCTAACGGACAAAGCCCCTTCCGGAAGGATAAACACCTTAACCGGCACCTCTACTGTCACATACCGCTACCAGAATCCCCTGACCGCCGTGACAGCAGCAGAGACGAACCTTACGTTGCAAAACGGAGACATACTGCCACTGGATCTGGCATATACCGGTGCTGAACCGACAAGCGACTACAGCGTAACGGAACCGGAGTTAATCTGGACATATTCCCAAAACGGCATTGTACGGATCGCCCGTAAAGAAAACGGTTACTGGAAGCGGAATACGACAGCAAAGGATAACAATATGTATATTGCTTCTGCTGATTATTCCATCTATGCAGAATCCGAAGGCACGGTCATCGCAACAGGAACGCCGGTAGATACGACTGCCGGAGCAGAACCGGTTATCCTTACCATTACCGTTACCAAAGGGAATCTGACGCCGGTGGACACAGACCGGCTTTTGCAATCCGGAATTGAAAACGCCAGACGTGCCATTACAGACGCCTACGCTTCCTACGGATACCATTATGGTGACGAATGGGCAGTCTATGCCATTCTTCGTTCCGGCGGAACCATTTCACCCCAAGAATCAGACGCTTATTATCAGGACGTAGTGCAGACCGTGTCAACCTGGACAAGCAGGCAAAAGCCGACGGATATTGAACGGGTCGCCTTAACGCTTAGTCTGTTGGGAAAAGATATTACCAACATCGAAGGCAGGAATCTTGCCGCCATGATCTATGAGCATCCGGACCTGGATGCCGGGTCAAACGAGCTTATTTTCGCTCTCCTTGCCTTGGACGCCCGGTCAACTCCCATTCCGGCAGATGCCAGATGGAGCCGGGAACGGATAGCGGCAGCTCTGCTTACCTTCCAGAATCCGGATACCGGAGGATTTGGCTTATATGACGCCGCTTCCACAGGAGATATTGACCTGACTGCCATGGCAATTCAAGCGTTGGCAAGCTATGCAGAAACGGATTCCACTATCGCATTGTCCGTTGAAAAAGCATGGGATTTCTTACGGCAGAATCTGACGCCGGAGTATGGTTATCTGACGCCGGAGGCGGGAGCGCAGACGCTAATCGCATTAGCAGTATCCGGTTTTGACCTGCAAGCGGCCGGCTTTGGAACCCCTTACCGTAATCTGGTAAGCCAGTTATCCGCCTATGTTCCTGCTTCTGTCTCTACCGGTATGTCAACCCTGCAGATCTTACAGGCCTTTGAAGCGTACCGGCGTTACCGGACGGGCGAATTATCGTATTGGAAGCATCAGGCACCGATTACGGATCAGGAGCAGCAGGCGCTTGTACCGGGAACGGCTCCGGATCAAAATCCCGGCGCTGCCGCCACGCCGCTGACCGGAGATGAACGTTGGCTGTACCTTGCATTTCTACTGGCATCTGCTTCTTTCCTCGGTATACTGGGGCTTTTGAAACAAAAACGGTGCCGGTGGTAGAAGCAAAAGTTTCTTTGTTCTAATCGGAAACCTCAAATGAGCAGGAGCGGCCTCCTGCTCATTTTTGTTGTTTTTTCTAACGTTTATGCGTATAATCATTATATAATCAGGAAATAGTTGAGGTTAAGAAAAGGAGATCCTATGAAACTGCAAGTACATTTTAAGAAAATAACGACGGTTGTAGTCAGTGCCGCATTGCTTTTTTCTGCCTGCGGCTGCCGGAAGGATTCTTCCGTTGTTGCTACAACTCCGGATGCGGATTTTGACACATTTCTGGAAGACTTATTTATAACAGAGGTTACTGATAATACAATAAACCTCCATTTCACCTTGAAAGATCCGGAAGGGTATGGAATCGAGGATATGGAACCGACACTGGGCGATTATTCGGATCGGGATTTTGCCGATGGAGAAGAAGACTGGGAAGAACTGGAGGATACCTTTCGTGAACTTAAATCCTTTCACTATTCCGATTTAACTGCAAAACAACAGTTAACCTATGATATTCTTTATCACTACATAGAACAGGAGCTTTCCGTAAAGGACTGTGATTATCAGGGAACGGTATTCGGGCAGATAACCGGTGTTCAGAGTAATATGCCTTTAAATATGTCTCTTTATGAATTCTATTCTGCGGAGGATGTCGAGGATTATCTTGCTTTAATGGAACAGCTGGACGACTATTTCGACTACTGTATGGATTATGAAAATTTCCGTACCGAAGAGGGCTTCGGTATGTCTGACGGTGCGATTGATGATGTGATTGAGCAATGCAGCGAGTTCCTGTCGCACAGAGAGGATAATTACCTAATTACTACCTTTGATCACCGCATTGATGCCTTAGAGGGACTGACGGAAACCCAGCGGGCAGCTTATAAGGATCAGAACCGGAATACGGTTGTCAATACTATTTTCCCCGCCTATGAGACTATGATCGACGAGCTGAATGCGCTGAAAGGGAAAAGCGAGGATCTGGGAGGGATCTGCAACTATCCGGACGGAAAGGAATACTATGAATATATCGTTTCCCACAAGACCGGTTCTTCCAAATCCATTCAGGAAATGGAAGAAATTCTACAACAGGTATTAGAGGATTCCATTGAAATGACATATGATGTCTATATGAATGCGCCTGACGTATATATGGAATATTATGGAGACGAAAACTTTGTAGTGCAGGGTATGTCAGAGCCTGCCAGCTTTTTAGAATACTATAAGCAGGAAATGAACGGGGAATTCCCCACTCCGCCGGAGGTTAATTATACGATCAGTGATATTGACCCTGCCATTGCGGACATCGTTTCCCCCGCCTTCTGCGTTACGCCCTGTCTGGACGATTATACGGATAACGTAATTCAAGTAAATCGAAGCGATGACAATAACAGCTCCGGGGGATTATCGGCTATGTATGCCCATGAAGGATACCCCGGCCATTTATATCAAATGACCTATTTCCTTTCGACCGACCCATATCCGGTTCGTGATGTCCTGAGCTTTTTGGGCTATGACGAGGGCTGGGCGATGTATGTGGAAATGCGTTCCTATAACTGGATCACCTATGAGAATTATGAAAGTAAGTATGTGCGTGAAATGTATGTGGCGGGCGAGCTTCAAAATATCGCCTTCTGCTGTCTGGCCGACATCTATGTAAATTATTACGGATATACGCTTGAAGATCTGGCCGATTACATGAACAGCATCGGCTTTAACGGAGATGCCGCTGAAGGGCTTTATGATATGCTGATTGAAGAACCGGGATATTATCCGCAGTATTTTATCGGTTATCTGGAATTTACCGAGCTGCGGGATTACGCAAAAGAACAGCTGGGAGAGAACTTCGACGATGTTGCCTATCATCAGGTAATCTTGGAGACCGGCCCCTGTGATTTCGACACGTTACGTACCCAGATGGATCGGTATATTGATTCTGTTGTTCAATAATTATATTGACACTCCCGCCGGAAAACTATATACTTTAGTTTGGTTGACTAGGGTAACCACTCTTTTCTTTTTCAAGAGTTACACTGTTGAACCGGGGACTTTTAATGATTGTTTCTATAGGGTCAACAGTAAAAAATACAAAATTAGGAGGAAGAAAAATGGCAACAAAGGCAAATTACAAACTGGAAGAGATCGGCAAAGGCAAAGTCGGTTTTTCCAAAACCCGTGCGATTATCGAAGCTGCTTTCTACGGGAACAATGTAGTAAAGGTAAATACGTTGAAGGAAGCATATAACCTTGCTAAGAATTCTCCTGGAACGATTGTTACAGATATGCCTGTTTACAGAGGCGAGGAATTCGGTTTAGATGCCGATGCAAAGGTATTATTATTCAATGATGGCGCTGTAACCGGACGTTATGCCGCAGCACGCCGGATCAAAGGCGAGCCGGGAGTAGACGACACCAAGCTGGATAAGGTAGTTATGGATGCGATCTATAAAACCCGTTGGGAGACCTTATATCATGCGACCTGTTTTGTAGGCTTGGATCCTGAATTCATGGTAAAAGCCCATCTGTTAATTCCGGAAGGAGAAGAGAATTTACTTTATAACTGGATGCTGAACTTCCAGTATATGTCCGATGAATATGTTAAGATGTACAAGAATTCTAAGCCGGTTGGCGACGGTAAGGAGGCGGACATTTATATCTTCTCAGATCCCCAGTGGACACCTACGGAAAGCCCGGATGTGGATTACAGCTGTCTGAGCGATCCTCTTACCTTGTGTTATTTTGATACAAACGAAAACTGTGCCGCAATTCTTGGTATGAAGTATTTCGGCGAGCATAAGAAGGGTACATTGACTATGGCATGGGCGATCGCAAACAGAAACGGTTATGCTTCCTGCCACGGTGGACAAAAGGAATATTTATTACCGGACGGCAGAAAGTATGTTGCTTCTGTTTACGGATTATCCGGTTCCGGCAAATCAACCCTGACCCATGCAAAGCATGGCGGAAAATATGAGATCAAAGTATTACATGATGATGCGTTCATCATTAACACAGATACCTGTGCTTCCATCGCTTTGGAGCCTACCTACTTCGATAAGACTGCTGATTATCCCACCGGCTGTCCGGATAACCAGTATCTGCTGACGGTACAGAACTGCTCCGCTACTATGGACGAAGACGGTAAGATCCAGCTTGTAACGGAGGATATTCGAAATGGCAACGGACGGGCGATTAAATCTAAACTCTGGTCACCGAACCGGGTTGATAAGATTGACGCTCCTGTAAATGCAATCTTCTGGATCATGAAAGATCCTACCATTCCTCCGGTTGTTAAGTTAAAGGGTGCCGCTCTAGCTTCCGTTATGGGTGCTACTCTGGCAACTAAGACCTCAACCGCAGAGCGTGTTGCTGCCGGTACGGATATGAATGCCCTTCGTATCGTGCCTTATGCAAATCCGTTCCGTACCTATCCTTTGGTGAATGACTATGTGAAGTTTAAGAAGCTGGTCGAGGAAAAGAACGTAGACTGCTATATTATCAATACCGGTGATTTCATGGGTAAGAAGGTACAGCCGAAAGATACCTTAGGCATCTTAGAAACTATCGTGGAGGGCAAGGCTTCCTTTAAACAATGGGGTCCGTTTGAAGATATTGAGATCATGGATTGGGAAGGCTTTACCCCGGATCTAAATGATGCGGACTATAAAGCCCAGCTTAAGAATGCCATGCAGAATCGTGTAGATGCAGTTGACGGCTTTACCAACAACAAGGGCGGTTATGATAAACTCCCTGACGAAGCAAGAGCAGCATTAAAGAAACTGGTTGACGCTTTATAAGATTTTACAATAGTAACGCTCCGGTGTAAGCCGGAGCGTTTTTCATTTTCCTATCAGCAAGTAACCTATGAAAGCGGTTTTACCTGCTTTCACTTTATAATATTTTCTTTAGATTTTGTACACAACTTGTACATATTTTTCCAATATACTAAGACTGTAACAGAGGAACAAGCTTCTTCTAGGGGCAGGATACTGTCCACGCATAATAGAAACAAATAGCAGTCGAGTGCACAGATTGCTATTTGTTTCGCCTAACAATACTACCATTTATATAGATACACTTCTTATCTCAAAAGGCAGCCGGATACTCGGCTGCCTGCTTCTTATTTATTATGTTCCCTGATCCACAAACGTTTCCCCATTCGGGAATAACTCATACTCCGTTGCCGAACCGCTTCCCGGCGTCAGAGAAATTTTGTTAACCTTTCCATCAACGGTAGAATATTCAATCTTCCAGTAGTAATCCTTGAAGGTAGATGACTGTGGTACGCCTCCCAGCTCTTCAAAAGCATAATCCTCTAAGTTCTGCGGCGGATCATTTAATATGGTATCATACCGTACATAAACCACTCCGGAACCATAACCGGTATCATTATCTTCGTCCTGATCCATAGCAATAACGCCACGGGCATATCCGTTATATATTTCCTTTGCGGCATCCACATCTCTCGCTCTCCTTGACTTTCGAACATACTTAATCAAAGCGGGCGCCAATGCAGCAGCCAGAATCGCCATAATTGCGATAACGATAATCAATTCCACCATGGAAAATCCTTTGTTCTTACGTTTCACTTCCAACGCCTCCCATTACATCTTCCAATCATCTTCAAACTAAAAATTAAAACTTTCTAAACAAAATATAGCATTTATCTTGTGATTCGTCAAACTGACTTTTTTATTATATGCTTTACTCCTACAATAGCATTCTTTTATCCCTATCGCAATTCAAAAATCTATGATTTTTGAAATCACAATTATATGATATAATAAGGTAGTACATTGATGCGTACATAGGTCAGCAACCTCCAGTTGATGACATAATAGAATGAACCAATAAACACGAAACCTAGACGGAGGACAATCGTATGGAAAAAGCAACAGTATCCTATCGTGAATTAGAAGAAAAGGTGCAACAGCTGGAACAGCAGAATCATTTTTTAAACTGTATTTTTGACGCAATTCCGGTAAATGTATTTGTCAAGGATACGGAATGCAAGTATTGTTATACCAATAAGATCTGTGATATGTTAAACGGAGTGGAACGGGGTGCATTACGGGGGAAAACCGATTTTGATCTGCAAAACTCCGACGAAATCGCACAGAGCTTTTACGATGATGACAAGACGATCATGCGGGAGAAAAAGGGAAGCCGAATGCTTTCTCCTACGCTTTGCGGTTCCGGGATCAAATATTATGATATTTTTAAAGAACCGGTCCTTGATACAGACGGAAGTGTAATGGGTATTATCGGCATGGTGATCGACCCCAACGATACCGGTGTGGAAAATGAGCGGCTGGGTAAAAATTATGAGGCTTATGCGGAAGCATTTGAAGATGAAGAAACGCTTGTCTTCGACTATAGTATTGAAAGCCGGAAAGCAATCATCTTAAAGAATCTGGAAGCCTTTCACCTCTTTACGGAGGGTGCAGTTTTAATGGACAGTCTCTTAGAGACCGGAAGTATTTATCCGGCAGACATTCCTCTTTTACAACAGGCCTTTGAAACGATACATATGGGAGTCGGCGGCAGGCGTAAGGAGGAACAAATCTCTATCGTGATCCGCTGCTTTGATGTTAATGGCTGTCTGCAATGGACAAAGCTGTCCTTAAACTGTGTTTTTGATAAGAAAATGAATCCGGTTCGTGCCATCGGCCTGCTCCGTCCGTTAGCAGATTCTATCGTAGCGGAAGAACGAATGCGGATTGCCGCAGAACGTGTCAATCGGCAAATGGCAACTATTTTAGGCAGCCGCTATGACGCCTTCGTATATGTGAATATCGACAATGCTTCTTATCATATCCTCGATAAGAAGGAGGCATTTCATGGGATAAAAGAAACCGGAAGTCTGAAAGAACTCCGGGACTTCTGCACCTCCTATTTTCATGAAGAGGATTTACCCGCTCTTCGCAGCCTGCTAAAACATTTCTTTTCTGAAACACAGACAAAGACCAATGAAACAGAATTTACCTCTCTGGAAATCCGGTATAAGAATGAAAAGCAGCAATACCGCTGGAAGGAAATGGACTTCTTTCCGGTAAACAATGATTTAACTCAGGGGATTTTATTGACAATATTTGATGTGGACGCTGTGATACAGGAAAAACAGGAACAAAAGCTCAAGGAAATCAATAACGGGATCATAGATATTCTGAGTACGGTTGTAGAATTCCGCAGCGTAGAATCTGGTAATCATATTAAACGGATTAAGGGATTTACCAAAATCCTGCTGCAATACGTCAATGCTATGTGCGACGATATTGAACTTACACCGGAGCAGATTGATGTCATTTCATCTGCTGCCGCTATGCACGACGTGGGCAAGGTCGCTATTCCCGACAGCATACTCCTAAAGCCCGGCAGACTGACTACAGAAGAATACGATGAAATGAAGCTGCATACGATCCGAGGTTGCGAAATTCTGGATTCTATGGCAACCCTACAGGACGAAAATTACTATAAATACAGTTATGAAATCTGCCGCTATCATCACGAGCGGTATGACGGAAAGGGGTATCCGGAAGGACTGAAGGGCGACGAAATCCCTTTGGCAGCCCAGATCGTATCTATCGCAGATGTATACGATGCCCTGATTAGTAAACGAGTATATAAAGAGGCTTATTCTGTAGAGGAAGCCTATCAAATGATCATGAATGGGGAATGCGGTACCTTTTCTCCAAGGCTGTTAGAATGCTTTACCAAAGCGAAAAATGATATGGAAAGATTGGCTTATTCCTATGATCAGGAAACATCTGACATATGATAATGTTAACTGTTACAAAAGGCGGAGATAACTCCGCCTTTATGAGTTTGTTATGCCATCTGTTTCATCAAATAAATCTTCCAAAAACTGCTCCACATTAAACGCTTCCATCTCTGCCGACTTTGCCACCAAAGCGATCCAATGCTTCATTCTGTTTTTTAGATTTTCATTCGTTGTATGCCACATGGTAACTAATGTCTGTTCGTCAACAGTTCTTACTATTTCTTCTACCCGATCTTTACATGCTGCCAGTTGGCCATACTTTTTTGGCAAATGTTCATACATATGGCCATTCACATTAAAGTCAATTTGCCCACCAGCCGAAAAAGGATCACGCATGGAAGATGACACAACACCATGATTTGCTACTAACCATAATGTAAATCGTTCATATTTATTAGGGCTATTGCTAAATAACTCTGGAAATAATGCAAATCCTTGAGCAATCCATTCTTCTCTCTCTGATTTTGTAAGCGTTTTCCACATACGAATCTTAGCCGGTGTTTCTCCCTCTGTTGCATCTTCTCCATTTATCCACCATAAAGATTCACCCGGCTTTAAGATTGACCGGAAATATTTAACCACTGGATCAATGGGATCGTCTAGCTTTCTCATTTCATCATATGTAATCCCCATTTTATCAAATATTGTTTCCCCATTTTTCAATTCCATGTCAATTTTATATCGTGGGCTATGCGTCACTGCAATGTCACATAAACATTCTTCATATCGACGGGTTCTAAATTCAACAGGCTTGTGTAATTTTCCAAACAAAATAAAGATATGCTCAACATTTTCAACTCTAGTACCCTCTGCAACACTCCCTCCTATTATAGACCATTTTTCATCTTTTGTAGATTTTACCTCAACCCCGTAATATTTTGCGGCAACAATATCCGGAAATCTCTGACCACTAATAATTTGTATAGTATTTTCAAACTTAGTACCTTCTGCCACAGTATCCAATGCCAGCTTTACTTCCGGTTCCAATCCTTTCGCTCCTTTAGATAGGTAATATGACGGATCTGCTTTCGCCTTGTCGTTCATATACCTGCACATATTGCTGCATAATTCTTCAAATTCTTCTAACGACGGTTCTTTGTTCGTTGATATAATCAATTCTTTTCCTCCCCAAAGTATAAATTCCAGTTTTCCTCAAGACGTTTTGCAATATGATACCCTAACAGCGGCGGAACAGCATTCCCAATAATTTTATATGCCTCTGAACCAGATACTGCCCGATTCCCATTCAATGCCGGAATAACAAATTGATATTCATCAGGAAATGTTTGTATTCTGGCACATTCCCGAACACTTAACCTTCGCTCAATCAATCCCTGGTTTAATTCTGCCTTATGTTTTCCCCCATGCTCCTTAGATAATCTTCTAAATTCAATATTACCATGATGTTCGGAACGAATTGTTGGTGCTAAACTATCCAATCGAATCTCTTGCTGTCCCTGACAATGTTTTCCCATATATTTTGCCTTTGAATATTTTTGCTGATTAACGTCTGTTGATTCTTCAGGTTCTGCTAAATCCTCTAGCGCCTGTTTTACTGTAACATATTTTTTCATATTCCCTTTTTTATCTTCTCCCTCAAGATAGTGGGTTTTTATTGGATATGGCGTATATTGCCCTGACATATTTGCTTTTGTTAATTCTTCTAATGCTTTTGATGTAAGCGCTGATTTTTTAAAACCATAAAAAATCACACGTTCTCTCCCTTGTGGAACACCATAATTTCCTGCATTTAACACTTGGGCAGGAACTACGATATATCCCCCATCACAGACCGATGCAAAATCACGCTCTATTACTTCCTTAGCATCCGTTAAATTTAGTAATCCTTTCACATTTTCAGCTACAAACACTTTAGGTTTTGTAATTGATATAACTTCTCTCATCCAAATATATAATTTACCTCTATTTGCAACTATTAGCTCTCCATCAGAAATTTTCTTGCCGTCATGCCCTGTTTTCGATTCAAATCCCAGCCTTTTCCCCGAAACAGAAAAATCCTGACATGGAAATCCACCGATTACCACATCTGCATTTTTAGGAAATATATTTACTTTATTTTCTTTTTGTAACTTTACTAAATCTACTATGCTATCAAGATAATAATTTTCAGGATTGATTCCTTTTGCAGAGAAGTAATTCGTCCATGCAGCCTTTGCCTCCGGTTTAATATCATTGGCAAAAATAGTATGAAAAGATGTTTTTCCCAAATGACACCATCTTTCATCAACTTCGTCAATCATCCATGTGGAACTAAGAACAGGATTAACGGAAGCTTTTAAAACATTAAAATCTCCTTCAAAACCTAAGTCAATCCCGCCACATCCTGAAAACAAAGATATTACATTCAGTTGCTTCACATTTTCCGCCCTGATTCCTGCCTTAAGCTTTTCTGGTTTAGCTGTTAAATATCCATGCATAGCAAAAAGCCTCCCATACGTATTCTATTCGTTTTAACGAATTTTTTCAATAAGTTACTCTTTCTTTATTATCCTTTTACTTAAACGCAGAATTACAGCAAGATATAAATTTGCAGATAATCATTTGGCTTTCTTGCAAAATCAGAAAAAACAAATATTAGATTTTGGTAATTAAAAGAATACCGTTTAGAACATCAAAGATGAAAACACCTAAAAAGCAAATCCGTCTAATCCATTTTATGCTTTTTAATGATTTCCTTAAACCGCTGATAGGAAGCATTCGTTTCCTGATCTGTCATTTGCTCGATTTCCTCTTCTATTGCCTGCTCGTCTAATTCATCAAATAAACCTGCTAAGTCTTCTTCTGAAAAAAAGTTTCCGTCCATGCCTATCCCTCGCTTTCTTTCGCACTGCATCAAAATTCTGTGTTTTCAGCCCCCGAAACAAACTCCTGCTATAACTACACTTGCCGCCACACCTGCCAGAGTTGCTAAAAGTCCGCCAACTAACGTCCAACGGGTCTTTTTGATGCCTACCGATAAAAAGTATACCGACATGATGTAAAAAATACTTTCCGTACAGCTCATGATAATAGAAGCGGTCAACCCGATCGTAGAATCGGTTCCGTATTCCTTAAACAAGTCAAATACCAGTCCATTTGCCGCAGACGTGGAAAATAAACGAATAAATATTAACGGAAGAATCTGTGCCGGTATGTTTAACAATGTTCCGATCGGAGTAAGCGCATTCGCCGCCATATCTAATACGCCGGAAGCCCGTATAATACCTACTGCTACCATAAGTCCTACCAACGTAGGAGCAATATGAATGACAATTTTAAAACCTTCCTCTACTCCTTTAATAAATATATCATATACTTTTTGCCGATTCAAGATTCCATAGCCGATAATATAAAACAATGCCAGCGGAAGCAAAAAACCGGATAATGCGGAAATCATTTTCATTCTGTCCTCTCCCCATTTTTATGCTTTTTCTGATTCCGTCTACACTTCCATACACCGTATAAAACTCCCACAAGAGTTGAAATTCCTGTGGCAACCATACCCGGCAGAATGATAAGACCGGGATGGACGGATCCATACTGACTTCGATAAGCGATCATGTTGATGGGAATTAACTGCAACGAAGAGATATTGATAACCATAAACAGACACATTTCATCGCTTGCCTTCTCCTTATCCGGATTGAGCCGCTGCAGCTCCTTCATCGCCTTCAGGCCGGTAGGCGTAGCCGCCCAGCCAAGCCCCAACAGATTCGCAACCATATTGGCGGCAATATAACCCATTGCGGTTTCTTCGCCAGCCAGTCTGGGGAATAACAAACGAAGGATTGGCATAAGCAGCTTTGTCAGCTGCCGAACCAATCCCGTTTCTTCTGCTATTTTCATTACACCTGTCCACATTCCTACAACGCCAAGCATGACAATACATAGCTGTATTGCCTCTTTTGAAGAATCCAGAATACCGGTTGATACCCCTTCCATTTCTCCTGTAAAAGCGGCAACTCCGATGCCGATTAAGATCATAAATGCCCAGATATAATTTAACATACGGACTCCAGCACTTTTTATCATCATATTCTGGAGAAGCTTTGGGAAGAACCAAAATCTACCTACCGAATCTCTTCTCCGGGCTTTTTCTTCCGTTTCTTATCCTCATACATAAGATCATCTGCTTTCTGCAATAATGCCGCCAGATCATAGTCCTTTTCACCCTTCTACCTCATACACCTTTATAATCCGGTAGGCTTTCTCCCGGTTTAACACAAAATAATAGCAACTGCCACGATCAGGATAACAGTTGCAATTATAGCGATAATTATGATTGTTTTCTTCTATACTTTCTTATTTTCGTTTTCCATTTTCCCCTTTCTTACTCCTATCAGCAGATCGTCTTGATGATTTCATGACTCCTCCAGCATTGCCTGATAAACCTCCCGCCTGCTTATCCCTCTGTCTAAAGCCACTTGCTTCATGGCCGCCTTTTTCTCCATTCCCTGAGCCAGATATTGCGCCACATGGACCGGTATTTCCACGTTCTCCCATTGCTTTTGGTCTTTTTCCTTTAAGGACTGAAAACTAACGCCTTCGATCACGATCACACATTCTCCCTTTGGTTCCTGTGTTGTATAATAGGCGATCGCTTCCATAAAATCCGTCTGAAATATCGTTTCATGCTTCTTAGTTAATTCCCGGCATATCGTTATCCGCCGGTTCCCAAGCGCTTCCTGCAATTCCTGCAATGTCCGCACGAAACGATGTGGCGCCTCATATAAAACAATGGTTCTGGTTTCCGTCTTCAGGCTGTCCAGAATCGCAGCCCGTTCCTTTTTATCCGGAGGCAGAAATGCCTCAAAGCAGAAACGTCTGACAGGCAAACCGCTCACAGTCAGGGCTGTAATACAGGCGCAGGCACCCGGCAGCGAGGTCACGGAGATACCTGCCTCATAGCACTGACGTACCAGTTCTTCACCGGGATCGGAAATACCCGGCGTACCTGCGTCAGTGATCAAAGCAATCGACATACCAGCCTTTAGCTTCGCTACCAAAGCCTTTGCCTTTTCGATCTTATTATGCTCATGATAACTGGTCATAGGGGTTTTTATATGAAAATGATTTAACAGCTTGATGCTGTTTCTGGTATCCTCAGCTGCGATCAAATCCACCTCGGACAGGATCCGCACGACACGATATGTAATATCCTCCAGATTTCCAATGGGAGTTGCACATAAATATAATTGCCCTGCCATTTGCTTCCCTCCCTCTTTTTACCGTCTATACATCCGTTCCATTTCCTCGGTATATACTCCCTTTTCCCGATACATAATCAAAGGCGGTTCTACTGTCAGCCAGCTTCCGCCTCCCCGTACTGCTTCTAGCATCACCAGATTCGGCTCCTTCTCTGCATATGGGTGTATCAGCCGCAGCCGCTTCGGCTCCAGCTTATACTGCACCAGCAGGGTAATGATTTCCGCCAGTCGAAAAGGTTTATGAATCAGAAAAAAACTGCCTCCCGGCTTTAATGTATACGCTGCGGCACGGATTACGTCCTCTAATGTACAGAAACACTCATGTCGGGCAATATTCTTCGGTTCATATTTATTTTCCAACCCCTTTTGATACGGCATATAAGGGGGATTTGATGTCACTATATCAAAAGAAGCGGCCAAAAACAACTCTGCTGCCTTCTGAATATCCCCCGGTAGGATTTGAATTTTCTGCTCAAGGCCATTCAAAGCTACACTCCGCTGCGCCATCTCTGCACTTTCCGGCTGGATTTCCAGCCCTACAAACTGAGCCGCCTCTGTTTTCGCTGTCAGCAAGATCGGGATAATCCCGGTTCCGGTCCCCAGATCCAATACCCGGCTCCCTGCCTTTGCCCTTACAAAATTAGCAAGGAATACCGCATCTACCCCAAAACAGAATCGTTTCGGATCCTGTATGATCCGAAGTCCTTTACATTGCAAATCGTCTATTCGTTCTCCCGGTTTTAACATATCCTCGTCCTGTCCGGTTCCTGAAGCCCTTAATCATCCAGCTTAGATTTCCCTTCCTGCTTTTCCTGTTTTTCCAGCTCTGCAAGTTCCTTCATCTCTTCCGCACTGATCTTATTCTTATCCCTATGTCTTTTGGGCTTAAAGTGCAGTTCGTCTGCCTTAAATTCCAGCAATTCCTTTTCTTCTGTCTCATTCGTGACTAATACCTTTACAAGCTGACGGAGGACATTGACGCTGATGACTTCGCCCTTTTGTCCGTCCGGTGTTTTTACAAAATCTCCTACGTTTGGAAGATGGTCATTCAGATATTCGTAGGTTGCTTCCTCATGGTTCAGGCAGCACATCAGTCGTCCGCAGACGCCGGAAATCTTTGTCGGATTGAGAGACAAACTTTGTTCCTTCGCCATCTTAATGGAAACCGGGACAAAATCCGACAGATAGGAATGACAGCACAGCTCTCTTCCGCATATACCGATTCCACCCAAGATCTTCGTCTCATCTCTTACTCCGATCTGCCGAAGCTCAATCCGTGTTTTAAATACGGACGCCAGATCTTTGACCAACTCACGGAAATCAATTCGTCCATCTGCTGTAAAATAAAACAGCACCTTATTGTTATCAAAGGTATATTCCGCTTCGATCAGTTTCATCTCCAGCTTATGCTTGGCAATCTTATCCAGGCAGATCTGGAATGCTTCTTTACTCTTTTCTTTATTTTTTCTATCCCGTTCGGCGTCCGCTTCCGTCGCTTTCCGTATGATCGGTTTTATTGGCGCCGACATTTTTTTCTCGTCAATGGAACGCCTCCCATAGACGACCTTTCCGTATTCCATTCCTCTTGCCGTCTCAACGATCACATTTTCTCCTGCCTCTATCTCAAAGTGCAGCGGATCAAAGAAATATATCTTTCCGTTCTCCCGAAATCTAACTCCGATTACTTCTATCATTTTGATTCTCCTTTATTGTCAATAGCAGTAATTCCATTGCTATATCAAAATTCACATTTGCTTCCAGCCGGACCTTGACCTTATCCATTGCTTCTAATACATTTTCAATTCCCTCAAAGGAAATATAATTTGCCTGCTGCTTCAGGGTCGAATATTCTTCCTTGAACAGAAGCTTATCCGGTGACCCGGATACCTTTAACATCAAAATATCCCGATACCACATCATCATCAGATCGATATAATCATAGACATCTAATTTATATTTTGACATCTTTTTCACCGATTCAATCAGATCATAGATTTCCATCTTATTGATATTCTTTAAAATCTGGACGCAATTCTGCTTGATCTCGTTATATTCATCCGAGGTGGCAAGCCGCACCGCCTTGCCCAGATTTCCAAAGGCAAAGCCTACACAAAACTTTGCTTTTGCCGCCGGTATCCCCAGTTTAGACAGATATTCCATCATATCCAGCTCCCCTACCGGCTTTAGGTTCAGGGTAATGCATCTGGATACTACCGTGGGAAGCATTTTATCGATATTATTTGTCAATAATAGTATAACCGCATATTCCGGCGGTTCTTCTATTGTTTTTAAAAGCGCATTCTGTGCCTGTGGGTTCATCAGCTCCCCTTGCGGAATGATATACACTTTATACCGGCTGCTGTACGGACGTACAATAATATCCTTGTTGATCTGCTCCCGTATATCATCAACGGTAATGACATTCGGCTTATCATGCGTAACCCAGATAACATCCGGCTGATTGCCACTGTCACACTGTATACAGGAACGACATTTTCCGCACGGATCTGTCCCTCCAACTTCACATTGCAGGGTTTTTGCAAATAATCCGGCAAGCAGCTTCTTTCCGGTTCCCTTTTCTCCGTGGATCAGGTAGGCATGGGCTACCTTTCCCCGCTCGATACTGCTCTTAAAATGGCCGATAATGCTTTCGTGGCCGATTACGTCTCTAAATGTTGCCATTGCCAACACCTTCTTTCCCAATACTGCTTTTATTCAAACACTTTGCGGTTACCGCTATGTAATAATATCGATCAGCATTCCCCTAATATCGTCTATCAGCCGCAGGATTTCCAAATGGTCTTTCTCTTCCGACATCAGTGCTTTTGCCAGCTTATCCAGGTTCTCATCTACCAGATGGATGATTCCATAGACCCGGTGTCGTCCCTTCCGATCCAGAAAGTTTTCTCTGGAAAAAGAATAAGAATGGGTGGTTACCTCGTTCATAAATTCCTTGATCTTAGAACGATACCGTTTCAGATCCCGAATATCCTTATGCCGGGCAATCCGCTTTCCTTCTTCCTCGATCTCCTTCATCAGACCTTCCAGCTTTGCCTGAAGCTCGCCTTCCTGAATATGACTGACCAGGGTAAACTTAAAATCCTCGCCGCCGGCATTCTTAACCGCTTCCGCTGCTTCCACCTGCGTAAGCTTAGAAATCGCATCCAGCTTAATATCCATTTACCCCGACCTCCCTTCTTCCGGCTCCCTTTATCCTCTTATATCTGGTATCGGTTCAAAATACGTTCTTCAATAGCCAATACTATTTTAGCATGAATCTCCTCTTTCGGTAAAGTGGCAGAAATTCTCATAATTCTCTCCTTCTCCCGGTCAGCCAGAAAACGATACCCTTCCGCTACCCGTTGATGGAATTCAAGACCTTCCGCCTCCATACGATCCAGCTCCGCCTGATTTTTCTTTCTCCGTAGTCCTTCCTCCGCATCCAGATCTAAAAGGATCGTAAGCTGCGGCCGAAGTCCCTCTAATGCAAAATCATTAACCGCATATACCGTATCCACTCCCAGTCCTCTTGCGATGCCTTGGTATACCACAGAGGATTCTAAGAACCGGTCGCAGATTACTGCTTTTCCTGCCTTCAAAGCCGGGCGGATTATTTCTTCCACCAGTTGTGCTCTTGCCGCAGCATATAAAAGCAACTCTGTTTTTTCCGACATTTCCCGATATTCTTTATTTAATATGATCTGTCGGACTGCTTCACTGATAACCGTTCCCCCCGGTTCTCTGGTAACGATTATTTCATATCCCTTTTTCTCCAGATATTCCTGAAGCAGCTGTATCTGTGTACTTTTGCCGGCTCCGTCCGGCCCTTCAAGCGCAATAAATAACCCCTGCATTTTCGCTTCCTTCCTAGTCCGCTGTTTCATTCTTTTCCATACTAAAGGATTCCTCTTTATCTGTCAACGAACGACGATACTATCCTTTCCCTGTATGCCATGCACCGATAATCCATTTTCCAGACAAGCCCGGATATATGTGATATGCGTTTTCCTAATTTGCTCTCCCGGCACCAGAATCGGGATTCCCGGAGGATACGGCGTTATAAAATCACAGACGGTCCTTTCTACTGCTTCTTCCAAAGGCTGAACCGTTCCGGTCTGATTTAATGCCTGCCCAGGACACAATATCTGACTGTTCGGCTGCCATATCTTTTCAAAATCATTCGTAGTTTCTGTCTCTTTTTCCTCTTTGCCCGCAGTATTCCTTTCACACAAGATCCTATCCATATCCGTCAATGCCTGATCGAATCGTGCAAATGCTTCTTCCGTATCCGCTATCGAGGTCATAGCCAATGCGGAGGTCAACGACGCCATTTCTAAAACCATTCCGTATGTTTGCTGCATTTGCTCCATAAAAAATGAACCTCTGATTCCGGCGGCCTGCATTCCGAATAACAGCTTGCCTTCGTCATAAGCATATCCACCGTAAGTCTGCACCGTTTCTTTCGTCAGGAGCCTAAGCGTTTTCAGACCCTTCCATTTCTCCCGATACCTGCGAAGCCTGTTATAATATTCCGGAATCCGACTGCTCCGCCACTGTTCCATCGCCGCAATCCCGTCCTCCATATTCGCAACCAAAAGATATGAAGGAGAGCTGCTCTGATATACCCGTAAGAAATATTCTACCCGTTTTGTGAAAGCAGCTTTATCCGCCCAATCCGGAAGCCTTCCTATGTGCAGAATACCACACTGGGTATAACAGGGAAGTGTCTTATGTAAACTTTCTACCACCAAATCCGCTCCACAGCGGAGTGCCGGTTTGGGTGCATTTGTTCCAAATTCCAAATGTGCGCCATGCGCTTCATCCACAATCAAAAAAGCACCTGCTTGATGTGTCAGCCGGCTTAGATTTTGAATATCGGACAGGATTCCTTCATAGGTAGGAGAGGTCAGGATGACCGCCTTACATTCCGGATATTCCTTCAGCAACGCTTCCAGTTGTTCCGGTAACACGCTATTACAGATCCCATACTCTTTTATTATATTCGGGTAAATATAAATCGGTCTCAATTCCAATAAAGCGACCGCATGGTATACGGATATATGGCAATTCCTCCCCATGATGATCGTATCTCCCCGCCTGCATACAGCAGAAATTGCCGCTAATATTCCCCCCGTACTTCCGTTTATCAGATAATAGGATTTCCTGCTCCCATAAATTGCGGAAAGCTGCTGCATGGATTTTGCAAGAACGCCCTCCGGCTCTAACAGATTATCTAAACCTGCGACCTCTGTCACATCGAAGCCAGCCCCCATTACATGACTGTCCAACTCCACCTGCCGTTTATGCCCCGGCATATGCCAGGGATAATAATCATTACTGCAATATTTTCTTAGGGCATCATTAAATATCCGCTCCATATATATACCTTTCCGGTTTCTCTGTCTGTTACAGGTGGAAGCATTTCTGAATATTTTTATTTTTACCGATAACCCATACGGTTTCTTCCCCTTTGAAACAATAATCCGGACTGATCTCAGGATTCAAATATCCTTGATCCTTGATCGCTACTATGTTTAACTGGTATTGCTTCCGAACGTCAATCTGCTGTACAGTCCTGCCAATCCATGCTTTCGGTACAGTCACTTCAAAAATTGAAAAATCCTTGTTCATCTCAATATAATCCATTATATGATCCGAGCTATATCGGATGGCAGTCCTGACTGCCAGCTGTTTTTCCGGGTAAACGATATTATTTGCACCATTCTTCAACAAAAACTTGGCATGCACATCACTTGCCGCCCTAGACACTACAAGCTTAGCTCCAAGCTCACTTAATAAAGAGGTGGTTTCCAAAGAGCTTTGAAAATTATCCCCGATTGCAACGATACATACATCAAAATTATTAACCCCAAGCGAACGCATAAAATTTTCATCGGTGCTGTCGCCAATTTGCCCGTTGGTAACATAGGCAAGCGCATCCTGCACCCGATCCTCATTTATATCAACTGCTAAGATTTCCTGCTTCATCTCGTCCAGCTTTCTTGCAACGTGCTTTCCAAACCGTCCCAAACCGATCAATAAAAATGATTTCATATTTTTTCCTCCTATTTCATCTACCCAACTGTCATTTTGTCTTCCGGATACTTGGAATATACCGGATGCTTTTCGGAAATTACAGCAAAGATCAAGGTTAATCCTCCTACCCGTCCGAAAAACATTAACAGCATCAGGATCCATCTGGATACCGTTCCTAACCGGGGTGTCAGGTCTAAACTCAGGCCGACGGTTCCAATGGCGGACGCCGATTCAAATAACGCATCCAGCAGAGGGACTGCATCAACCATGCTAATCGTAAAGCCTCCGATGATGAACAATACGATATAAAGTAAAAAAATAGTAACCGCATTGAAAACGGACTGGGGACTCAACCGCCGCCCAAAGCTCTGAATCTCCTCGCTATGGTGAAATACAGCCCAGATCGTCATAAATAAAACCGCTAACGTTGTCACCTTAAAGCCTCCGGCTGTAGAACCGGAAGAGCCTCCAATCAACATAAGTATTACCATAAGGAATTTACTTACATCCGTCATCTGGGTCAGCTCAACCGTATTAAACCCTGCTGTCCTAGGCGTCACCGACTGGAACAAAGAGGCAAGAAGCTGTTCCCCCAGCGTCATATCCCAACATTTTCTTGAAAATTCAAAGAAGAAGTAATATAAAAACGGTAGTATTAACAAAAGAAAAGTAACTAAAAGCACCATCTTTGTCTGCATACGATATTTCCTGATCCTATGCTTATTCTGTCTTATGTCGTCCCAAGTCATAAAACCGATACCGCCTAAGATAATCAGCAGCATAATCGGCAGGTTGATAAATGGATTCCCTGCATACTGCATCAGGGACGAATTCCCTTCCGGCTGCTCTAAAATATCAAAACCGGCATTACAGAACGCCGATATAGAATGAAATAAGGCATACCAGATTCCTTTTATTCCGCATTCCTTACAAAAAGTCGGGGCAAGAAAAACCGCTCCGACCAATTCGATAATCAAAACCATACGGAATATAAAATTCGTCATTTTCACAATGCCGCCCAACTGATGGGCAGAAATTGCCTCCTGCATCGTATTTCTCTGTACCAAGCCGATCTTCTTTCCGGAAAACCTTGCAATGGATATTGCTATCGTCACAACACCCATACCGCCAATCTGAATCAGACATAAAATGACTACCTGTCCAAAAACAGACCAATATTCCGCAGTATTATATACAACAAGTCCGGTCACGCAGGTAGCGGATACGGAGGTAAACATCGCCTCCACAAAGCCGGTCCACGTCCTGTCAACAGTCGCAATCGGAAGCATCAATAAAACTGTTCCCAATAGTATAACAGACAGGAATCCCAAAATTATGATCTGAAACGGTGAAATATGTCGAATATCTCCTTGTAGCTTCATGTTATTGCCTCCTAGGTTATCCCCGGAACCCTTCCAAACGCACTTGGTCACTGTCAGGATATAAAGACATTTTATATAAACAATATTATACATGATACTATATTTTTTTCAATAATAAATACAAAGAAGGAGGTCTCGATTCTCAGCGTAATCCGTTTATTTAGAAAATAACAATCCGGACTGTAGGCTGCCGATTTAAAAAAGCAAATCTACCGTCAATATGCTTTCTTGCCTTCGGCATATGTTTGTCACCAACTGTGTAGAAATGGGATTTGAAATAAGTTCTGCTTTTTCATTTTCGGCTCCATCAAAAAAGTCCCCCGCCATACAGCGAAGGACTATAGTA
>CANPZL010000011.1 GCA_947589055.1 uncultured Lachnospiraceae bacterium | reverse complement strand
ATTATTATATTATTGATAGCAATTATGGCAGCAGCGTTTAATGGAAATTGGCTTTGATACAGTCATGAGATTACAATATAAATTCCCATTTATCGAAAAGAACAAGCAAAAAGCTCCTCACCTTCGAAGTGGAAGTGAGGAGTTTCTTTTTGCCCTTATGCCCTTATTTCCGTTCCGTCCTTGAAGGTGAACCGTACATCCTCTTTGGAGTAGACCGTCACGAAATCTGGCAGCGCACACCAGAGGGATGGCTCGAACCACTCCACCGGGGTGTCCTGCGCCGGAGAGGGCTTTTTCTGTTTGTATCAAAATCAGCAGGAACATAGACCCGCCGTATAATACCGGTGCATGGGACTGGAAATACAACAACGATTATGCGGACAGCAAAGACACATATCGACACAGCAAGTGACTCTTGGTGATGCAGAAACGGTGAAAATCGCAAAAAGGCTGCCGAATCCGAAAGATTCCGTGCTGATCGTGTCGATTGATGAAAGGAAATACTTGCTAGAATGACCGTGATATAGCTTGCTTCCACATAGGATCGCTTTTTAGCTGCAAATATTATAAATATATAAAATAATACATAGTACTATTATTACTATATTAATATTGTAAAAAGATAAAATATATGTTACGATAAATAAAAAAGGAGGATCGTCTATGAATTTGATGGAATATGGTATGGCAAGAGGTTATGAGATCGGGATTATCGAAGGCAGAAAGCAGGGAGAAGCTCTGCAACTCCTTCATATGATCCATCGGAAGCTGAAAATGAAAAAAACACCCGCAAAGATTGCAGAAGAGTTAGACGAGGATATGACCTCGGTTGCATATCTTTGCAGGGTGTTACATTTTTGCAGTTCGGACAATACGGATACCCACGCTTGACAGCACTTATTCCGCCTGACTTGCGGCAGCTTCCCGCTCCTGTGAAGGATTGGGATCGGCTGATTGGGTATGTAAGTTTTTCTGGGCGGTAGAGAGCATCAGCTTAATCCGGTTGAGCTGATTGACCTCGGAGGCCCCCGGATCAAAATCGACCGCTACGATATTGGCTTCCGGATATGCCGCCCGTAGCTCTTTGATGACTCCTTTTCCCACGATATGATTCGGCAGGCAGCCAAAGGGCTGACAGCAGACAATATTCGGAACGCCGCTTTTGATCAATTCGATCATCTCTGCTGTCAAAAACCATCCTTCCCCTGTCTGATTCCCCAGTGAAACGATAGGCTTTGCATATTCCGCAAGCTCACGGATATGGGCAATGCTGCTGAAATGCGTACTGGCTTCCAGTTCCTTGCGTGCGGTGGAACGGTATAGATCCAGAAACTTTATGACCAGATTGCTGACTGTTGCTGATTTCTTGGATTTTCCCAGATATTCGTGCTTGTAATTGGCATTATACGCACAGTAGTCTAAGAAGCCGGACAAGTCCGGCATGACAGCTTCCGCACCTTCTGCTTCTAAGAGGTCAACCATTTGGTTATTGGCACATGGTTGGAATTTTACCAGAATTTCTCCTACGATTCCAACTCTTGGCTTCTGAATGTTAAGAATCGGGAGTTGATCGAATTCCCGTATGATTCCTTTGATATTTTTCTTAAAGGAACGCATACTTGCACCGTCCTGAATGGATTGGATACAAATGGCTTCCCATTTTTTGTGAAGGGCATTGGCGGAGCCGGGAACCGCTTCATAGGGCCGCATATGATACAGACAGCGCATAAAGACGTCACCGTAAATAACCGCCTGAATGGAAGCCCGGATCATGGCATAGTTATAATGAAAGCCCGGATTGGTCTCCAGACCGCCGGCATTGATCGAAATGACCGGAACCTGTTCCATTCCCGCCTTTTTTAACGCTCGACGGATAAAGCCGATATAGTTCGTAGCCCGGCAGCCGCCGCCAGTCTGGGTAATGGCAAGAGCAGTGTGATCCAGATCGTATTTTCCGGTAAGAAGTTCCTGAATCAACTGTCCCACAACTAGGATCGAAGGATAGCAGGCATCATTGTTTACATATTTCAGACCCACGTCCACTGCGGATTTATCTGGATTCGGCAGCGTGATAAAATTAACCCCGCATTGGCTAAAGGCCGGCATTAGCATACTGAAATGAATCGGGGACATATTTGGCGCCAGTACTGTATATCGGCTTTCTTTCATTTCCTTTGTGAAGATCTCACGGTTATAAGCGGAAGAAACCGGATGGGGCTGGATTCCCTTTTTATTCCGTACTTTAACTGCGCTAATCAGGGAGCGGATACGGATACGGGCCGCACCTAAGTTGCTTACCTCGTCAATCTTCAAAACGGTATAAATTTTCCCTGAACCCGATAAAATATCGCTGACACAGTCTGTAGTAACTGCGTCCAGACCGCAGCCAAAGGAATTTAACTGTATCATTTCCAGACATTTGCTGGATTTTACATAGTTTGCGGCCGCATAGAGACGACTGTGATACATCCATTGGTCGGAAACAATCAGCGGACGTTCTACTTTGGCAAGGTGTGAGATGGAGTCCTCCGTTAATACAGCGATCCCATAGGAATTGATCAATTCCGGAAGTCCATGATTGATTTCCGGGTCAACGTGATAGGGTCTGCCGGCCAGAACGATCCCCATTCGATTCTGTTCCTCACAGTAACGGATCGTTTCTTCTCCTTTTTTCTGCAGATCCTGTTTTACGGTTTCATATTCGGCAAAGCCCGCTTCCAGCGCTTCCCGAATCTCTTTTTTGGTTACATCGTAATACTTTGAAAATTCCCGATACAGACGGTCGGCCAGTGCCTCCCGGTTATCCAATGCCATAAACGGACGGATAAAGGTAACCGCATCGCTTTGAATTTCTTCTACGTTATTCTTGATATTTTCGGCATAGGAAGTAACCATCGGACAGTTGTAATGGTTATAGGCATCCGGTGTTTCATTTTGTTCATAGACGATACAGGGCTGGAAGATCGTTTTAATATCATGCTTTAACAGCCACATGATATGTCCATGTGAGATTTTAGCCGGATAGCACTCCGATTCACTGGGAATGGATTCAATACCCAGCGTATAGATTTCCCGGCTGGAAGGCGGAGAGAGGATAACCCGAAATTTAAGTCTGGTCAGAAATGTAAACCAGAGTGGGTAGTTTTCGTACATATTTAAGATTCTGGGAATGCCGATTTCACCACGGGTTGCCGTTTCCGCCGGAAGGGGTTCGTAGTCAAACAGCCTTTGAAACTTATATTCAAAAAGATTCGGAATATGCTCCTTGTTTTTTTCCTGTCCCAGCCCACGTTCACAACGATTGCCGGTGACAAAACGACGGTTGCCGGAAAACCGGTTGATCGTTAAAAGACAGCTGTTGGTACAGCCTTTACAGCGCGCCATCGTCGTCTCATAGGTCAGATGGTTTATATCGTCAATGGAGAGCATGGTAGATGCGGAATGTCCGTCATAATTATCCCGTGCGATCAAGGCGGCTCCAAAGGCACCCATAATACCGGCAATATCCGGACGGATAGCAGAAACTCCGGATATTCGTTCAAAGCTTCTTAACACGGCATCATTATAAAAGGTTCCGCCCTGTACAACAATACGTTCCCCTAGATCCTTCGGATCGGTTAGTTTAATGACTTTCAGCAGGGCATTTTTAATGACGGAATAAGCAAGACCGGCTGAAATATCCGAGACGTCCGCTCCTTCCTTTTGCGCCTGCTTTACCTTTGAATTCATAAAAACCGTACAACGGGAGCCGAGATTGATGGGGTGCTTGGCAAACAGAGCAATCTTTGCAAAGTCCTGTATGCTGTAATTCATTGATTTTGCAAAGGTTTCAATAAAAGAACCGCAGCCGGAAGAGCATGCCTCATTCAACATAACATTATCCACCGCCTGATTCCGGATTTTAATACATTTCATATCCTGACCGCCAATGTCGAGGATACAGTCAACCTCTGGTTCAAAAAAAGCGGCAGCCGTATAATGTGCGATGGTTTCGACCTCTCCGTCATCTAACAGCAGGGCGGACTTGATCAATGCCTCCCCGTATCCGGTTGAGCAGGCACGAACGATTCTTGCGTTCTCCGGAAGCTTTGCATAGATTTCCTGAATAGCACGGATACTGGTTTTTAACGGACTTCCGTTGTTACTGCTGTAAAAGGAATATAAAAGCGTTCCGTCATCCCCGACTAAAGCAACCTTGGTCGTGGTTGAGCCGGCATCGATACCGAGAAAGCAGTTGCCGCTATAGGATTCTAACGCGCCCTTTTTAACTTTGTATTGATTGTGCTGTTCACAAAAATCTTTATACTCCTGTTCGTCTTGGAAGAGGGGCTCCATCCGGTCTACTTCCATTTCAATCTCGATTCCGCTGTTTAGCTTATCTACTAAGGCACCCAACGTTGTCTTTACAGGAGTAGATTCTGCATTTAAAGCGGCTCCGATCGCAGCAAACAGATGGGAGTTTTCCGGTGCGATGATTTGCTCCCTTGTCAGATTCAGATTCCGTACAAATGCTTTTTTTAATTCGGATTGGAAATGGAGCGGACCGCCTAAGAAGGCAACATTGCCCCGAATGGGTTTCCCACAGGCAAGACCGCTTATCGTCTGATCCACCACTGCCTGATAAATAGAAGCCGCCAAATTTTCCTTTGTGGCACCTTCGTTGATCAGAGGCTGAATATCCGTTTTTGCAAACACACCGCAGCGGGCGGCAATGGGATATAAAGTGTCATAGCTTTTCGCATATTCATTCAATCCTTCCGCATCTGTTTGCAAAAGGGAAGCCATCTGGTCGATAAAGGAACCGGTGCCGCCGGCGCAAACACCGTTCATACGTTGTTCAATTCCGTTTGTAAAATAAATGATCTTCGCATCTTCGCCGCCAAGCTCGATGGAGACATCCGTCTGCGGGGCATAAAGCTGGAGGGCATCCGTTACGCAGACAACCTCCTGAGAAAACGGGATTTCCAGAATATTTGCGATCGCCAGTCCGCCGGAGCCGGTAATAGTGGGTTGAACCTCCAGATCGCCAAGTTTTTCACCGGCGGCGCTGACCAGACGGGACAGCGTTCCCTTTATATCTGCGAAGTGACGTTGATAATCGGAAAATAATATATGATGCTGCTTATCTAAAACAGCGACCTTTACTGTGGTGGAACCAATATCAATACCTATGTAATTACACATAACAATTCGTGGCAAACGATCGCCACCCTCCTTATTGTTGTTTTATTTGAATTTTCATTGTTTTCTACGTTATTATACGGGAATCTGTCGAAAAACTCAATATGTAAAACATGGAGTATTACTTATATTTTTATGAAATCTTTCTATCTGTTTTGGAAACAGAAACAAGGATATTTGTGCACCGGTATCCGCAGTTATGAATAGAATACCCAGTAGAGGATTGCATCTTGTTTGCAATTTCCAAATAACAGGAACGAGAGGTTAGCAATATGTATAATAATTCTCAAAATTGCAGAGGATTTGTCTATGTGGTAAAGGAAGGGGATACCCTGTATAAGATCGCACGGAACTACGATCTAAAGCTGATTGACATTCTCCGGAGTAATCCGTATGTCAATGTCTACAACTTACAGCCGGGAGATGAGCTTTGCCTGCCAACACTGCCAAATTCCAGTGTCCCCGGTGGAAGCAGTGAACGAACGTATATTACCCAGGAAGGGGATACGTTAGAGGACATCCTAAAGCTCTTTGATACAGATTATGACAGTCTTGCAGAATTTAATCCTTCCTTAAGGGAATTGCCGGTTCCGGCAGGTTTTGTCCTCCGGTATCCGGTAAAAGCTCCAAGATAAAACCGGCAGCTTTGGCATTATCGGCGGCAGGCAGGAAAGAGCCGGCTGACGGTGATGCCAAAGTCATATTCTGATGAATAAAGGTTGATAGAATGGGGGATACATACTTGCGTTTGCAGATTGAATGGGATATAATTGAACCGTATTGTAAAAATGAAAAGGATGATTACTATGCATTGGATGAACAAGCTGGAACGCAAGCTGGGGCGTTATGCTGTCAAAAATCTGATCGTTTATGTATTAGGGGCATATGGAATCGGATATGTGTTATATTTTATGGAGAGGTTCAACCTTCTGCCGGGCTGCTATAGTCTGATGGAGATGAACCCACAGTTGATTTTTCAGGGACAAGTTTGGAGACTGGTGACTTGGGTGGTTACGATTCCGCAGAATCCGAACTTATTTTTGATATTCATGTTCCTGCTGTATTTCTGGATTGGACAAACTCTGGAACGGATTTGGGGAACGTTTCGCTATAATGTATTTATTTTTATGGGCCTGATTTTGATGACGGTGGGACCGATATTGATTTATCTGATCACCGGACTCATGCATGGATTTGACAATGGAGTAAATTTAACGTCCAGCACCTATTATCTGAATCTGACTTCTTTTTTAGCTTTTGCAACTATTTTTCCGGATCAACAGGTATATTTTATGGGCATACTTCCAATCAAAATGAAGTGGCTGGCGATTCTGGACGCCGGACTGCTGGCGTGGACGATCATCCAAAATGCACTGTTGGTCATTTCGGCGCCTGTATATGCGGCATTGGGAATATCCAATATTGTCAGCATTCTCCTTTCGGTCGCAAATTTTGTAGTCTATTTTTTGTCAACTCGAAATTATAAGAAGCTGTCTCCGGTTGAGATAAAACGAAAACGGAAGTACCGGAAGCAGGTAAAAGCAGTACGGTCTCAGGTTTCCCGCCACCGCTGCGCAGTATGTGGACGAACTGAGGAGAGCAATCCGGAGCTTTCGTTCCGGTTCTGCTCAAAATGCAAGGGGAATTTAGAGTATTGCAGCGACCATTTATTTACGCATGAGCATAAACAGTAAAGGAGAACAATATGCAAAAGCAAGAACGTTTATTGATAAAGCAGATTGGAGGCGGACTGGCACTGGATGAAAATCTGCCGAAATACGGTATCCTGTTATCCAAGACGTATTATGAATATGCATTGGTACAGCTGGCAATGAATCTGTATATCCTTTGGGAGCAGTTGGAGGAACAGCCGCAAACGGATGGGTTTGTAACGGAAGCCTTGAAGAACGTTCGGCAATGGATAAAGACCTGTATATTGGATGGAAGCTCCGAGCGCCGGGAAGAACTAAAGCGGATCCATGAGCTTCGGGAACAGATAACCGCTCGTATGCAGATACTGACCGCTTATACGGACGGGTTACAGGTTTACGAATACATACTGAATCGTCTGGAATTCACCTATGAGGAAGAGACGGAAGACAGGGAAACAGACTTAGATGCCTATGCACAGAAAATATTCCGGTATTTGTTTCAGGACGACGATAAGATGGTGATTAACAGTAAGATTCAGATGGTTGTATCCGAACTTCCGGTTCGGATCACAAAAAGCCGCTTTTTCGACATCATAAACGAAAGTCTGAAACTATATACCGGTTCCGAATGCAGCAGTGTTGACGATTTTGCGGAAACGATCCGGGCCTGTTCTGGTCTTTTCCGGCCGGAAGGATTTGAAACCGTGTATCCGGAGTTTTTCAAGACATTAACTCTTTATGAAGGATTGGATTACCAAAATCTGTCAAAGGAACAATGGAAAAAATACAGAACGGGTCTTTTGGATACGGCTGATAAGATCGATCATATCGTGTCGCGGCTTTTGATACTGGCGGAGGTCGTAAATCATTTGTACGCCGCAGTGTCGGCTGCGGTCTATGTACAGGTTGATACGAAAGAAGCAGAGATTGCCTGCCGGATTTTAGAGCATACGCTTTCCGCTATGGACGGGCATGACCCGATGAAGGAGGAGACGGAAGACTGTCTTTTTGCACTGGAGGGTATACCGGAACAATTATCGGAGAAAAAAATCCAGACAGAGGGAGTTTTATTTGATATATGGACACAACAGCAGGATCTGCTAAAATCTCTGTCCCTTTGGGAGGAGTATTCGGATTTAAACCGGATGTCCAAGCTCCTTTGCAACAGTACCTTTGTCAGTCTGGAACCGGAGGACCTGACCCCGGAGATAGCGGACAGCATATACATAAATCAGGTACGGGATCAGCTGATCGAGGAATTTACCCGTTCCTTTGCCGGACAGACAAAGCAGATGAACCGTGCCAGAATGGCAATGGTATTGGGAATCGTTCCGGTCTTTTTTAACAGTCAGGAAGAGATTTCGGATTATTTGAAATATGCGCTTGAAAACTGTAAGAATCAATGGGAAGAAAAGGCGGTTATCCGTATTTTGGATGAAATGATGGAAGGGTAGCCGGAATGTAGAGTCCGATTGGACAGGAGGTTCCATGAAGCTATATAATCGTATGTATGTCCGAGGGATCGCAGATAAAAGGATAATACCGATCATGCGGAAAATGAATCGAAATCGTTCCGTTTCTTATCTATATTGTATTACCCTTCCGGTATTTCAGGACGGAATTTTGGAAATATATGAATATGAAGAGCTGCGGCAGCCACTGTATGAAGAACTGGAGCATCCGGTGATCGTGATCGGAATCACTAAAACCCAAGAAGATGCGGAAGAATTGGTTCGGTTGATCATAGATGAGGTATACCAGAACACAGGAGGCTTTGCGGTAGGAACGTATCTGGGGCTTTAGCATCGGAGGTGAGAAGTAGGTGGAAGTTTTGTTGATAATATTAAAGGTGCTGGGGATTACGCTCCTGATCCTGCTTGGCGTGCTTCTTCTTATCCTGCTTTTGATTTTGATCGTTCCGGTATATTATACGGTCGATGCAGAATATTATGGTACGCTTAAGGCGGTTGCCAGAGCCAGATGGTTATGGTTCGTTCTGGATTTAAAAGGAACTTACGGTGAGAGCAGATTCCTTTATTATTTGAAATCCTTTGGATTTACGATTTCTACCAATGATGAAACCAATAAACATTTTTATAAAGGTCTGGCAGAGGAAGAACGTGTGGAAGAACAACCGATTCCGGTTCGGGTGCTTGAGGATGATTTCCCGACGGATTTTCCTTCCCCGCCTGTAAGGAAAGAACCGGAAATTCCGCTTGTTGAAGAAGAGGAAGAACCAAAGGTTCGGCCGGACCGCACCGGAATTTTCCTGAAAATCCATAATAAGATACAGGCAGGTATGGAATGGATAACGACCATTCCCATGCGTGTTCATTATAAAATTTCGGAGATACTCGCAAGAATACTTGACTTTTTGGAAAATATAAAGGAAAATATGAACAGGCTGGCAGAGAAAAAAGATATGATTCTCGGCAAGCTGAAGGATGGAACGGTCTTTCTCCAGAGCGAACCGGTAAAACGGGCATGGAAAGATATAAAAAAATACCTCTTGCGGATTGGAAAACATTTCCGTCCAAGAAAGCTGCAGGGTACTCTGCGGTTTGGATTGGAGGATCCGGCGTCCACCGGTCAGATATTAGGCGTCATGGGTATGCTGATGCCTCTGTACCGAGATCATATTGTGATAGCGCCGGATTTTGAACAGAAGATTTTCGAGGGGCAGTTATATGCAAAAGGCAGGTTGCAGGCTGGTTTTTTCGTAACTTTGCTGGTGCAGGTTATCTTGAACCGGAATTTGATGAACACGATTCAGGAAGCAAGGAATATAATAGGAGGAAATAGTTAATGGCAAATAATGATTTTAATGCGACAGTAGGTACTTTATTTAATGGAATGGATTCCTTTCTGACGACCAAAACGGTAATCGGGGAACCGACAACAATCGGAAGCACGATCATACTTCCCCTTGTAGATGTTACCTTTGGCGTTGCCGCAGGTGCGTTTGCTGACAACAATGCTAAAAACAGCGGCGCCGGCGGTTTAGGCGGAAAGATGTCCCCCAGTGCGGTTTTGGTAATACAGGACGGACATACAAAGCTTGTAAATATCAAGAATCAGGACAGCATTACCAAGATTTTGGATATGGTTCCGGAGCTGTTGGACAAGATTGCGGATTATGCAAAGGATTTTAAGGATAAGAAAGAAAACGATGCGTTAGAGGCAGAGGATACAGATGCCATAGAAGGTTAATAACGATAGTCGGCTTGACAGGCGATACGTCAGGTAACTTTTCGATTCCTTCTGCATACAATAGAATATAGAATTGGCTGAGGAGGGTGAATACACATGAAACGGTTATGTGGGTTTGCCCTCTTTTTTATTGCAGTGGGCATGATCATTAACTGTTTTACGGAAGGTTTTCTGACATTTTTGATTATAACCGGAAGTCTGCTTCTGGCATACTGCCTGTTTTGTAAATAAAAAGGGGCATCTGTAACATAAAAAAAGCCCGTTTGGGCTTTTTTTATAATGCGTGGAATTAAGCACGTTCTACACGTCCGGATTTCAAACAAGAAGTACAAACGTACATTTTCTTCGGAGCTCCGTTCACAAGAACCTTAACAGACTTGATATTTGATTTCCACATTCTGTTTGATCTTCTATGAGAATGGCTCACTTTAATTCCGAAATGAGCGCCTTTATTACAAATTGCACACTTTGCCATTGCTGCACCTCCTCATCATTTAGTAGCGTAAGTTCACAACGTGACAATTTTAACAGATTTGATTTGGAAATGCAAGAGAAAATATGGAAAAATTGTATTTCTTTTTTTTATTAAAACGGTTATAATGATAATATATTGATTTTTAATGATCGGAGTGAAAGCATATCCGAACATAATTCCGGAAGGGAAACGGAAAAAACGTATAGCCGGTTCGGCCCTGATGGGATACGAATATAACAGTTTGAGTATAGTATGAGAACGGAGGTTATGGAATGAAAGGACGAATGAGTACGGAAAATGGTGATATTGTCATTGACAATGAGGTAGTTGCCCAATATGCCGGACTGACTGCGGTGGAATGCTTTGGTATCGTAGGAATGGCTACGGTCAGTGTAAAGGACGGTATTGTGAAGCTTTTGCGGGGTGACAGTGTTAGCAAGGGTGTAAATGTTATCATTGATTCCAACCGTATCTCGATAGATTTTCATATTATTGTAGCATATGGCGTCAGCATTTCTGTAGTTGCAGATAATTTGATGAGCACCGTAAGATATAAGGTAGAGGAATTCACCGGTATGCCTGTAGAACATATCAACATTTATGTGGAAGGTGTCCGGGTATTGGACTGATTGATTAGGAGGAAACAAAAGTGGCAATCATGAAATTCGATGCAGAAATGCTTCAAAAGGCCTTTTTGGCCGGAGCAAAGAATATAGAAAACAAAAAGGAATATATCAACCAGTTAAATGTATTCCCGGTTCCGGACGGAGATACGGGGACCAATATGACGCTGACGATCATGTCTGCTGCCAAGGAAGTAACGGCATTAGAACAGCCTACTATGGCAGCTTTGGCAAAGGCAATTTCCAGCGGCTCGCTGCGGGGAGCCAGAGGGAATTCCGGAGTGATCCTTTCCCAGCTTTTTCGAGGCTTTTGCCGGGAAATTTCCGGAAAAGATGCTTTGACAACCGAAGACTTGGCAGTTTGCTTTGAACATGCGGTAGCTACCGCTTATAAGGCGGTCATGAAGCCGAAGGAGGGAACCATTTTAACGGTGGCAAAAGGAATTGCAAACAAAGCCAATGAGATCTGCCGGCGGGTAAAAGATATAGAAGAATTTGGAAAGCTTCTCCTTGATTATGGGTATGAGGTGCTTGCTTATACACCAGAACTGCTGCCGGTCCTGAAGGAGGCCGGCGTGGTTGACTCCGGCGGTCAGGGACTGATGGAGGTGCTGCAAGGGGCATATCAGGCGTTGATCGGAAAGGAAATTGAGATCACTGTAGTTCCGGAAGAAACGGACAGATATGAATTCACAGTGGAAGATGATCCGAATGCGGAGATTACGTTTGGATACTGTACGGAGTTCATCATACTTCTTGAACAGGAGTATACGGAGGAGATGGAAGCCGAGTTTAAGGAATATTTAAGCTCGATCGGCGATTCGCTGGTAGTGGTATCGGATGAGGAGATCGTTAAAGTACATGTGCATACCAACCATCCGGGACTGGCGTTTGAAAAAGGCCTGACCTATGGTTCCCTGACCCGTATGAAGATTGATAATATGCGGGAGGAGCATAAAGAAAAACTTGAAAAGGCGGCAAAACAGAAGGAGCCTATCGCGAAAACCGGTAAGCCGGAAAAGGAATATGGGTTTATCTCCGTTACCATTGGAGAGGGAATGAATGAAATATTTACCGGTCTTGGGGTGGATTATCTGATCGAAGGCGGTCAGACCATGAACCCAAGTACAGAGGATATGTTAAATGCCATTGAACAGGTGAATGCAAAAACCATATTTATCCTTCCCAACAATAAAAATATTATCCTTACTGCACAGCAGGCCCAGAGTTTGGTTGAGGATAAGGAGATCGTTGTGATTCCGTCTAAGACTATTCCGCAGGGGATCTCGGCTGTGATCGCTTTTGATCCTTCCCAGACAAAAGAAGATAATGCGGCAGGTATGACGGAAGCGATGTCCTATGTAAAAACCGGACAGGTCACCTATGCAGTCCGGGATACCAGTATAGATGGAAAAACCATCAGTATGGGCGATATTATGGGGCTTGGTGACGATGGAATCAAGGCAGTCGGCAGAGATGTTCATGAAACGACACTGGAGCTGGTGAATGAACTGGTGGATGAGGATACCGAGCTGATCTGTCTGTATTACGGAGATGAGGTGCAGGAAGACGATGCAAATGCAGTGCTGGATATTCTGGAAAAGAAATATAAGAACTGTGATGTAGAACTGCATTACGGAGGACAGCCCATCTATTATTATGTAATATCGATCGAATAAAAGCACATTTCAAACCGATTATATCCTGTGAGAAACGGACTGCGTTCCATTCTTGGAGCAGTCCGTTTTCATATCTGAATCATATGAAACATATATTGTAAAAAGCGTTCAGGAAGTAAAGCATGGGCAATACGATGCAGGTTCCCGTTGATGTAACGGAGGGGGCAACTGTTTTACGAGTCTACGGAACCGGAGAAGCGTGGCTGGAGAACTATCGAACCTTACTGGAATATACACAAGATCGTATTCGGGTGGCGGGAAAGCATATTGAGGTATGCCTTACGGGGGCCGGAATGCGGATCGAGCATTATGGTGCTGTGGATATGAAGATAACAGGCACTATTCAAAAAATTGAATTTGGGTAGGTGGCATATGGGTAGAATCAGAACATGGCTTCATGGTTATGTTGAAATTTATGTGTCCGGGAACCGTCCGGAACGGTTTCTTTCCCTGTTAAATCATAAAAACCTCTTTGTCTGGGATATGGAACCGGCAGAAAACGGTTATCTTTTTAAAATTGATCGACGGTCGGTAAAGGAGCTGGATCCACTCCGAAAAAAGACCGGCTCTAAGCTGGAAATCCGGAATAAATATGGACTTCCCTTTCTTTTGTTTCGGTATCGAAAACGAAAGCTGTTTCTGGGGGGATTGATTCTTTGCGGCGGTCTTGTCTACCTTTGTTCCCTGTTTATCTGGGACATAAATGTGGATGGTACCTATTTTTATACGGAGGAACAGATCGCAGACCGGATCGAAGAATCCTATGTGACGCTGGGAATGCGGAAATCAAAGATTGACTGTAACTGGCTGGAGGAGCAGCTGCGGCAGGATTTTCCGGAAATTTCCTGGGTCAGTTGCGAAATTATCGGTACACAACTGAATGTAGAACTGAAGGAAACATTAGAGGGAACCGAACTGGTTGATGAAGCGGCACCGCCTCAGGATATTGCGGCTGCAAAAGACGGGGTAATTGTAGAGATGATTACCAGAAGCGGAACGCCTGTGGTGAAGCCGGGACAGTCTGTTTCCAAAGGAGATGTCCTGATTTCCGGCGTCATCAACATTTATGACGATTTCGATGAAGTGATCGAAACGGATTATGTGGCGGCAGATGGGGATATTATTGCGGAGACGGTTTATCCGTATGAAGATTCCTTTGAAATGCAATACTATGATAAGACTTATACCGGGAATCATCAGCGGGCGATCACCGTTGAGCTGTTAAACTGGGTGCAGGAGTTTCATTTTCCGTGGAAAGAATTTCAACATTATGATGTGATAGAGGAAAATCATAAGCTTTGTCTGGGCGGCACCTATTATCTGCCTGTCAGCTTTACGGTAAATGAACGACGGGAATACCAGCCGGAGCTTTATACTTATTCCGAGGAGGAGGCGCAGCAGCGGGCAGAAAAGCGGCTTCAGCGGTTCATAGATGATTTGTCGGAAAAAGAGGTAGAAATCATGGAGAATAATGTTACAATAGAATGCAGAGACGGTGTCTGTCATGCGTCCGGAAGTATCGTAGTCTGGGAACGGATCGGATATGGGAGGACGCTGGCAGTTCCGGAGGAAGGAGTACAGGCGCCGGAAGCAGATGAAATAACACAGGAATAACCGGTTCCAACAGCAACGGAGGAGAAAATATGAGTACAGTGGAAGTTACCATGCACATACCAGACGAGCATATACGGAATGTGTTCGGGCAATATGATAGACATATAAGGAAGATTGAGCGGACATTATCGGTTACCATGATCCTGCGGGATGATTCCTTGAAAGTACTGGGGACAGAGGAACAGGTAAACCGTGCAAAAGAGGTTCTTATGCAGTTGACAGCACTTTCCGAGCGTGGAAACGAGATAACAGAACAGAATGTCGATTATGTTTTATCGTTGTCGTTTACCGGACAGGTACAGCAGATGACAGAATTGGATCAGGATATTATCTGCCATACCATAAGCGGAAAACCGATCAAAGCGAAAACACTGGGACAGAAGCAATATGTAGACTTAATACAGGAAAAGATGATCGTCTTTGGCGTCGGACCGGCCGGAACGGGGAAAACCTATCTTGCCATGGCAAAGGCAATTACAGCATTTAAGAATGATGAAGTGAATCGTATCATTCTGACCCGGCCTGCTATTGAGGCGGGAGAGAAGCTTGGGTTTCTGCCCGGTGACCTGCAAAGCAAGGTCGATCCGTATCTTCGGCCGCTGTATGACGCCCTGTATGAGATCATGGGAGCGGAATCCTTTTTACGAAATATGGAAAAAGGATTGATCGAAGTAGCGCCGTTGGCATATATGCGGGGAAGAACGCTGGATAATTCTTATATCATCTTGGACGAGGCTCAAAATACCACGCCGGCGCAGATGAAAATGTTTTTGACCCGGATCGGTTTTGGCTCAAAAGCGATCATAACGGGAGATCTGTCGCAAAAGGATCTGGCACCCAATACGGTTTCCGGACTGGACGAAGCGTTAAAGGTCCTGCAAAAAATCGATGAGATCGGCGTCTGCCACCTGACCAGTCAGGACGTGGTCCGGCATCCTTTGGTACAAAAAATCGTCAGTGCATATGATTCCTATGAGGAGCATCGGCGGCGGATTAAAAAAAATCGGGGAACGGAAGGAAAAAATCCCGGAGTTTTAGCATAGGGGACAGAAAAATGAAAATCCTTTCCGAAAAGGCTTGTCATAATATATTTTGTTGTTTATAATGGGAGGAGACACAAGATATTGAGTTGGGGAGGAAATATGACGGTAAATATCGAGAATGAATATCTTTGTGAAATCTCCATGGATTATAAGCAGATTATCCGGGAAGTTATTGAAGGAGCGTTGGAGGCGGTCCGCTGTCCCTACGAGGTTCAAGTTCAAGTGCTTTTGACAGATAATGAAAGAATCCGGGAAATCAACCGAGAACAAAGAGGGATTGATCGCCCGACGGATGTGCTGTCCTTTCCTATGATCGCATTCCGCAGGCAGGAGGAGTTTGAACTGGTAGAGGAGCAGCCGGAGGCGTATTTTGATCCGGATACCGGTGAATTAAATCTTGGGGATATTGTTGTTTCTATGGACAAGGTATATGAACAGGCACAGGAGTTCGGACATAGTCCCGAACGGGAGCTGGCCTTTTTGATTGCTCACAGTATGCTGCATTTAAGCGGTTACGATCATGAGGAAAAGGAAGAACAGCTGCAAATGGAAGCAAAACAAGAGGATATTCTGCAAAACAAGGGATATACAAGAGACTAAGATCAGATGAGGTGTAAGCAATGAAGAAGAATATGAAATGTTATAAGAAAATGGGTATCGGTGTTTTGTTAGGAGCCTGCTTTTTGCTTTCCGGCTGTTCCGATAAGTTTGGAGATGCGATTTCCGTTCCACTGCCGGTTTCCATGCAGTCGGCAGCGGGAATCGAACTGGTGAATACGGAAGGTAAGGTGCAAAGTGATCTGACAGGAGAATGGATTGATCCGGAGCAAAATGCAAGACGTCCGGTTGCCATCATGATCAATAATATCGGCGAGGCAATGCCGCAGTCCGGAATCGGACAGGCGGATGTAGTATACGAAATGATCGTGGAAGGCGGGATCACGCGTCTGATGGCAGTTTTTTCCAACTATGAAGGACTGGAAAAGATCGGGCCGGTCCGATCAGCCAGACAGTATTATGTCCGGGCAGCCGGGCAGATGGACGCAGTATTCTGCCATATTGGTACTTCCGTTTTGGCGGATAACGAACTGGCTTCCGCCAGAGTAGATGATATGGACGGTATGGGAGGCCTCGGAAATTATTTCATTTATCGGGATAATTCCAGAGTTGCTCCGCATAATGCTTATACTTCGGAAGAAGGTTTAAATTCCGCACTGGAAGCCGCCGGATTTTCCATGGAGCATGACAGTAATTATCAGCCTTCCTTTTATTTTAATTCCAAAAATAAGGATTTAGAGGGCGGCAGCTCTGCAAAGAAGATCGTAACGGCGTTTAATGCCAGCCGCCAGCCTTGGTTTGAATATCATGAGGAGGATGGCCAGTATTACCGGTTCCAATTTGGAGAAGAACAGATTGATGACCAGACCAATGAAC
Source organism: uncultured Lachnospiraceae bacterium (assembly GCA_947589055.1). Lineage (GTDB taxonomy): Bacteria > Bacillota > Clostridia > Lachnospirales > Lachnospiraceae > CAG-632. Next base: position 37,306 of record CANPZL010000011.1, on the reverse strand, counting down.
AGCTTCACTATCAGAATGTATTGATCTTGTTTGCGGAAACCTATTCGGTAGACGGTTATCTGATGGAGGTCTGCAACGAGGAGCATGGAGATGGTTATTACGCCACAAACGGACAGTATATTCCGATCACATGGCGGTATGAGATGGGAACCATCCATTATTATGATACGAACGGGGAACGGTTATATATGAATCCGGGAAAGACATGGATCACATATTTTGACAAGGCAAATCCTGCGGGCGTAACCTTTGAATAGGGGGATTTATGACGAAGCAGTATTTGATTGAACAAGCTAAAGAAGGAATGAAACAGGCATACGCACCTTATTCGGGATTCCGGGTGGGTGCGGCTTTGCTTACTGGAGATGGAAGTGTATATCTTGGCTGTAATATAGAAAATGCGTCGTATGGGGCTGCTGTGTGTGCGGAACGGACCGCAATTTTCAAGGCTGTATCCGATGGAAAACGGGAGTTTGAGGCGATCGCAGTGGTATGCAGCAACGGAACACCGGCATGGCCTTGCGGTATTTGTCTGCAGGTGATGGCTGAATTTTGTCCGGATATTCAAATCTACCTGGAAGGAGAGCAGGAGGTACAGGTGTATTCCCTGCAGGATCTTCTCCCCAATGCATTCCGGCTTTCTGCGGAATGATCGTCGACTTAAGAAATATGTGGATTTAGGAGAAGCGAGCTATGAGTAAGACAAAAGAAAACCGCCGAAACAGCTTTTTGCTTCAGGGAGGCATTCTTGCAATCGCAGGAATCATAGTGCGTATCATTGGAATGATTTATCGTGTTCCTCTGACCCATATTATCGGCGACCGGGGGAACAGCCTGTTCGACAGTGCTTATTCTGTTTACAGCATTATTCTGATCATTTCCTCCTACAGCCTGCCGGTAGCGATCTCAAAGATGCTGGCAGCAAAAAATTCCAAAAAAGAATATGTCAATGCAGACCGTATTTTTAAAGGGGCATTTCTTTATGCGGTGGTGGTAGGTATGCTTGCCGCCTTATTTTGCTATTTTGCCGCTCCGGTTCTGGTAAAAGCAGACGCCGCAGTACCGGTACTTCGGGTGCTGGCACCGGTGGTGTTTTTTTCTGCAATCTTAGGCACCTTCCGGGGCTTGTTTCAGGGTCAGGGAACGATGGTCCCTACCTCCGTTTCTCAGATCTTTGAACAGATCATGAATGCCATTGTCAGCGTACTTGCTGCCTATCTGCTGGTTCGTCCTTATGTAGAGGCAGATCCGGAAGATCAGCTTCCAACCTATGGAGCGATCGGCAGTACGCTTGGCACCGTGGCAGGCGTTTTGACTGGTCTGCTGTTTGTTTTAGTTGTTTATGTTGTTTTCAGACCCTCCCTGAAGAGACGACTCCAGAAAGGACAACAAGCACCGGTTGATTCCTATGGCCTGATTTTTCGGACTATTTTCCTAACGGTTACGCCTATGGTATTAAGCGCAACCTTGTACAATGTCAGTCCTTTTATTGATAATTATATGATTTATGCCGTTATGGAACATCTTGGATATGAACAGCCGGATATACAAACCATGCATGGTATCTATACCGGTAAATATCTTTTGATGGTAAACGTTCCGGTTGCGATTGCCAATGCATTATCTTCCGCAATGCTGCCCAATATTGCCGGTGCAAAGGCGTCCGGCGATACCTCCGGTATCCTGTCCAAAGCCGGAATTACCATTAAGGTGACGATGCTGATTGCCATTCCCTGCACGGTAGGGCTGGCAGTTTTGGGAGGACCGATCATAGAGATGATTTTCGGTGTGACTGCTCACTATCCGGAACTGGCAGGGAATCTGCTGCTGGCAGGCAGTACCTTTGTGCTGTTCTTTGCCTTGTCTACCGTGACGAATGCTATTTTGCAGGCAACGGATCATCTCCGTCTGCCTGTGATCCATTCTATTTTTGCATTGGTAATCCACACGGTCTTAGCATTCGTCCTGATGCGGTACTGCAATCTGGGCGTCTGGGGCCTGATGATCTCTACAGTCGCATTTGCGCTTGTCCTCTGCGTCTTAAACTGCGTTGCCCTTTACCGGCATATTGGCTTCCGGCTGGAATGGAAGCGTACCTTTGGCATCCCATTTCTGGCTTCCGGATTCATGGGCATTATGTGCTGGGGCTGTTATTATGTTACGGATTATTTTACCCATAACAATACGCTTGGATTTTTCATTGCCTTTCTGCTGGGCGTGTTGACTTACTTTGCCGCAATCTTTCTGTTTAACGGGGTGACAGAAGCGGAATTAAGCAGTCTGCCCAAGGGAGCCCTCCTCATTCGGCTGGCAAAAAAACTCCATCTGATGTAAGAAAACCGAAATTTTCTTTCTGCTGCTGAATGAAATCCTTTTGTTTGGAGATAATTCAGACAGGAGGAAGGCGTTATGTGGAAACAAATATGGCTGGGTGCCGGTATCTTGCTGACAGGAACGATTATTGCCTATCAGCTGAGTTTTCTTACCGCAGCCCGAAAGTCAACAACGGAACCATCAACTTCGACGACGGAGCAGGCACAGAACAAAACGGTATCTGTTTTACAAGGTTCGGATAAGGTGACCCGTGATACGAATATTATCATTGAAAGTTATGATAAAAATGGCGTTCTGCTCAATCGGCAGGAGAAGGAAGCAGATGCAGAGCTGATCGGTAATAACCGGCTGGATATGCTGGTCTATGCCAATGGTTATCGGGAACAGGCTCCGGCAAAGGAGCAGGCAGAGGGCTTGGAACGGATGGTGCTTATATCTTTTTCACCGGAATCCGTTACGTTAGCGAAGTATTATGGTGAACCGGAGAAAGAGCAAGGGTATGTGATCGGCGTCCGGGATAATGCGGTGATCGTCTATTATGCAGACCGCACGCAAGTCTATGAGTACACGAACATTGAACTGTGGTCCCTGCCGGAGCGGATACAATCGGAGTTGGTGGAAGGGATATATGTAAAAAACGAAAAGGAGCTTTTTGATTTTTTGCAGACCTATTCCAGTTGACAAAGGAAAGCAGACTCCTGCCGAGCGATCGAAGGAGCCTGCTTTGGCGCAATCGACAGCCGGATAAAATATGGGAGAGGATACATATGGTTGATGTAATCATTGTCGGCGGCGGCGCCTCCGGCCTTGTCTGTGGAATCGAGGCGGCCGGGAGAGGAAGGCGCTGCCTCATACTGGAACAAAAGGAAAAAGCCGGGAAAAAGCTGTATGCGACCGGGAACGGAAGATGTAATTTCGCCAATCGTCATGTGAGCCTATCCTGTTACCATTCCGTCTGCGAGGAAACGGAGCCGGAGATCGGCAGGATTATTACGCCAAAATCCTGTAGAGAGACAGAGGAATTTTTTCGGAAACTGGGCATTCCGGCAGTGGAACGGGAAGGCTATCTATATCCCCGTTCCGGACAGGCGGGAGCATTGGTTCATGCGCTGGAACAGGCGTACCGGGAATACGGGGGCGAACTGCGGTGCAACGAAACGGTGAAAGACATCGTCTGGCTGGGGGAGCATGAAATACGGGTAACTACACAAAATCAGAGTTACTATGGGAAACGACTGGTCCTTGCTACGGGAGGTATGGCCTCCCCTAATCTCGGCAGCGACGGAAGCGGTTATCAACTGGCAAGGCATATCGGTCATACGGTAACCACATGCCTGCCGGCGCTTTGCGGATTGACATGCAAAGAACCGGGCTGGAACCGGCTACAGGGGGTACGGACAAAGGGTATGGCTGCTCTTTGGCGGGATGGAGTGCTTCTTTGCCGGGACAGCGGAGAGATACAGTTTACCGGATATGGAGTATCCGGTATCGTGATCTTTAATCTGTCCAGATATGCCGGAATCGAGCTGGAGCATGGGAATCCGGTTACCTTATTGATGGATTTCTTCCCGGAGTACACAAAGGAAGCGTTAACGGAGCAATTAAAACAGATGCAGAAAGTATGCGGTTATCGGACCTTGTTATCTGTCTGGTCCGGTTATCTGCCGGATAAACTGGCCGGATACCTTCTAGGACGGCTGGGCATTCCGGATACCTTGCCTATAGCTGCTGTCACATTAAAACAACTGAAAGCACTGGCGGCATTGGGAAAATCGTTTTCCATTTCCATTACAGGCGAAAAAGGGTTTTCAGAGGCACAGGTAACAGCCGGCGGGATTCCGCTAAAGGAGATCCAGTTGGACACGATGGAATCCAGGATCCGCCCCGGCTGTTATCTGCTAGGTGAACTATTGGATGTGGATGGCTGCTGCGGCGGCTATAATCTGCTTTGGGCATGGGAAACAGGAAGAAGGGCGGGAAGTCAGATATGAAGAAACGAACGGATAATAAGAATCCAAATCCGGCACCGGACCGTCTTCGGATACAGCAGCTTAAGCTCCCGGTGCTGCATACCAAAGCGGACCTTGACCGGGCGGTTCAAAAGGCAGTCCATAGTCCAACACTGCCAGACTATAAAATCGTGAAACAGTCAGTTGATGCACGGGATAAGTCGGCGCTTTGCTACAGCTACAGCATCGAGGTATCCGGTCTGTCGGAAAAACAGGAGGCACGCCTGCTGGGAAAGAAAAATATCGTCACTGTCCGGGAGCCGGAGTATGATTTTACCAAGTCTGTTGCCGCTCATCTGGAAGACAGGACGCAAATCCCTTTGCCCTACGCACCTGTTATCGTAGGAACCGGGCCTGCCGGTCTGTTTTGCGGATACTGTCTGGCGAAAGCAGGGTTTCAGCCTATTTTATTGGAACGAGGAAAATCGGTACAGGAACGGGTGCATTGCGTACAGGCTTATTGGAATGGCGGTTTGCTGGATCCGGAATGTAACGTACAGTTTGGAGAGGGCGGTGCGGGCACCTTTTCCGATGGGAAATTAAATACCATGATAAGGGATAAGGAAGGGCGGATCGGCGCTGTTTTGCGGACCTTTGCCGATTTTGGAGCTTCCGGCGATATTTTATATGTAAATAAGCCGCACATCGGAACCGATGTTGTGCAACAGGTGGTACAGGCAATGCGGGAAGAAATCCTGCGTCTGGGCGGACAGGTATGGTTTGACACCTGCTTTATGGATTTTGTGACCGGGGAAAAGAATGCGGACCGGGTGGAATCAATTATCGTCCGGCAAAAGGGAATCATAAGACAGCTTCCCTGCCAATGCCTGATCCTTGCAATCGGGCATAGTGCAAGGGATACCGTTTATCAGCTTTTTGACAGAGGCGTCTTGCTTACTCCGAAAGCATTTGCGGTAGGATTGCGGATCGAGCATGAAGCATCTATGATTCAGGCGGTACAGTACGGAACCGGCCGGGAAGCGGCAAGCCTGCCTGCGGCGGATTATAAGCTGACGCACCAGACGCCGGACGGACGGGCCGTTTACACCTTTTGTATGTGTCCCGGCGGTTATGTGATCGATGCTTCTTCGGAGCCGGGACGGATTGCGGTAAACGGTATGAGCAATCGAAGCAGGAACGCAAGAAATTCCAACAGTGCGATCGTAGTAAACGTAACCCCGGCGGATTTTGAAGGAACCGGCCCGCTGGCAGGGATTGAATTTCAACGCAAATGGGAACGGCAGGCATATCATGTCGGACAGGGAAAGGTTCCGGTACAACTGGTAGGGGATTATAAAAATCATCGGCCTTCTGTTTCCTTCGGCGGAATTCAGCCGGAGTTAAAGGGGCAATCTGCCTTTGGAGACTTGAACGACTGTTTGCCTAAATTTGTGAATAGTGCTATAATGAATGGAATTATTTCCTTTGATAAAATGCTTCATGGTTTTGGCCGGGAAGATGCGGTTCTCAGCGGAATCGAAAGCCGAACCTCATCACCGGTTCGAATCGAACGGGACCAGGACTTTGTAAGCAATATCCGGAATCTCTTCCCCTGTGGAGAAGGAGCCGGCTATGCAGGCGGTATTACCTCCGCTGCAGTTGACGGTATCCGGGTTGCCGAGGCGGTTGCCGCACAGTTTTGTCCGAGCTATTGATGAAGCAGGGAAAATACATAAAATAAGGAGCTTGCTATGAGCAGAATACGGGAAGGATTAGCCAGAAAAAATCGAATCGTGATTAAGATCGGTTCCTCCTCTCTGGTACATACGAATACACAAAATCTGGATTATACAAAGATGGAAAAACTGGTACGGTTTCTGTGCGACTTAAGAAATCAGGGAAAAGATGTGATCCTGGTATCTTCAGGTGCCATCGCAGTAGGGGCAAAGGCGCTGGGATTATTTGAACGCCCCCGCACCACATCTTTAAAACAGGCCTGTGCCGCAGTGGGACAGGGACAACTGATGATGATCTATCAGAAACTGTTTTATGAATATCATCAGGGATCGGCTCAGGTACTGTTGACGTTTGATGTCATTACCTCGGAGGAACGGAGGCGGAATTCCATAAATACCTTTAATGAGTTGTTACAGCTTGGCGTGATCCCGATTGTGAACGAAAATGATACGGTGGCTACGGAAGAAATTGAATTCGGCGATAACGATACCTTGTCTGCCATTGTTGCGGCACTGGTAAAGGCGGACTGCCTGATTCTTCTGTCTGATATAGACGGATTATATACAGACGATCCCCATTACAACAAAGAGGCGGTATTGATCTCGGAGGTGGAAGACATCAGTCCGGAATTGATGGAGATGGCAAAGGGGGTTTCAACGAATCTGGGAACCGGAGGAATGGCAACAAAGCTGACCGCCGCATCGATCGCAACGGCTATGGGTGCGGATATGGTAATCTTAAATGGACAGCGGATTGAGATCTTAAGCGAGCTGTTTCAGGGTGCGGATGTGGGAACCCTGTTCCATGCAAAGCCCTCACCGGATTTTAAATTAGAGAATTATCTGAAGGAGGTTCATAAATGACAGAGGAAGGAATCGCACGGATCAACGTGCTGTATCATAAATCCAAGACGGAAGGACTGACCCGGAAAGAGCAGGAGGAACAGACTCGTCTTCGGCAAGAATATTTGATGTCCATTCGGAGAAATATGCGCCAATCCTTAGAAAATGTGGTCGTGGAGTATCCGGATGGCACAGTGAAAAATCTAAAGGAAGCTGGAATGAAGTATGCAAATGACAAATAAGAAAATAACAAGAAACAGAATCCGGGAAATGCGGCTTGCGCTTTCCGAGGAAGAAGTGGAACGTCTGTCTGCGGAATGTGTCTCAAAGGTATTACAGTTCCCGGAGCTTATGGATGCAAAAACCGTCTGTCTTTACATGGCAACGGGAAACGAGATCGATACCAGTGCGATTATCCGGTTCTGTCTGGAAAACGGGAAGCGGGTAGCGGCGCCACGGGTAGAAGGTGACTCCATGGAATTTTATTATTTTGATAAAGCGGAGGATCTTCAGCCCGGCGCTTATGACATCTGGGAACCGGTGGGAACGGAGCCGGTAACCGATGAAGAAAGTCTGGTTATCATGCCGGGGGTGGCATTTGACTTAAACTGTAACCGGATCGGTTATGGCATGGGATACTATGACCGGTATTTGTCGAAGCACCCGAAAATGAAACGGATCGCATTGGCCTATGAATTTCAGATCGTGGGAAAGATCAAGCAAGAGATGCATGACATCCGGCCGGAAATCATCGTAACGGAGAACCGGGTCATCATGCAGCCAAAGGAATTCAACCTGACGGAAGTATGTCAAAAAGCAAAAGAGGCCGGCAGGGAATTAAACCTTCTGGATACCGCAAAGAAAAATGCCTGTCTTTTAAAAGTTGCAAAGGAACTGGAAGAAAACAAAGAACGGATCCTGAAGGCAAATGGAAAGGACGTGGCGAATGCAAAAATGAACAAAATGGCGGATGCATTGCTGGACCGTCTTTCCTTGAATGAAGATCGCTTAAAGGGAATCGTGGAAGGGGTCATTCAGGTAGTTTCCTTAACGGATCCGGTAGGCGAGGTCATCACCCGGTTTGAACGGCCGAACGGTTTACAGATCGAGCAGATACGGGTTCCCTTCGGAGTCATCGGGATCATATATGAATCCCGGCCGAATGTAACGGTAGATGCATTTTCCCTTTGCTTCAAAACCGGCAATGCCGTAGTATTAAGGGGCGGCAGCGATGCCATTTATACCAATATGGCGTTTGTATCCGTTATCCGAAAAGCATTAAAGTCGATGGAAGTCAATGAAAACGCCATATCCCTGATCGAGGATACCAGCCGGGAGGTTGCAACGCAGTTTATGAAAATGAAGCCATATATTGATGTGCTGATTCCCAGAGGCGGGGCCGGATTGATAAGGACGGTAGTGGAACAGGCAACGATTCCCGTGATCGAAACCGGAACCGGAAATTGTCATATCTACATTGACCGTTACGCTGACGTAGAGAAGGTGGTGCCTATCGTTCATAATGCAAAGCTGCAACGGCTTGGCGTATGCAACGCTTGTGAATCCTTAGTCATTCATGAAAAAATAGCGGATCAGGTGCTGCCGTTATTGATTGAAGACCTGCTGAAAGAAGGCTGTGAAATCCGAGGAGATAAAACGGTACAAGGCTATAGTCCGTTTATAAAGGAAGCGACCGAAGAAGACTATGGAACGGAATATCTGGCGAAAATCCTGTCAGTAAAGGTGGTAAAATCCGTTTACGAGGCAATCGATCATATAAACCGATACAGCACAGGACACTCGGAGGCCATCATTACGGAAAATGAAGAGGCAGCAAGGGCATTTACGGAGGGCATCGATTCCGCCTGTGTTTATGTGAACGCCTCTACCCGTTTTACGGATGGATTTGAATTCGGGTTTGGAGCAGAAATCGGAATCAGTACGCAAAAGCTTCATGCAAGAGGCCCCATGGGACTGCTGGCGCTTACGTCCAGCAAATATGTGATTCATGGCAATGGACAGATACGAGAGTAATCCGGATATGCCGGAGCCATCTCGTCCAATAGGAGGAAACTATGAGTGATTTAGGAACCTTTACCGGAACCAGCCACTATATCGCAGCACCGGAACTGATGCAGGCGGTCAATGTAGCGATGGAACTGGAAAAACCGTTATTGATCAAGGGAGAACCGGGAACCGGAAAAACCATGCTGGCGGACGCCATTCATGAAGCTACCGGAATGCGGCTTCTGGTGTGGAATATCAAGTCTACCACAAAGGCACAGGACGGTCTTTACGTCTATGATACGATCCAACGTCTGTATGACAGTCAGTTCGGTGAGGAAGGGGTTGATGATATTGCGCATTATATTAAGCTTGGCAAGCTGGGAGAGGCATTTCAATCCGAGGAACCGGTCATTCTTCTGATCGATGAGATTGACAAGGCGGATCTGGAATTCCCCAACGATCTGCTTTGGGAACTGGATAAGATGGAATTTTATATCCATGAAACGAAAGAGACGATAAAGGCGGTAAAACGTCCGGTGGTAATCATAACTTCCAATGCGGAAAAGGAGCTTCCGGACGCCTTTCTGAGACGTTGTATCTTTCACTATATTGATTTCCCTGACCGGGAACAGATGGCGGAGATCGTCAATGCGCATTTTGAGCATCTGGATGAACATTTATTAAAACAGGCAATGGATACCTTTTACTGGTTACGGGAGTTAAAGGATATTCGTAAGAAGCCGAGTACCTCGGAACTGATCGACTGGCTGCGGGCGCTGCAGCTGGGAGGAATTGAGCCGGAGCGGATCCGGAAGGAAATGCCGCTTTTGGGCGTACTGCTTAAGAAGGACGAGGATATGGATGTGGTTAAGCAAAGGAGACTGGATTAGTGTTCTTATCATTTTTCTATCTGTTGCGGAATCAAGGGATCGATGTGTCTGTTACGGAATGGCTTACCCTGATGGAAGCACTGGACAAGGGACTATGTCATGGCAGCTTCACGGAATTTTATTATCTGTGCCGTATGACGCTGGTAAACCGGGAATCGGATTTTGATAAATTTGATCTTGCGTTTTCAGAGTATTTTCAGGGAATCCGGCATACGGAAGAAATTCCGCCGGAGATCCTAAAATGGCTGGATAAGGGAGAAATGGATACGACAGATCTGAACCGGGAAATGTACCGGTTTGAACAGCATCGGGATAGCAATACCGTAAAACGGATGTTCCGAGAGCGGGTAACGGAACAGAATTCGGAGCATAATGGCGGGAATTACTGGATCGGAACCAGCGGGGGCTCCGCCTTTGGTCATTCCGGCCGGAATCCCGGTGGAATCCGTATCGGTGGCGTACCTGGAATGCATACCGCTTTTTCCGTGATGGGAGAGCGGAAGTATCAAAGCTTTCGGAATGACCGGGCATTAAGTATGCGGCAGTTTCAGGTAGCATTCCGACGACTGCGGCAGTATTCCGCCCGGCTTGATGTGGAACGGACAGAACTGGATATCGATAAGACGGTTGACAGTACCTGTAAGCAGGGTGGGTATTTAAAGCTGGAATTTGACCGTCCGAGAAAAAATACGGTCAAACTGCTTCTGTTATTTGACTGCGGCGGAACCATGTATCCCTTTATGGAACTTTGCAACCAACTGTTCCAGGCTGTGCATAAGGCGAATCATTTTAAGGACGTGCAGACCTATTATTTTCATAACTGCATTTATCAGAAGGTATATAAGACGCCGGAATGTGAATACGGCGACTGGGTGGACTTGGAATATCTGTTTCGGAACTATGATAAAGATTATAAGGTCATTATCGTGGGAGACGCCCAGATGGCTCCGGAGGAACTGCTGGATATAAACGGAAATTACCGGGGGCCGAACGGTGGACGGAGCGGCTATGAGTGGTGTCAGATGCTGGAGAACAAATACAAAAAGGTAGTCTGGCTGAATCCACGTTATCATGGACGACTGACCGGATTAAGCTGGATGGAGTCGGAACATCGGCTGTCGGAATTGTTTCATATGTATCTGCTTTCCGTCGATGGGTTAAAGGAGGCCATTTCGTATCTGATGGCACCTCGTTGAATCATAAGATTCCTTCATATTTTGCTTTTGTTTTTCCACTGAATTGTATATAATGGGAATAAGAAAAAACGGTTGGTGGAATGATGGAACAGAATTGGGGATTGGTCTTTAGTGGAGGAGGCGCCAAAGGCGCTTATCAAATTGGAGTCTGGAAGGCATTAAAAGAACGGAACATGGAAGGCTGGATCGGCGGAATCTCCGGCGCTTCCATTGGTTCTTTAAATGCAGCTTTATTTGCGTGCAATGAATATGCACAAGCAGAGGCAGTATGGAAACAAGTGAATATGCTGTCAGTCTTTGATACTGACTGGGCATTGATCGATGGAAAGGAAGGTATTTTTTCCAGGGAAGCAATGCTTTATTTGATTCGGGGGTATGTCGATATGAAAAAAATTACCGAGAGCAGACGCCCGATTTTTTGTAGTGTTTCAAAAGTTATATCGGAACAAGCGTATGAGGGTTGCTATATGCGTCTGGACGGTAGAACCTCCTATGTCATCGAAACCCTTTTAATGGCGTCTTCCGCACTGCCGGTCATTCATGAGGCAGTGGAATATCAGGGCAGTCTTTACCGGGACGGTGGACTGACGGATAATGTACCGATCAAACCCCTTTATGAGCTGGGATTCCGCAAGATCATACTGGTAGGTTTAAAGGAAGAAATGAAACGGTTTGAACAGCAGTATCCGGACGTGGAGTTCCTTTCGGTTTATCCCAGCCAGTCTCTGGGGAATTTTCTGGATGGCACCTTGAATTTTCGGCAACGGTTTATCCAGTTTGGAATGAAACTGGGCTACAAAGACGGACTTCGGGTCTTTCAGGCATATCAGTCCGGAGAAATAGACGATGCGAGACTTAAGAAGCAGGCTGAGCTGGATTATCAGGAGATCCTGATGGAGATGAAGCAAATGGAACTAAAGGAACAGGTGGACGGACATATGGAAACATTGAAGCAGATCATGGAAACATACGGAATAGATTGATATAGACGGAAAGGAAAACAATCATGATAGAACGGGAACAGGCGGAAGCAAACCGTCAGATGCAAATGATAGAAACCTGTAGGGAACGTATCCGCCAGAAATCGAAAAAAATGGGACGTCCGCTGACGTATCATATTTCGACCTTTGGCTGTCAGATGAATTTTAAGGATTCGGAAAAGCTTGCCGGGATCTTAGAGCGGCTTGGGTATCTGGCAGTGGAAACGGAGGAAGCGGATTTTGTACTGCTCAATACCTGTACGGTAAGGGAAAATGCCAATCAGAAGGTATATGGACATCTGGGACAGTTAAAGTCATATAAAAAGAAAAATCCTGACATGATGATCGCTCTTTGCGGCTGTATGATGCAGGAACAACAGGTAGTGACAAGGATAAAAGAACGGTATCGCTTTGTTGACATTATCTTTGGCACCCATAATATCTATAAGCTGGCTGAGCTGATCAATAACCGGCTCTCATCGGACGCTATGATCATCGATATATGGAACGATGCGAAAGAGATCGTGGAGGACCTGCCCACGGTGCGGAAATTCTCCTTTAAGGCAGGCGTGAATATCATGTTTGGGTGCAATAACTTTTGCAGCTATTGCATCGTACCGTATGTACGAGGGCGGGAACGGAGCCGGGAACCGGAGGATATTATCAAGGAGATCCAGCAGCTGGTAAGCGAAGGGGTCGTAGAGGTTATGCTGCTGGGACAGAATGTGAACTCTTATGGCAAGAATCTGGAGCATCCGGTTTCTTTTGCACAGCTTCTGCAAAAGGTAGAAGAGATACCGGGATTAAAACGGATCCGTTTCATGACTTCACATCCGAAGGATTTGTCGGAAGAGCTGATTCAAGTGATGAAACACTCTGATAAAATCTGCCGTCATCTGCATTTACCAATTCAGTCCGGAAGTACCCGTCTGTTAGATAAGATGAATCGCCGGTATACAAAGGAACAATATCTGATGCTGGTAGAGCGGCTTCGGACTGCAATACCGGATCTTTCCCTGACAACGGATATTATCGTAGGGTTTCCCGGAGAAACGGAAGAAGATTTTCTGGAAACCATCGATGTGGTAAAAAAGGCGGAATATGACAGTGCCTATACGTTTCTGTATTCCAAACGAACCGGAACACCGGCTGCGGTTATGGAGGATCAGATACCGGAGGCGGTAGCAAAGGAACGGTTTTTGCGGCTGTTATCGGTAGTGGCGGAGACTTCCGCAAAGCGGACCGCCGCACTGGTAGGACAAACGGTAGAGGTCTTGGTAGAGGAAAGAAGTGAGCAGGATGCTTCCATGGTGACAGGTAGATTATCCAATAATCTTTTGGTACATTTTATCGGTGAAGATACTCTGATCGGAAGCTTGCAAAATGTTCACTTGGACGAATCCAGAGGGTTTTATTTTCTGGGCAGTCTGGCATAGAAAACATGGATTATGAGAAGGACGGTACAGGCATGACAACGTATTCACCAATGATGCAGCAATATTTTCAGATCAAAGAGAAGTATCAGGATTGTATCCTGTTTTATCGGGTTGGGGATTTTTATGAAATGTTTTTTGAGGATGCTCTGACGGCATCTAAGACATTGGAAATCACACTGACCGGAAAGGATTGCGGACAGGAGGAACGGGCACCTATGTGCGGGGTTCCCTATCATGCCTGCGACCAATATGCGAATCGTTTGATTGAAAAAGGATTTAAGGTAGCGATCTGTGAACAGGTAGAGGATCCGAAAAATGCGAAAGGGCTGGTGCAGCGGGAAGTAATCCGGATCATTACACCGGGTACGAACTTGTCTGTTCAAAGCTTGAAGGAAGGGCAAAATAACTATCTGATGTGCATTTACGCAGTGGACGACGCATACGGGATTGGAATTGCAGATATAACCACCGGCGAAGCAAGAACCTGTCAGGTCAACCGGCTGGATAAATGTAAGAACGAAATCAATAAATATCAGCCGGCGGAGATCATCTGTAACGAAGCCTTTTTATGTGAGGATTGGGACGTTGAGTACTATCGGGATCGAATGCATATATCGGTGTCAGCCCTTGACAACTGGCATTTTGAGGAAGAACACACGACGGACTGTCTACTCCGCCATTTTAAAGCGGGTTCACTAGAGGCGCTGGGACTAAAAGATTACAGCCTGTCGGTGATTGCTTCCGGCGCTTTGATGGAATATCTGATGGAAACACAGAAATGTTCCTTAGAGCATATGAACCGGCTGGAGCTGTATGCAGTAGATGATTATATGATTTTGGATCAAACCGCAAGAAGGAATCTGGAGCTGACAGAGACCCTGCGGGAAAAGGAGAAAAAAGGCAGTCTGCTTTGGGTCTTAGATAAAACAAAGACTGCCATGGGGGCACGTCTCCTCCGGACCTATCTGGAACAGCCCCTTATAAAACGGGAAGCGATCGAAGAACGACTGGAGGCGATTGAAGAGTTAAATCAGGAGGTCATAAACCGGGACGAACTGCGGGAGTATCTGAACCCGATTTATGATCTGGAACGGCTTATGACAAGGATCAGCCTCCGGACTGCCAATCCAAGAGATCTGATAGCGTTTAAATCCTCCCTGTCGTATCTGCCATATTTAAGACAGATCCTGACCGGATACGCTTCCAAAATGCTGTCGCAAATCTATGAGGAATTGGACGGACTGGAGGATCTGCATCAGCTGCTGGAAGATTCTATCGTGGAAGATCCGCCGCTCCAGATCAAGGAAGGCGGAATCATCAAAGAAGGGTTTTTGGAACAGATTGACGAACTGAAACAGGCAAGGACCAATGGGAAACAGTGGCTGGCGGATCTGGAAACAAAGGAGCGGGAAGCCAGTGGAATCAAAAATCTGAAGATTAAATATAACAAAATCTTCGGCTATTATTTTGATGTTACGAACTCGTACAAACACTTGGTGCCGGAGCATTTTATCCGTAAACAGACGCTTGCGAATTCCGAGCGGTATACGACAGACGAACTGGAACAGTTAGCGGATACGATCCTCGGTTCGGAGGATAAATTATGTGCTCTGGAATATGAAACTTTCGTTACTGTCCGGGACACGATCTCGGAGGAAATCAAACGTGTCCAGCGAACCGCTCACGCAGTGGCAAAGCTGGATGTCATGACGACCCTTGCTTATGTATCCCTGCAAAACCATTATGTCCGTCCTTCATTAAATGAAGAAGGCAGGCTGGACATCCGGGGCGGAAGGCATCCGGTGGTAGAAAAAATGATTCCGAACGATTTATTTATCCATAATGATACAATGCTGGATCTAGGAGAAAACCGGATCGCTATTATTACCGGACCAAATATGGCAGGAAAATCCACTTATATGCGGCAGACTGCTCTTATCGTGCTGATGGCGCAGATCGGCTGCTTCGTTCCGGCAGACCGGGCAGAGATTGGAATCGTTGACCGGATTTTCACCCGTGTTGGGGCTTCTGATGATCTGGCGTCGGGACAGAGTACCTTCATGGTGGAAATGAGTGAGGTGGCCAATATCTTACGAAATTCTACTCCGAACAGTTTGTTGATCTTAGACGAGATCGGGAGAGGAACCAGTACATACGACGGATTAAGCATTGCGTGGGCAGTGGTAGAGCATATCAGCAGTAATCACCGGCTGGGTGGAAAAACCTTATTTGCCACACATTATCATGAATTAACGGAACTGGAGGGCGTGCTGCCCGGCGTTCATAACTACTGCATCTCCGTCAAAGAGCAGGGGGATAATATTGTGTTTTTACGAAAGATTATCCGAGGCGGTGCGGACCGAAGCTATGGAATACAAGTAGCAAAGCTTGCGGGAATTCCGGACGCAGTGATTCAGCGGGCAAATGCAATCCTTGCAGATATATTAAAGGAACACGGATTGGCGGAAAAAGCAAGAAAGGTAGTCGCCGCCAAACCGAAACGTGAGGAGGAACCGCAGCAGTTATCCCTGTTTGCCAATCCTAAGGAGCAGGAGGTTGTTGCCGAGATCCAATCGTTGGATCTAACAAATATGACACCGATGAAAGCTTTGGTTTATCTGAGTGAATTACAGGAGAAATTAAAATCGCAGCGGTAATCAGCGCTCATAAACCATGATAGAAGGAGAACGGATATGATACAGGTCTTAGACCAAAACACCATTGATAAAATTGCGGCGGGAGAGGTTGTTGAGCGGCCCGCTTCTGTTGTAAAAGAACTGGTGGAAAATGCCATCGACGCCGGGGCGGCTGCCATAACGATTGAGATCAAGGAAGGCGGCTGTTCCTTGATCCGGGTTACGGACAATGGCTGCGGCATTCCGGCGGATGAGGTGAGGACTGCTTTTTTACGCCATGCCACCAGTAAGATCCGGCAGATCGAAGATCTGCTGACCGTTCGTTCTCTGGGGTTTCGTGGCGAAGCCTTATCCAGCATCGCCGCAGTTGCGCAGGTTGAAGTGATTACCAAGACTTCGGATTCCTTAACCGGGATCCGATATGAGATTTGTGGAGGCGTAGAACAGGCGGCAGAGGAAATCGGATGCCCGGACGGAACGACCTTCCTTGTGCGGAATCTGTTTTATAATACGCCTGCAAGACGAAAGTTCTTAAAAACGCCCATGACGGAGGGAAGTTACATTAACGATCTGGTGGAGCAGATCGCTCTATCCAGACCGGATATATCCATTACATTCATATCTAACGGTCAAAACAAACTAAACACTGCCGGAAACGGAAGTCTGAAGGATATTATCTATCATATTTACGGAAAAGATATTACCGGGAATCTGCTTCCCATTCAGGCTGAGCAAGACGATATGAAGCTCTCCGGTTATCTGGCAAAGCCCTATGTATCCAGAGGAAACAGAAGCTTTGAGCATTACTTTATCAATGGACGCTATATCAAAAGTCCGGTCGTTACAAAGGCCATCGAGGAAGCCTATAAAACCTTTGTCATGGTGCATAAGTTCCCGTTTGTGGTACTGAATCTGAAGCTGGATTCCAAGCTGTTAGACGTAAATATTCACCCCAGAAAGATGGAAATGCGCTATAGCAGAGGAGAGGAGCTTTATCGGTTCCTGTTTGAAGAAATCCGTTCGGTATTACAACAAAAGGAGCTGATCCCGGAGGTCAGTCAGTCCTTTGCAGGCGAACACAAACGGGAAAAGCAAGACCATCGAATATCCCAGATGCCGGAACCATTTGAAATCAATAGAAAGCGGCAGATGGAGAAGCCGGCTTTCGCTGCCCCTGCCTCATCCGGTATGGTAAGGGACGAAATGCCCACGTACCCGATTATGGATTCGGAGTGCATACAAGATCATCCACAAGTAAGTGACAATAACAATATTATGTCTACTAATGAAACTATTGAAAGAACTTTGGAGGCTTCCTCTGTCCATGAAGTACAAAAAGAGACGGACGAGGAACAGATTTCATTTTTTTCAACCGGTTTTTTGGATGAAACCGCACGCCCGAAGCATCGGTTGATCGGACAGTTGTTTCGTACTTACTGGCTGATCGAATACGAACAGAATCTCTTTATCATGGACCAGCATGCTGCGCATGAGAAGGTGTTATATGAAACACTGATGCGGCAGTACCAGAATCGTCAGATCGTATCGCAGCTGTTAGCGCCGCCGCTGGTGATTTCCGTTACCCCCGGCCAGCAGGAGATACTTCGGGAGCATTGGAAGCTGTTTGAAGAGCTTGGCTTTCAGCTTGAGACCTTTGGCGGGAAGGAATATATGCTCCGTGGTGTTCCTTTGGAGACTTATGGACTGGCGGCACGGGATATTTTTATTGATTTTTTGGATTCTCTTTCAGAAGAAGGGGAGCATTTAGATATTGACCGCTTTATCTATCGTATTGCTTCCATGTCGTGCAAAGCAGCAGTAAAAGGGAATATGGAGTTAAGCGTCCCTGAGGCTGAGGCTTTGATGGATGCGCTTTTTAAGCTGGAAAATCCATATAATTGTCCGCATGGCAGACCAACGATCATTACAATGTCGAAACGGGAATTGGAACGAAAGTTTAAACGCATTCAGGATTAAGAGGTAAGAATATCCATACTACATATTTGGAATCGAAAGGAGAAACTGCCAAATGAAGGAAAAACCGCCGCTTATTATTTTGACCGGACCAACCGCAGTTGGAAAAACTGCTCTTTCGCTCCGGCTGGCAGATACAGTGGGTGGACAGGTGGTTTCTGCCGATTCCATGCAGGTCTACCGCAGAATGGATATTGGGACCGCTAAGATCACAAAGGAAGAAATGCGGGGCATTCCCCATTATCTGATCGATGTCTTGGAGCCGGAGGAAGAGTTTAACGTGGTTCGTTTTCAATCGATGGCAAAAGAGGCATTGACACAAATCTATCAGGAAGATAAACTTCCAATCGTAGTAGGCGGTACCGGCTTTTATATACAAGCTCTGCTGTATGATATTGATTTTATGGCTGAGGAAGAAAGCACCTGCCGGCAGGAACTACAGACATTGGCAGAAGAAAAAGGGGCGGACTATCTGCACGGGCTTCTTGCAGAAGCGGATCCGGTTTCTGCTGCCGCCATTCATCCGAATAATGTAAAACGGGTGATCCGTGCTTTGGAATTCTATCAAAAAAACGGAATCCCGATTTCTTTACACAATCAGGAGCAACGAAAAAAAGAATCTCCGTATAATTTCGTCTATTTTGTTTTGAATGATGACAGGAACAGGTTGTATGAACGGATCGATGACAGAGTGGAGCTTATGCTTAAACAGGGGTTAGTGGAAGAGGTACGAAGATTAAAGGAAGCCGGCTGCGATCGGGACATGGTTTCGATGCAGGGATTAGGATATAAGGAAATCCTTAACTATCTGGAAAACCGTTGCAGCTATGAGGAGGCGGTATATACCTTAAAGCGGGATACCCGGCATTTTGCAAAACGTCAGCTTACTTGGTTCAAACGAGAACGAGAGGTCGTCTGGCTGAATCGGCAGGAGTTTGACAGTGAAGATGCCATTTTTTCTTATATGCTTACGGTGCTTTCCGAAAAAAAACTGATAAAAAATCTTGAATAGTTACATGGAGAACGGACAAAATGAGTAATGTGGATATTTCTTCCATATATGGAAGTTTGGGAATTGAAAAACGAGTATTTGACTATTGCCAGAACATAGAGAAACGACTTTGGGAACGGTATTACGCAATCGACCGGACAGCAGAATATAATCAGCTGAAAGTGGTACATGCCATGCAGAAAAATAAGATCGGCGAGGCACATTTGTATCCCTCTACCGGCTATGGCTATAATGATATAGGACGAGAAGGCTTGGAACGGGTATATGCGGATACGTTCCATACGGAGGACGCTTTGGTGCGGCCGCATATCACTTGTGGAACCCATGCCCTTCACGTTGCCCTTGCAGGCAACTTAAGACCGGGGGATGAGATCCTGTCGCCGGTTGGAAAACCCTATGATACCCTTGACGAAATAATAGGAATCCGTCCTTCTGCCGGTTCGCTGGCAGAATATGGCATCACATACCGGCAGGTGGATTTGCTTCCGGACGGTTCCTTTGACTGGGAAGGGATCCGGCAGGCAATGAATGAACGAACGAAGCTGGTGGAGATTCAACGCTCAAAAGGATATGCGGTAAGACCTACGCTGTCAGTGGAACGGATCGGCGAATTGATCGCTTATATCAAGCGCTTGCGTCCGGAGGTAATCTGTCTGGTGGATAACTGTTATGGAGAATTTGTAGAAGAACAGGAACCGTCGGATTTAGGGGCAGATCTGGTCGTAGGTTCGCTGATTAAGAATCCGGGCGGCGGACTTGCTCCCATCGGCGGATATATCGTAGGGAAAAAAGAATATGTAGAACAGGCGGCATATCGTCTGACCGCTCCGGGGCTGGGAAAGGAGCTGGGAGCCAGTCTGGGTACGACTGCAAGCTTTCTTCAGGGATTCTTTCTTGCCCCTACGGTAACGGCGGCTGCTCTAAAGGGGGCTGTTTTTGCTGCCAATGTCTTTGAACCTTTCGGGTTTCCGGCGGTTCCTAATGCTTTGGAAGAGCGGTATGATATTATACAGGCGATTTCCTTTGGAAAACCGGAGCTGTTAACTGCCTTTTGTGAGGGAATACAGGCTGCTGCACCGATTGACAGCTATGTTGTCCCAACTCCGTGGGCAATGCCGGGATATGACAGTGATGTTATCATGGCGGCGGGAGCTTTCGTTTCCGGTGCATCGATTGAATTATCAGCGGACGGGCCTATGAAACCGCCCTATGCTGCATATTTTCAGGGAGGCCTGACCTATCCGCATGCCAAGCTTGGTATTATGAAGGCCCTTCAGCGTATAGTTGATATAGATTCCAAATTATGGTAAGATATTTGCGTTGGTGATGAACACAAGAATATACAAAGGACAATGGAAGGAAGACGATTATCATGGCAAGTGGAAATTTAGGAAAAAATAACTGGGCATTATTTTTAATGATATTAGCCGGTATCGTAATCGGGGGATTTATCGGCTGGCTTACCAGAGATATTGCATTTTTAAGCTGGTTGAATTTTGGACAGTCCTTTGGGTTGGCTGAGCCGGTGGTATTGGATCTGGGAATTCTGGTTCTGACCTTTGGTCTGACGATCAAGATTACCATTGGAGGGATTATCGGGGTGATCATTGGGGTTGTGATCTATCGGCTGCTGTAGCCGGATACATATGGAGCTTTTATCGTGAGCGGGAAAGGATTGTATGAAGGAAAACATGAAAGAATTCCCGCTATCCGAGCGGCCATATGAACGCTTTGAACAGCTGGGGCCGGAAGGGTTGAGCGATGCAGAACTGCTGGCAGTCATTATACGAAACGGCTGTGTGGGTGTGAATTCCCTACAGCTTGCCAGACAGGTATTAAACAGGAATGAAAATAAGAAAGGCTTACGGGGACTTTGTAATCTAAGTCGGGAACAGTTGATGGAACTGCCGGGAATCGGCAGAGTGAAAGCAATCCAGCTGCAAGCCATTGTTGAATTGGCAAAGCGTATTGCACGTTCCGTGCCGGAAGAACAGATTCGGCTTGGAAAACCGGTGTATATCGCACAATATTTTATGGAGGAGTTACGATTTGAAACACAAGAATGCGTATATGCGGTTTATTTGGATCAAAAATGCAGGCTGATAAAGAAACGGCTGATTACCAAAGGAACCGTAAACGCCTCTTTGATCTCGCCAAGGGAAATCTTTTTAGAGGCATTGAAATGCAACAGTGTATTTCTGGTTTTGATTCATAATCATCCGTCCGGCAATGTCACGCCCAGTCAGGAGGATCAAAAAGCGACCAGACAGCTTCAGGAAGCAGGCAGGCTGCTGCAGATTCCGCTGCTGGATCATATAGTGATCGGTGCCGGGGCTTATTACAGCTTTGCGGAGCAGGGACAACTGATACAATAATTCACATGGAAAGAAGTACGTATTATGAGATTTAATAGTAAGAACGGGATTCCACCCAGATATATCCTTTTGATTTTGACTATTGTCTGTCTGGGACTGATCGGGATTTCTCTGGCATTTGAAGAGGTATTGACACCGCTGCGGTATGTTACCGGTGTTACGATCACACCAATGCAGCGGGGAATCAATGTCATAGGAGAATGGGTCGGAGATAAATTGGATATGATTACCGATATTCAGCATCTGCAGGCGGAAAACGAAGAATTGCGCCAGCAGTTGGAAGCCTATCAGACAGAAGACCGGATGCAGATGGCCGATGCCGATGAATTAAATGACCTGCGGGAGTTGTATGATCTGGATTCCCGGTATCCCAGTTATGAAAAGATTGCTGCCAATGTTATTTCCAAAGACGCCGGCAACTGGTTTGATACCTTTATCATTGATAAAGGGAGCAATTCCGGAATCCAGGTCGGCAGTAATGTAATGGCAGGTAACGGACTGGTCGGGATTGTGACAGAGGTGGGGCCGAATTATGCAAAGGTCCGTGCCATTATCGACGATAACAGTAATGTCAGCGCCATGTTTCTTACGGATTCCTCCCTTTGCAATGTTGTGGGAGATGAAAAACACATGGATGAAGGGTATATCCGGGTGGAGAACATTGATAAGGATGCACTGGTTTCCGAAGGAGATGAACTGATCACATCCGGGATCAGCGAAAATTTCATGCCGGGTATCACGATCGGCTATGTGACAAATCTGACATTGGATTCCAATAACCTTACTATGTCGGCAGATGTAATCCCGGCGGTTGACTTTAAACATATTCAGACGGTTTTGGTGGTACTGGAGCTAAAGCAGGATCTGGACGAAGAAGAGTGATGATATGCGTAGATTTTTGATACAGTTGATAATTGTGCTGGTCTGTTTTCTGTTACAGACTGCATTGTTCCGTTATCTGGATTTGGCAGGTATCGTGCCAAATCTTCTTTTGATACCTACCGTTTCCTTTGGTATGATGCGTGGACGTAAGGAGGGAATGCTGGTAGGCTTTTTCTCCGGACTGCTGCTGGATATTTTCTTTGATACGATCATTGGTCCCTATGCGCTTCTTTATATGTATCTTGGATACATCAACGGATTTTTCCACCGGGTGTATTATATGGAGGATATTCTGCTTCCTATGCTGATGGTGGGAGCCAATGATCTGGTATACAGTCTCATTATATATATCGTTACGTATCTGCTGCGAAACCGTTTGGACATCGGATTTTATTCCGTTCATGTTATCCTGCCGGAAATGATCTATACCATGATCATGACGCTGATCCTTTACAAACCGTTGGTAAAGATCAACCAGTGGCTGAAGCGGAAGGAAGAAGGGAGTGAAGCCTGATGCTGAAGGAATTGTTTGGAGCAATCAAAGATTTTCTAAAAGAATATACGAGCCATCGGCTTTTTCCATTGACGATCGTGTTCTTCCTGCTGTTCGGGATTTTGATCTATCGTCTGTTCGTTTTGCAGATCGTAGACGGTAAAGAATACCTGGATAATTTTACCTATGGACAGGAGCGTACCGTGACGGTACCGGCTCCACGGGGAATCATCTACGACCGAAACGGAAACGAACTGGCATATAATGAAATATCGTATTCTGTGATCTTTGGCAACAGTCCCCAGTTAGAAGATCGTGCGGCGGAGCTGGATATGTCGGTAGATGAACTTAAAAACAAGGTCGTTTATGATACCATTCAGATATTGGAACAAAATGGAGATACCGTCTTATATGATAATTTTCCGATTGAACTGGATGAGTCGGGGAATTGCCGGTTCACGGTATCCGGAAATGCACTGACACGGTTTCGTATGGAGGTTTATGCGGTCAGTAAAAAAGAGGACTTAAAAGAACATGCAGAGGCAAGTGCAGAAGAAATCTTTCAATATCTCCGGAACAACAATAACAATAAACGGACCAGAAACTTTGATATAGCGGATTCTTATACAAAAGAAGACGCCCTAAAGATCATGGCTGTCCGCTACTCCCTTTGGCTGAATCGCTTTCAACAGTATGTAACGGTAAAGATTGCCCTGAACGTTTCCGATGCCAGTGTTGCCCAGATCATGGAGGGAAAGAGTGAATTACTGGGAATGGACGTTCAGGTGGATTCTACCCGTATCTATAATGATTCCAAATACTTTGCCAATATTATCGGATATATCGGAAATATTTCCGCTGATGAGCTTGCACAGTACAATGAGGATCTTCCGGAGGAACAGCAGTATACCTCAACGGATGTTGTGGGAAAAATGGGACTTGAAAGCGTATTGGAGGATCAGCTCCGGGGCAGAAGCGGGAATCAGCATCTGTTTGTAGATAATATGGGCCGGGTGCTTGAGGTCATAGACAGCAGCGAAGCTGTAGCCGGTAATAATGTCTATCTCTCGATTGACAGTGATCTTACCAAGTATTGCTATGACGCCTTAGAACGGGAGCTGGCCGGGATCCTGCTGGCACATATATCTGAGGGAAATGAAGAAAGTACAGAAAAGAATATACGAATCCCCATGTATGACGTTTATTTTGCGTTGTTTCGGAATAATACGCTTACAATGGAGCATATCCGCTCCGCAGAAGCATCGGAAAATGAAAAGACCTTTTTAAGCAGCTTTGAAAGCCGACAGACTTCCGTTTTATCTTTAGTAGAAAGCAATCTTCTTTATTCCGATGCCCCTATGAGCAGTTTATCCGAAGAGGATCAGGAATACTTAAATTATATTTATCGGAAGCTGATTGCGGATGAGATATTAGATATTACAGTGATTCCGGATAATGATGAAACCTTTGTTGCATATAATAACGGAACGATTGGACTGGGTGAGTACCTGCGGTATGCCATTAACCAAAACGCCATCAACATTTCTGACTTCCAGTTGTCCAGTGATTATTATGATTCCGAAGAAATATACAATGCACTGGTGGAAATGATTCTGGAAGGCTTACAAAATGACACGGAATTTGACAAATTAGTCATTCAATATATGATACAATCCGGTTTAATAAACGGGAAACAGGTGTGCCTGATGCTGTATGACCAAGGGGTACTAAGCACGGAGGACGAAGATTATCTTCCTCTTCAAAACGGAGAGATCAGCCCCTATACCTTTATGTACCGAAAAATCCAAAAGATTGAGATCACGCCGGCTCAGCTTGCACTGGATCCTTGCTCCGGCTCCGTCGTTGTCACGGAGGTAAAGACCGGAAAAATACTGGCGCTTGTCAGCTATCCAAGCTATGATAATAACCGGTTGACAAATACCATTGATGCCGATTATTTTATGCAGCTGGATGCGGACGTTACCAGCCCTATGTTTAACCGGGCGACCCAGCAGAGAACGGCACCGGGATCCACCTACAAAATGCTGACAACGGTGGCAGGGGTACAAGAGGGCGTCTTAGGCCTGAATGAAACCATTGAGACCCACGGTATATTTGAAAGGGTTACCCCAAGCCCCCGCTGCTGGATCTATCCGGGTACACATGGCACTATCGGCATTGCGGAGGCCTTAGAGGTATCCTGTAATTATTTCTATTATGAGGTAGGGTACCGTCTGGGACTTCAGAAAAACGGGGTATACAGCGAACAGTACGGTTTGGAACAGTTAAACCGGTATGCCAGTGTATTTGGACTGGATCGAAAATCCGGAATCGAGCTGCCGGAATCGGAGCCAAGCCTTTCAAATGAAAGCGTGCCACGTTCTGCCATCGGACAGGGCAGCAACAGCTTTACACCCGTACAGATGGCACGTTATGTGAATACGGTGGCAACCAGAGGCGATTGCTATGACCTTTCCATTATCAATGATATTCAAAACTTTGAAGGGAACAGCATCTATACCAATGAGCCGAAGGTGACTACCCACGGAGAAATACCGAATTCCCTTTGGGATACGATCTTTGAAGGAATGCGGCGGGTCATAACCAATAATACCTCATCGGAAAGCCTCCTGAATAAAATGGACGTGGCGGTGGCAGGTAAGACGGGAACCGCCCAAGAAGATCTGACAAGAGCCAGTCACGCACTGTTTGTTTCTTTCGCCCCGTATGAGGATCCGGAAATAACCGTAACGACCGTTATTCCTTACGGACATTCCTCCGGAAATGCTGAGGAGCTGGCTAGCTTTATCTATGCCTACTATTATCAGCCGGAGCTGCTGGAAAACCAGACGGTTTCCGGAAACAGTGTGCATACGGATTGATACTGCCAGTTTGGGGATTCTTATAGAATCACATGGAAATCACTTGCCAAGCCTTACAGATTTGGTATATATTGGTTATGTGTATGGTTAGGTTGACAAATAGATGAGGTGGGTTCATGAACGAACGAGTAATAATCAAAGGAAACCGTTATGGAATTGTTCTGGTTCTCGATCCGGATACTCCTTTTGAGGAGCTTTTGATCGAAATCGGTGTACGATTTGACGATTCCAGTAAATATTTTAACAGTACCACGCAATGCGCCATTACCTTTGAAGGGAGGCAGCTATCAACAGAGGAAATCGATCGGATCCTTGATCTGATCAAAAAACGAACGACCCTTCGGATTCCCTATGTCATTGATAACAGTAAGGATACGGAAGAACGGTTCCAACGCATCATTGAAGAAAGCTCACAGGAGACAGGAACAACGGCGGATGCGGAAACCCGGTATATCTATCCGGAACAAAAGGATGGTTTATTTTATAAGGGTACCTTGCGTTCCGGTCAGACATTGGAATCCTCCGGCAGTCTGGTGATGATTGGAGATGTGAATCCGGGGGCGACCGTGCTTTCCAACGGAAACATCATCATTCTTGGGAGCTTAAAGGGAACTGCGATTGCAGGCGCTTCCGGGAACCGTAACGCATTCGTACTGGCGCTTTCCATGCTGCCAATGCAGATACAGATCAGCGATATTATCGGCCGGTCGCCAGATAAACCGAAAAAGCGAATCGGAAGTAAAAATACCGAGGCTCAGATCGCATTTGTAGAAAACGAAAACATATACATTGAGCCGGTAAGCAAATCTGTTTTGAACGATCTTCAGATCTAACAGCAAAAAACCATGTGGAATGACCAGGGGAGGCTAATTCGTAAATGGGAGTTCCCAATGAATATAAATAAAAGCATACATGAGTGGAGGAATGAAGCAGTGAGTGAAGTAATTGTAATCACATCAGGTAAAGGCGGTGTAGGTAAGACGACAACTACGGCAAACGTAGGAACCGGTCTGGCAAAAATGGACAAAAAGGTAGTATTGATCGATACGGATATTGGTCTGCGGAACTTAGATGTCGTTATGGGACTGGAAAACCGTATCGTATATAATCTGGTGGATGTAGTAGAAGGAAACTGTCGTTACAAACAGGCATTGATTAAGGACAAGCGGTATCCGAATCTGTTTTTACTTCCGTCTGCACAAACCAGGGACAAGACCTCGGTATCTCCGGAGCAGATGAAAAAGCTGGTAGAGGAGTTACGGGATGAATTTGACTACATACTGCTGGATTGCCCGGCAGGAATCGAACAGGGCTTTAAAAATGCCATTGCGGCAGCGGACCGGGCTTTAGTCGTAACTACGCCGGAAGTATCTGCAATTCGTGATGCGGATCGGATCATCGGACTGCTGGAGGCAAATGAGATCAAAAAGATCAACCTGATCGTAAACCGGATCCGTATGGACATGGTAAAGCGTGGGGATATGATGTCCATTGATGATGTAGTGGAAATATTGGCGATTGATCTGATCGGTGCGGTTCCGGATGATGAAAGTATCGTAGTATCTACCAATCAGGGCGAACCCTTAGTTGGCGACAATACCCTTCCCGGCCGGGCGTACAGCAACATCTGTAAGCGGATCATGGGTGAGGATGTACCTTATCTGGATTTGTCCAACGATGGTTTCTTTAAGAAGCTGTCCAAGATTTTCAAAAAATCCAATAACTAAGGAGGGAGCAAAATACTATGGGATTAAAAGAGTTATTTTTTGGCAGAAAAAAGACCTCTGGAGATTATGCAAAAGACCGTTTAAAGCTGTTACTGGTATCGGATCGTGCAAATTGCTCACCGGATGTTATGGAACAGATAAAAAATGAGATTATTGAGGTGATTTCCAAATATGTGGAAATCGACGCTTCCGGTCTGGATATCCAGATCACACAGACGGAATCGGAGGGCGGACACGGTACCGTTCCTGCAATCTATGCCAATATTCCGATCAAGGAGCTAAAGGCAAATAACACAAAAAAGTAAGGCGATTTGAATGTTAAAGGGCTATCGGTTAAGAAATTATAATTTCAAATTAGTGATTTTCGTATTGATTGCCTGTATTTTCGGTACAATCGTTATCAACAGTGCAGACAGCTCCTATACGTTAAAACAGATCATCGGGCTGGTGGGCTGCCTGATTGCAATGATAGTGGTTTCCCTGATCGACTATCATGTGCTCTGTAAGCTATGGCTGGTGCTGTATGGATTAAATTTGATTATGCTGCTTGGACTGATACCCTTTGGAAAGATCGTAAATGGTGCCAAACGGTGGTATGGTATTGGTGATATTATGACGTTACAGCCATCGGAATTTTCAAAGATATTCATGATCATTACCTTAGCGGTGCTTTTAACGAAACTGAAAGAGAAGCTGAACAACTGGAAAAGTCTTCTGCTGATTGCCATATTTTGTGGAATCCCCTTATTTATCATATATAATCAACCGGATTTGTCCACAACGATTGATATTTTTTTGTTATTATTGGCCATGATTTTTCTGGCAGGTCTCAGCTATAAGATCATCGGTATTTCCGCTTTGATCCTGATTCCGATTACCAACGTGTTTTTCTGGTATATTCAACAACCGGGACAGGAGCTTTTGACTGAGTCCCAGCGTGGACGGATCCTTGCCTTTCGGTATCCGAAGGATTATGCATTAACGACGGGCTGGCAGCAATCCAATTCGGTGATGGCGATTGGCTCCGGTATGCTTACCGGAAAGGGACTGACCTCGGATACGGTTGCAACGGTTAAGGATGCCAATCTGATTTCCGAGCAGCAGACGGATTTTATTTTCTCTGTGGTAGGGGAGGAATTAGGCTTCATCGGTTGTGTGTTTATTATTGCAATTATATTACTGATAGTGTTACAATGTATACGAATAGCCAGAAAGGCACAGGATACGGAAGGAATGCTGATCGCTTCCGGCGTAGCGGCTCTGATCTGTTTTCAGACTTTTATCAATATTGGCGTAGCGACACAGATTCTTCCAAATACCGGACTGCCATTACCCTTTGTCAGCTATGGACTTTCTTCTTTACTGTCTTGCTGTGTGGGAATCGGCTTGGTATTGAATGTGGGATTGCATAAAAAGAAATATTGAGGTGATTTATGAATATAGGTTTAATTGCACATGACAGCAAAAAAAAGCTGATGCAGAACTTTTGTATCGCCTACCGTGGTATTTTGAGTAAGAATTCTTTGTATGCCACCGGAACTACCGGACGTTTGATTGAAGAAGTAACGAATCTGACCGTCAATAAATACCTTGCTGGTCATTTAGGAGGCGAGCAGCAGCTGGGATCCCAGATTGAAAACAATGATCTGGATATGCTGATTTTTTTACGGGATCCACAAAATCCCAAGTCACATGAAATCGACAGTAACAATATTTTTCGCCTTTGCGATATGTATAATATTCCCTTGGCTACCAACCTTGCTACAGCCGAGCTGCTGGTCAAGGCCTTGGAGCGGGGAGATCTGGAATGGCGTAATATTTATAAATAGAGTAATACCGGCTGTCAAAGACGATTGATTTGACAGCTTTTCTTTGTGTTTCAGAACTGGAACAAGAAAGGAGGAAGCATGAAGCGATCTTTGGTTCGAATCATAGCACTGAGTTTAATTACCGTATTATTGACTGGCTGTACCGTTCAGGAGAAGATACCGGCGTCCTATTTTATCATTGATAATGGAAATACCTATCAAGATGAGATTCCCACCGTTCCTGATGTCACAGTCAGCTATGCTTCTGATTATGCAGTGATTCCCAAAGAATCGGCAGGAACCCGCTCGTTCGGTGCCAGACTTTGTATCAATAATACGACGAATGAAGTGATCTGTAATGAATCCCCGTTTGAATCCATCTATCCGGCAAGCATTACGAAGATCATGACAGCACTGCTGGTTTTGGAGCGGGGAAAGCTGAGCGACACCGTAACGGTAACGGAAGAGATCAACTTAAATGATCCGATGGCCGTAAAACTGGGCCTGAAGGTTGGTGATACTCTGACCGTAGATACCCTGATGCACGGTATGCTGATCACTTCGGCCAATGATTGTGCAGTGATCCTGGCACGCTATGTTTCCGGAAATGAAGCGGCATTTGTGGAGGCAATGAATCAGCGGGCATGGGAGCTGGGGGCAACCCATACGCACTTTACGAATCCCCACGGTCTTCACAATGCCGATCACTATACGACTGCCTATGATCTATACTTAATTTTCCGAGAACTGATTAAGCATCCGGAATTTCGCCAGATAGCGGAACTGCCTGCCTATACCGTGCAATATACGGACGGAGGGGGAAATCCTGTAGAAGTTTCCATTCGAAGCTCGAATGGCTATATTTCCGGTGCGTATGAGGAGCCGGAGGGCGTTACAGTTCTTGCCGGAAAGACCGGAACTACGAATGAGGCTGGAAAATGCTTGATCTTACTGGCTTCCGACGAGAAAGGACAGGAATACATCCTTGTCCTATGCGGCGCTTCCGGTCAGGATTCCCTGTATTATCAGATGCAGGAAATGCTTGAGACCATTCCGTTTTTACCATTAGAGGCTTCCAGTTTGGAAAATGCGAAAACAACAAGTTCTTGTTGTACTTCCCTTATGAATGTACTATAATTAGTGGTAATGGAAAACAGGAGGTTGAAACATGATTGAATTGATCACCGGTGAAAAGGGCAAGGGTAAGACAAAGATATTGATTCATAAGGCAAACGAAGCCGTCTTATTAAGCAACGGCTCCATCGTTTTTCTGGACAAGAGCAATAAGCATATGTATGAATTGAGTAATCGGATCCGTATGATCAACGTACCGGAATTCCATATTGGGAATTTTGATATGTTCTGCGGATTTCTTTATGGAATCGCCTCTCAGGATCATGATCTGGAACAGTTGTATCTGGACAGTTTCCTGTCGATTGCGCATGTAAACGGGCCGGAGTTGGAGGATGCCTTAGCGTTTTTACAGGAATTTTCCAAAACGCAGGGGATTGATATTGTTATCAGTATTTCCATAAATGCCGATGCGCTTCCGGCTTCTATGAAGGAATTTGTCAGCGTTGCGTTATAGAGAAAAAACGGGGCAGGTGAATAACACCCGTCCTTTTGGTTTATAAGGATTTTATATGGCAGACAGAAGAAATAAGGTCGTAAAATTTCATAATGTGCCAGCTGTGAATATTGGGGTTATCATTTTCATTTTGGTCTTTATTTTTCTGGGCGTTCAGATTATCCGCAGTCTGAGAAAAGAGCGGGTTTCCGTTTACGAAGTGCAAAAAAGTTACATGGATACGAACATAACCGGAACAGCGATCGCTCTGCGGGAGGAAGCGTTGATTACGACCGACACCTCCGGATATGTCAATTACTATATCCGAGATGGTCAAAAAGTAGGAAAGAACGCTACCGTTTACACCTTAGATTCCACCGGCACGCTGTCGGATCTGATCGCAGAAGCATCCATTGATTCGAGTACGATTTCCGGTTTGGGCTATGCGGAAATCCAGCAAAGCATTGTTTCCTTCCAAAATTATTTCACGGACGTTCACTTTTCGGATGTATATGAGTTTAAATATGATCTGGAAAGCCAGGTTTTAGACATCGCCAGTACCCAGGTGCTGGAAGAACTGACCGGCAGCGGAGATGCTGCGTCCGGCTTTGTACAAAAGACCTCCGATCAAAGCGGTGTCATCACCTTCTATCAGGATGGGTATGAAACAAAACAGCCCTTAGATATTACCGGAGCTGATTTTAATACCGCCGCCTACGAACGGACTGCATTAAAGACCGGAGAGATCATACAGGCGGGAAGTCCGGTCTATAAGCTGATCACCAGTGAAAACTGGCATTTGATCCTTCCTTTGTCACC
Source organism: uncultured Lachnospiraceae bacterium (assembly GCA_947589055.1). Taxonomy (GTDB): domain Bacteria; phylum Bacillota; class Clostridia; order Lachnospirales; family Lachnospiraceae; genus CAG-632. The sequence continues at coordinate 5,760 of CANPZL010000011.1, read as the reverse complement.
GGAAGACGCACAGCGGCTTGAAAATGATACAAGGGCAACCCTGAACCTGCCGAATATTTCTCATGTTGTGTATTCAGACATTGAAGTGCTTGAAAATAACGGCGAGTATTTTGCCAATATAACATTGGACAAGCTGATGGTAAACTATTGTAACGAACGATTTTTACCGGTTGAAATCGTCATGACACGAGAAGACGGATATAGCATCCCAAACAGTGCCATTGTAGAAAAACAGGTATTAAAGATTCCGTCCGCATATCTTACTACCGGAAGTAACAGCAGTGAAGCAGTCTACTTTAACGTGCGTACGTTAGATGAGGCAGGAAATCTTTCGGTCCGCCAAGTGGCACCGGAAATATATGGCAGTGATGATAGCTTTTACTATGTCGATCCCAATGCGTTTGAAGAGGATGCCATACTGGTAATGAACGATTCGGAGCAGACAGTCGGTATATCGGATCTGGGACGCCTGACGTTGACCGGTGTATATAGTGCAAACAGGGGAACCGCAGAATTTCAGCCCATCGAGATTTTGGCAGAAGATAATGAATTTACCATCATTTCGGAGAACGGATACATTTCCTTATATGACCGGATTGTTTTGAATGCTTCCGCTGTAGAGGAAGGGCAGATGATATATTGATCCGGACCGAAGTATAAATAGGATTGCCAGATAGTGAATCGGTGAAAGTAAAGGAGAATTAACATGATCGAGGAAAATATTGCATTCGTCAAACAAACGATCCATGCCGCCTGTATGCGGGCCAATCGAAATCCGGAGGAGGTAACGTTAGTCGCTGTCAGTAAAACAAAACCTCTTTGTGACATCGAAGAGGCAATCCGGTGCGGAATGCGGGAATTTGGTGAGAATAAGGTACAGGAGCTGATGGAGAAAATGCCTAAGGTTTCCGTTCCTGTACAATGGCATTTGATCGGTCATTTACAGACAAATAAGGTAAAATATATAATCGATCAGGGGCTTTTGATACATTCCGTAGATACTGTGAAGCTGGCGGAGGTGATCCAGAAGGAGGCCGAAAAAAAACAGGTTGACTGCAATATTTTATTAGAGGTCAATGTGGCAGGAGAGGAGTCAAAATTTGGATTTTCCCCGGAGGAAGTTCTGCCAGCCGTGGAAACGATCGCAAGAATGTCCAAAGTGCATATAAAAGGATTGATGACAATCGCTCCATTTGTAGAAAATCCCGAAGAAAACCGCAGTATTTTTGCAAATTTGCACAAATTATCACTTGACATAAAATCAAGAAACATTGATAATGTTAATATGAGCGTATTGTCGATGGGTATGACAAATGACTATGAGGTTGCCATCGAAGAGGGTGCCACAATCGTAAGAGTGGGAACCGGAATATTTGGTACGCGGAATTATAATATTTAGAATAGGAGAACTGTCATGGGAAAAGGTATTGATAAATTTATGAATATCCTAAGCTTAAATGATCCGGACGATGATTACGATAATGATGACCTTTTTGATGATGAAATCGATCTAGTAGAGCCAAAGCCGCAGAAGCAGCCAAAGCCTAAAAAAGAGCGGACGGCAGCAACGACAAAGCCTGCTGCTTCCACCTACACACCATCGGCAAAAACACAGTCCGCCGCCAGCTATGAGGAAGCGGATGACTATGATTCTTCCGCATATCGAAAACCGAGACCGACCAGACCAAGACCTGCATCCGGTTCCGGAAACAAGGTAGTATCAATGAATGGCAGGGGGAGCGAAGTGTACGTAATAAAACCACAGGATTTTAATGAAGCGCAGACGGTTACAGATTTCTTAAAGGATGGTAAAACGATCGTGATAAACATGGAAGGTATCGAGCTGAGTTCTGCTCAGCGGATTATCGACTTTATCGGCGGTGCCTGCTATGCTTTAGACGGAACGTTACAGGCAATTTCCAGCAATATCTTTATTGCTGCGCCACAGGATATTGAAGTGACCGGCGATCTAAGAGATGAAATATTGAATGAATCCACGGTATCTCCATACCTTGGTTCTTTATAAGCAAAGAGGAGGCAATAAGCTATGATTACACCAGTTGAGATACAGTCGAAGGCATTTAAGTCCGGTATTGGCTATGACAAGAAGGACGTAGACGGATTTATTACGGAAATATTGGAAAGCTACGAGGAGCTCTATCGTTCCAACGTGGAAATGAAAGATAAGATCAATATGCTGAACGAAGGCTTACAGCATTATAAGAATATCGAAGCCTCTCTGCAAAAAGCGTTGGTTCTGGCAGAGAAAACATCCGAGGAAACCATTCGGACAGCTGAATTAAAAGCACAGACGATTGAGATGGAGGCAGTAAATAAGGCAAAGGAACATACTGCGGACGCTAAACGGGAATTAGAGAGGGTGCATAATCAGACAGTTGCGCTGGTACAGCAGTATACGAAGTATAAGGCACAGTTTACCCAGTTTTTGAACGCACAGATGGACTTGCTGAACAGTGATTCCTTTAAGGTTGATACCAGTGAATTTGCGGCATTTGCAAAAAGTGCGGCTTCTGCAAATGATGCCTATATGAATACGAATCCTATGTCTGATTTTATTGCAGAAGGTGAGCAGTCCCAATTAGCCGCTTTTGATAACGGTGAAGACAGTGGTAAGCTGGGAGAACGGGATGAAGTCGATGCGGCGGCATATGGTATGGATTTTGGCGGTAATTCTTCTGCGACAAATTCTGATACGAGTTCATTTGTTGATCCTTTTGATGTAGAAAAACCGGCGGCGGCACAAGAGAAACCGGCAGAAACTACAAAAGAAGAGCAGGAAAAGGAGCCAACGGAAGATGAATCGGCGGCTTATGAGGGCGAAGTGGAGGACAAGACGCCCAAACGGGCAATGCTGGGCGATGAAGATCAGCAAAGCTCCGGATTTACATTTATATAAGTGTCAAGGTTGGTTTGAAATGAAAAGGATGACTAGAGGAGTTTAGGAATGACAGAAAATCCGTTATTGGTGGAATCAGAGGGAAAAGTCCTCTATCCCATAGTCTTTGAAAAAGATTTTTCGGAATTATTACCGGAGCTGGATCGGCTGAATATTCGGGAACGCCGGGTCTGTATCGTAACGGAAACACAAGTCGGCGCATTATATCTAAAACAGGTAAATGAACTGCTTACAGGAAACTGTAAGCAGCTCATTTCTTTTGTTTTTCCAGCAGGAGAGGCCAGTAAAAACCTTTCCGTCGTACAGGATCTATATGAACAGCTGATTTTAGCAAAATTCGATCGGAACGATGTTTTGCTGGCATTGGGCGGCGGCGTAGTCGGGGATCTGACCGGATACGCAGCGGCTACTTATTTTCGTGGAATTGATTTTGTACAGATACCTACCAGCCTGCTTGCACAAACAGACAGCAGTGTAGGTGGAAAGACCGGTGTAGACTTTCGGGCTTATAAAAACGTAGTGGGAGCCTTTCATCAGCCAAAGCTGGTGTATATGAATCTTTCTACCTTGTATACCCTATCAGAGCGTGAATTTAACTCCGGATTTGGTGAGATCATCAAGCATGGACTGATCAAGGACAAGGCTTATCTGGAATGGCTGATCCAAAACCGAGAGGCGATAAAACGACGGGAAATGGACGTCTTACTGGAAATGATCCAAAACAGCTGCAACATCAAGCGGTTAGTAGTACAAAACGATCCGAAGGAACAGGGCGAACGGGCATTGCTGAATTATGGCCATACACTGGGACACGCCATAGAGAAATTATTGGATTTTTCGTTATTGCATGGCGAATGTGTAGCAATCGGCACACAGCTTGCGAATCTGATCTCTTGGAAGCGTGGAACTCTATCCTGGGAGGAGGTTCAACGTATTTCTGAGCTTTATGATTATTTTCAGTTTCCCGTCATGCCGGATACCCTAGATCCGGAGGAGATTATTCAGGTTTCAAAAAATGACAAGAAAATGCTTGCCGGTAAAATAAAATTTATTTTATTAGAAGAAATAGGAAAGGCATATATTGACCGTACTGTAACTGATCAGGAAATGCTGGATGCCATTCGGTTATTATATGAAATGCAGAAATGACAAAATATATCAAAGCAATCGTTGTAGTTTTTTTGTTGGTATGTCTGGATCAATACACCAAATCCATTGTGATTAGTCATCTGGATTTATATACCTATTATCCCGTATTGGGAAATGCATTTGGGTTATATTATCTGGAAAATAAAGGGATGGCATGGGGAATGCTGCAAAACCATCAGATCGGCTTTCTCATTTTTACAGTTATCATACTTCTCATCTTAGGCTACTGCTATATTCGCCTAAGCAAGAATCTAAACTTCCTTCCGCTTAACATATGCATTCTTTTTCTGGTTTCCGGAGCGATTGGCAATATGCTTGATCGGATTTTTCATGGGGAACAGCTTTTTCAGGGGGCTGTTGTGGATTTCCTGGATATTAAGCTGATTCATTTTCCGGTGTTTAATGTAGCGGATATATTTGTCACCTTATCCATTATCGTTGGAATTTTCCTCATCCTATTCCGCTATCGGGATACGAATTTTGAGGAAATTCTTTTATGGAAAAATAAGAATAAGAGAAAGAAAAATGAGGAACTGAACTCCGGTTCCGATGCGTCTTTGGAAAACAGCCAAAAGCCTGTGGATCTTGATTCTTTCTTCGTGAATGAAGAGGAGGAAGATGATTGATCCTGAATGAATTCATAGTGTCTCCGGAACAAGTCAATATTCGAATTGATAAATTTATGTCTGCTGCGCTTCCCGAACTTTCCCGTTCTTACATTCAAAAGCTGTTAGAAGAGGGGAATATCAAGGTAAATCAAAGGAATTGCCGGGCAAATTATAAGCTGCGGGCAGGCGATCAGATTGTGTTTGCCCCTCCGGAGCCAAAAATGCCGGAAATTCTGCCGGAACCGATTCCATTAGATATTGTGTTTGAGGATACGGATATTCTGATCATAAATAAACCAAAAGGAATGGTAGTTCATCCGGCCGCCGGTCATTATAGCGGTACGCTTGTAAATGGGATCTTGTATCATTGCAGAGATCAATTATCGACCATTAACGGGGTGATGCGGCCGGGAATCGTACATCGTATTGATAAGGATACTACCGGTCTTCTTGTTGTATGTAAAAATGATCTGGCCCATCAGGCTCTGGCAGAACAGCTGCGACAGCATACGATCACACGGGTTTATTCCGCTATTGTATATGATAATCTGCCGCAGAATGAGGGCAGGATCGACAAACCAATCGGCAGACATCCGGTTGACCGGAAAAAACAGGCGGTCAATGTTAAAAACGGACGGGAGGCTGTTACGCATTATCGGGTTCTGGAACGGTTTCAAGGGAAATATACTTTTATCGAATGTCGTTTGGAAACCGGACGGACGCACCAGATTCGGGTGCATATGGCATCCATCCATCACCCGTTGTTGGGAGATACGGTTTATGGACCGGATAAGAATCCATTTCATTTGCAAGGGCAGGCGCTTCATGCCGGTATTTTAGGTTTTGTTCATCCCAGAACTGGTGAATATATGGAATTCCATGCCGAATTACCAGATTATTTTAAAAATCTGCTTCAGCTCCTTCGTGAACGGTACGGCAGTATATAGCAGTATATGAAGACAGATGTACTTCATCAGAAAATATGGTATAATAACGAGGAAAGCACCGACGACGCTTGCGTCAGGAGGTGCTTGACGAGTAACTAATCGAGATCGTCTTGGAAAAAGATAATTTTTTAAGATTCAG
>CANPZL010000010.1 GCA_947589055.1 uncultured Lachnospiraceae bacterium | reverse complement strand
CGACCCACGGCTTAGAAGGCCGTTGCTCTATCCAGCTGAGCTACGAACACATATCCTGAATTGCAGTTGTCGTCGGATACATAATCCGCATTTTATCTTCACTTTGTCCACTAACCTTCCATGAAGTCAATGTCATACCCTGCGAAAATAAAAAGCGGGTGATGGGAATCGAACCCACGTATCTAGCTTGGAAGGCTAGTGTTCTACCATTGAACTACACCCGCACATTTCATTTATGTGGTACATCAATTATATCTAGTCGGGGTGACAGGATTTGAACCTGCGACCTCTTGATCCCAAATCAAGCGCCCTAGCCAAGCTGGGCCACACCCCGTTTCCCCGATAATTGTTCCGCCTTACTATGAAATTATACTGCCCTTTTGTCAACGCAAGTGTTATTATATCGAATGCCTCTGAAAAAGTCAACACCTATTTTGAAATTTCAGCCAAACAGCCGGATACGCATTTTATCAATCGGCTTCATAGAAAACGGAACCCCCGGTTGGAAGTTCCGCTTTGATTCCTTATGAGCATCCGCCATCTTGACTTAAAAATGCACCTTATGCCTCCGGTTTGATCTCGATAGGTTCCTCTTCCTCAAAGAAGTCGTCGTCAAAATCATCGTCAAAATCGTCATCAAAATCATCCAGAAAGCTGGGAGTTAAATACTTATATACTGCAAATGCGATACCTGCAATCGCTGCAATGGCGCCGATAATTGCAAGCACCCAGAGAATCTTCTTGCCTGTTTTTTGTTCCTCGGATTCCTTCTTCCCTCCAAGCAGTTCTCCTACTTTTACTGCATTGATAAGCTCATCTAAATTCTTCATCTTATACCCTCCTTCATTAAGCACTATGCCATACGCTATTAGTATTATATCATAGGAAAGAAAATATTACTATTCCCTTTTGCATTTTTTTCCAACAAACTGTGACAAATAGGCTTATTATTTCTCAATTCTCTAATTTTTTCAGTTTTGCAAAGGATGCAAACATCCGCTTTATTCCATAATTTTCAAAGTCTACCGTCACCTCATAGTCCTTTCCGCCGCTTTTAATATCTTCTACAATACCGTTTCCAAACTTCATATGCTTTACCCGGTCTCCTACTTGATACTCCAGCCGTTCCGCCCGGGTAACAGTGAATGCCTTTCCATAAGCCGGCTTTGCGGTAAATATTTCCGAAATATGAGAAGAGGTTTTTGGAGCGGCTTCTCGCTCTACTGCTTTTTTATACCCACCCATATCCAGCAGTTCCTGTGGAATCTCCTGGACAAATCTGGAAATCATATTGTAATTGCTGCTTCCATTCATCATTCTCTGCCTTGCGCTGCTTAAAAACAATCGTTCCCTTGCTCTGGTGATCCCTACATAGCACAGACGTCGTTCCTCCTCCAGCGCATCCGCATCTTCCGAACAAATCGCCATGTTGCTGGGAAATAACCGTTCTTCCATTCCGCAAAGGAACACATAAGGGAACTCTAATCCCTTTGCGCTATGAATCGTCATCAGCGCCACCCGGTCGTCACTGCTGTTCAGGCTGTCTATATCCGCTATCAGAGCAATTTCCTCTAGCAACTCGTCTAAGGAAGGATATTCCGTTTCCTCCTCATACTGTACGATCTTATTTCGCAGTTCCTCAATGTTTTCTATCCGATTCATAGATTCTTCCGTATGTTCTGTTACAAGAGCCTCCTTATAACCGGTACGTTCTAAGATTTCATCAAACAACTCGCTGATAGAGGCTCCGGAAGCCAGTATTTCCCGCAAATCGGAAATCAAATCCGTAAATTTTTGAATCTTAGCGGCCGCCTTTCCGATCCCCGGTACGTTCTCCGCCTGATACAAGGCATCCAGAAAGCTGATTTCCTGTGCCATCGCATAGGTATCAATCTTGGCGGTTGTCGTAGCTCCGATCCCCCGCTTTGGTACATTTAGTATCCGTTTTACAGCGACATCATCATATCCGTTCGCTATGGTCTTTAAATATGCCAATAAGTCCTTCACTTCCAGCCGGGCATAAAAATTCTGTCCGCCATAAATCTTATATGGGATATTGTTCATCAAAAGCTTTTCCTCTAACACTCTGGACTGGGCATTGGTCCGGTAGAGAATGGCAAAATCCCTGTAATTCCGATTTTTCCGAATCTGTAACTCTCGAATCTGGTATGCAGTCTGTTCCGCTTCCTGATATTCATTTTCATACTGTTTATATTGGATCAGGTCGCCGGCTTCCTGCGCTGTCCAAAGGGTCTTCTCTTTTCTCCCCTGATTATGCCTGATCACTTCATTAGCGGCTGCCAGAATGTTTCCGGTAGAACGGTAATTCTGTTCCAGTTTTATTACCTTGGCTTCCGGGTATTCCTGCTCAAAATTCAGAATATTCTTGATATTGGCGCCCCGGAATTTATAAATCGACTGGTCGTCATCCCCCACCACGCAGAGATTTCGATATTTTCTCGCCAACTGACGTACCAGAAGGAACTGAATCTCATTGGTATCCTGATATTCATCTACCATGATATACCGAAACCGCTCCTGATACTGTTCCAATACATCCGGACAATCCTGAAACAGCTGGACCGTCTTATACAGCAAATCATCAAAGTCCAATGCGTTATTGTTATGCAGGCGTCTCTGGTACTCCGTATAAGCCTTTGCCGTCTGCATTTTTCTATAATCGCCCTGCGCCTGTAGGTCATATTCATGGGGAGAAATAAACTGTTCCTTTGCTTTCGAGATTTCCGCCATCAACCGTCGTTCCGGATACAGCTTCGGATCCATATTAAGAAACCGGATAACCTCCTTTACCATTCGTTTCTGATCCTCGGTGTCGTAAATCGTGAAATTCGTTCCATATCCGATCCGTTCGATATGCTGTCGGAGAATGCGCACACATAGGGAATGAAAGGTACTGACCCATACGCTTTCGGAACCGTAGCCGATCAAATCATCTACCCGCTCCCGTACCTCTCCTGCCGCCTTGTTGGTAAAGGTAATCGCCAAGATATGATATGGCGGTATTCCTTTCTCGATCAAACGGGCGACCCGGCAGGTGATGACCCGTGTTTTTCCGGAACCTGCTCCTGCTAAGATCAATAAAGGCCCGTCAATATGCTCTACTGCCTCCTCCTGAGGCGGATTCAAAACTGCCTGCATTTCTTTCTCCTTTACCTGTTTCTTTCAAAAATCGGAATGCTCCGGTCTATCTGACCAAAGCATTCCGATTCCCGCCTTCTCATGAAATAATTTGATTCTTTCCTTAGATTAGCTTATGACCACAATTCCCACAGAATTTACTGCCATTTGTCGGAGTTCCGCATTCCGGACAGAATTTCGGAACCGTACCGTCTCCGCCGCCAGTCTGCTGTGCCTGCATTCCGGCATTTTGATTTCCATTGTTCATGTTGTTCATCATCTGCTGTCCCATCATCATGCCCATCTGCGCTCCCATCATGGTATTCATCATATTTGCGGCGGAATTATTCCCGCCATTTCCCATATTCTGTGTCATAGCGTCTACCATGCTGACTTGCTGGAAGCGGTTCATATCGCCAATCATCGTATGCTCGGCAGCGGTATCTGCACGCTTGGTGATATTTTCCGGATATGAAAATTCATCGATACGGAAGCTTACCACCGATAACCCAATCTTTACAAATTCCATATCCAAATCAGACTGGATACCGTTCTGAATCTCCACCATATTTGCCTGTAGGTTGAAAATATCCTGTCCTACCTTTGAAATCCAGCGAACCAAAAGCCCGGACAGCATAGACTGCATGACTTCCCGCACTTCCTCAATGGAATACTGCTTTTTCACCCCTGCGATCTTTTCAATAAAGACCAGATAATCGCCTATCTTTACATCAAAGGTACCGTTGGCCCGAATCGGCAGACCTCCCGGAAGCCCCGGAGCCTGTATGCGAACCGGCTTTGGTGTTCCCCATTTGATATTAAACTGCTTGGTATTGATAAATAATACCTCCGCCCGCATACCACTATTGAAGCCGAACTTAAAGCCCTTTAATGTCGATAAGAATGGAACGATCTGAGTTTCAATATCATAGCTTCCTTCATCCTTAAAGATGCCTTCTACCTTGCCATTGAACATAAAGATGGCGTCCTGCCCCTGACGTATGATGAGCTTAGATCCCTTTTTGATCTCATCATTGGACCACTTCCAAAACAATACATCATCCCGATATTCTTCCCATTCCACTACATTTGCGAACTGATTTGAAAATAAACCCATTCCATATCCTCCTAGTTTCTATCCTTTGCCTGTAAGACTACTGCTGAACTCCCATCTGTGCCTTTAAAGCGGCCAGTTCATCCTCAACGGATGCAGCAGGAGCGGAATCATACTTGGATGCAAGATCATCCAGAGAATCTGCTTCCGCACTTTGATTCAACTCTGCCATTGCATTTGCCTTATCCAGCATGGAATTTGCCTTTGCCTCCATTCGATCAAAGGCAGACATAGACGCTTGTGAATTCCCAATGGAACTTCCCATTTCGTTGATCTTTTCCTGTGCTTTTGCAACACGCACTTTTGCCTTAATAGAATCTCTTCTGGCATTCAGCTCTCCTATATCCTTCACCAGCTTATCATGCATCTGACGCATTTTCATGGAATTAGCAGCCGCCAGATCATATGCCTGTTGTAAACTTGCCTGCGTATTTGTAAGCTCTGCTTTCTTTGCCAAAAAGCTCTTAGCATCCGCATCATTTCCTGCCAATACCGCCTTCTCGGCATAAGACTGCATCTTATTGATCTCGGCAGTACAATCATCTAATTCCCGCTTAGCTCGCTGCTCATCAGCCATAATCGCAGCGGTTTCCGCCTTAACCTTTCCCAAATCACTTTCCAAATCCCGCAGACATTGATCGATCATCTTTTCCGGATCCTCTGCCTTATCCAGCAACGCATTGATGTTCGATGCCATAATGTCCTTAAATCTCTTTAAAATTCCCATGTTAAATACCCTCCTTAAACTAAGTTCCTTCCTCTTGTATCTGCGTGATAGGCCTACCAACCACTGCATATAACAGATTATACAACAAACTTTCAAGCTCCGCAAGCAATAGCATGCCGTATTGTCCATACAGGTACAAATTCATTTTTCTTCCAAATCCGATAAACTTCTATATTTTTTTCTTAAATATGACGTAAAATTACAAAATATAGCTGAAAATTGATATATTTTATCAAATAATCGTGGTATTATAGCACTGTAAATAAAAGGTTTCTTCAGAGATAAATTCAAAATCTGTTTAGAATCCCATCTCACAGACGCTGGATCTATGGTCTCTGTTGGAACCCTCCCTCATTTACATACTTTAACTCCCAAAATAAGGACAGTACTCTTTCCCCCTCTTGAGCTACTGTCCTTGTTTCATTTTTATTATATTTGTTTTTTCATTAAGGAAGGAATCCTATCGAATACTTTTATACTTCCTCCCATTCCTCCAAAAATTCCCGAAAATCCGTTCTTGCCGCCTCAATACGGGCAGGATCTTGCGTATTCAAGGCCATTTCAAACCGTTGCAATGCCCGCTCAATCACACGTCGATCCTCTCCCAGATTCTCTTCATATAACCGTTCCCCTCGTAACAGCAGCAGCTTATTTTCCTCTTGTTCTCTCGGTGGAATCTTCAGATAAGCCAATTCTTCCATACGTGCCGCAATCTCTTCATCCGTCATATCGACCTGCTGCCCCTTTAAGATCTGCTTAATGATTTCCCCAGTGGAATTTACCTTTACCTGTACCTCCAGAATGGAATTCACGTCATAGGTATAGGTAACATCAATGCTTTCTTTTCCTTTTGGCCCCTTAGGAACCGTTACATTTAATTCGCCCAGCAGCAGATTATTCACTGCGAACCGGCTCTCTCCCTGCAATACATTAACGCATACCTGCGTCTGATTGTCCCTTATGGTATACAGAGTTTCTGTCCGGCTGGCAGGAATTACCGTATTCCGTTCAATGATCGGGCAAAAATGTCCTTCTTCATAGCCGCCGTTTTCCCGCTCAACTACTACTTCCGTCCCAAGCGTAAAGGGACAGACGTCCGTTAAGATCACTTCCCGTATCGAATCCTTCCGTTCCTTCATGGCGCCCTGAATAGCCGCCCCCATAGCAATCGCTTCATCCGGATTGATACTGGTATCCGGAAGGGTGCGAAACAGCTTGCCTACAAACCGTCGTACCACCGGAAGCTTGGTTCCGCCGCCTACTAAAACTACTTTATCAATCTCAGATAACCGCAGACGGGAATCCATCAGGCTCTTTTTCACCGGAACCCGAATTCGTTCTAACAAGTCCTCACATTTCTTTTCATATTCGGATAATTCGACCTCCATCTCATAGGTTTTCTCATTGATGACACAGCTCATGACTGAAGTACGATGTTCCCCAAAGCCGATCTTACATAGTTCCGCCTGCTTATGAATATATTTTTCCGTCTTTCTGTCTAACGTTTCCCGATGGAACTCCTTCATCTTTTCATAGAACATATCCTCCAGAACTTTAGTAAAATCCTCTCCGCCCAAAAAATTATCGCCTGCTACCGCCCGTACCTCAAGGATAGAACCGGATAATTCCAGAATGGAAACGTCAAAGGTGCCGCCGCCTAAGTCGAAAACCAGAAACTTTGCGTCTTCCTTACATTCATATAACCCGTATGCAATGGCCGCTGCCGTCGGTTCACTGATGATCCGTTCCACATTCAATCCTGCCAGTTCTCCCGCACGTTTCGTCGCTTTTCTTCTCGCATCGTTAAAATATGCCGGTACACTGATCACCGCCTCTGTAATCGGTTCTCCCAAAAAAACCTCAGCATCCTCCTTTAAGGAACGCAGCACAAAAGAGGACAATTCCTCTGATGAAAAGAAATGCTTTTCCAAACGGTACTTTTTATCACTGCCCATGGTTCGTTTAAACACACTGGCGCCGGAGTCCGGATAAAGCAGCATCCGCTCTCTTGCTGTCTCACCTACATATATCTGATCTCCCTCCACAGCCACTACGGAAGGGGTCAATGCCTTTCCAAGACGATTGGGAATGATTTTCGGTCCTTCTTCCGTATAATATGCGACCAGACTATTGGTCGTCCCTAAGTCAATTCCTATTATCATGTCGATCACCTTTCTATCTTTTTTTGCAGTGTCTGAATAATCAGCTTGGCCTCCTCATCCGCCGGATTGTACTTCAGTGTCTGCTTGTACCATTCAATCGCTTTCGCTATATCTCCACGAATCTCCGCAAAATAGGCAAGTGTCAAAAACGCATCCGAGCAGGCTCCATATCCACAGTTCCTGCACATGGGAATCTGTTCGCTTTTCTTTTCATATTCCTCCGCCCGTTCCCAATTTCCCATACAGGCATGAAAAAGTGCAAATTGATTCAACCGGGAAGCGGCCAAAGGGCGATACGCAAGATATGCCCTTTCCGTTTGCGGATCTTCCGGCTCCCGCTCTAAAAGCCCGAACGGTATCTTCTCGCCTCTCATCATCATTTCCATTGTCTGTGCCGCCATCGCTTTTGCCCTGCCCGGCTGATGCAGCAGCATATAGGAAAGTGCCAGATTGCGCCCTGCCCATGCGTAGTAAAAATGATGTGTAACCGCAATTTTTACCGCTTTCTCCAGAAACTTGACTGCCTGCTTCAGCTCCCGGCGGAAAAAATAATAGGTTCCCATCTGCTCGAATGCTTCCATTCGTTTATCCCAATCAGCAGTAGTTTTGGTATCTTTTTTTGTAATACTGACCCACTTTTTTAGATATTCTTCCGCCTCCTGCAGAGAATTTTCCAAAATACAGGTCTTTACCATATTTTTATAAAAACCGGTCTGTGAAAGCAGTTTGTCATTGAATGCTTTTTTATATATCTCCTTCGCATCTCCATATTGACCGGCATGCTGATATAATTCTCCTAATGTCTTATGAAGAGAACTGCTTTCCGGAAATACCTTTAATGCCTCCTGTAACACTTCGATCCCACGTTTGGGCATATACAACGCTTCATAGCATTTTGCCATATTGGTATAAGGCAGTAAGGTTTCTCCTTCCTTCATATGTGAAATGGATTGCTGAAAGTAAGGGATTGCCTGCTGAAACTGTTTTTTCATTCGCAGAACATAACCGATATTATTGTACGCATACAGATTATCCGGTTCCAGCTCCAACGCCTTTTTATAATCCGCAAGTGCCATATCCATATTATAATTATCCATATAAAGAAGGCCACGTTCAATATAATAATACGCATCCGGATCGATCTTCAGCTGTGCATTGATATGGCGGAGTGCCTCGCCATACGCAAAACGCAGTTCATAATTGTCAAACCACTTGGAATAGATCCGCATCATTTCATGATTTGCTCTGGGATGCTCCGGATTCTTTTTTAATGCGGTCTGAAATGCCTGTAAGGCTTCCTCCGTTCTGTTCATTTTCCGCAAACAAAGTCCCCGGTCAAAGTCGATATTATCATTATCCGGCATACGTTGGCTTAGCCAGTTATATTCCGTCAGCGCCTGAGGATATTCCTTCTGCATCTGATGAATATCCGCCTTGATATAATGCAAACGGAAATCCTGATTTCCTTTTTTTAACTCCGATACGATCATCTTCATCGCAACGTCGCTTTGTCCCAGATCCATATATATAAGGATTTCTTCATATGTCAGTTCCTCCATGTTCACTTCCGTGTTAGAGGCACTGTCTCTCCACATCTCTTCTTTTACAAGCTCTGTCTCTGTTTTCTCTTTTTCAAGCGTTTTTGCCTTTAATTCCTGCTTTAATCTCTGACAAAGCTCCATGATCTGTCGATATTCTTCTTCTGACTGTGCAAGGTGTCTGCACACACGAATCTCATAAAATTTCAGTGTTTCATGCTCAACACCCTGTTCCTTTGCGGTTTCAATAACCTTCTTTGCATCTTCATACTGATGGAACGCACAAAAAACCTCCAGCGCCAGCAGATAGGGCTTATAATATTTCGAGTAGACCCGTATAGCATTGTAATAATCATCTACCACACCCTGTCCGTTCCGCATAGTATGATATGCCTGCTGCCGACGCAGATATGCGGGATAATACCCCGGATCCTCCTCTATAATATCGGTACACACATCAACACAGCTTTCATACTTTTCATTATCATAGTACAGCAGTGCAAGCCGGTCCATAAAGGGAAGCCGGATCGCCTTATCCTGTTCCAGTCGGATTCCTTCTTTTAAATAGGCTTCCGCCTCATCAAACCGTTTCAGGTTCTGATAAGCAGCTCCGATCGCCGATTTGATAAAGCCCTCTCTGGACTGCCGCTTCTGATATTTTTCCGAACCGTCGTCGATCAAATTTTTTCTGCATTCATCCCAACGCAGCAGATAGGGGATCGCCTCCTCGTATTTTTCCAGTCCCAGAAAACAGCGTCCCTTCATATTTACATAATCATAGTATTCCGCTTCCTCCGGCTGAATCTGTAACGCTTCCAGCTCGTTTAAGGTTTCCTGAAACATTTCGTTCTGAAACATACACCAGCAGGCTTCTACCATATGCTGTTTATTTTCCGGTTCTTTTTCAGCCAAGCTCCGGTAATATTCGATCAACGGGAGATTTACTTCCCGCATCAGCTCCAGAACCGTTTCATCTCTGCCATTGATCTCAAAAAGTTCCATGATCCGATCTTTTGCAGTCAGATAGTCCTGCTGCTTAAGCAGATAACGAATCACCCGTATCCTGGCAAAATAGGAAACATTGTGTTCCGGTCTCTCTTCAATGATCCAATTCCAATATTCCAGTGCCTTTGCATCGTTTCCCTGCTCTGAATAAATCCTTCCTGTGTAAAAAGCGATATAAGCATCTTCCCCGGCAAATCCTTCCAGCTTTGGGAGCAGGGCGGCGGCTTCTTCTATCCGGTTTTCACGCAGATACAGACGTACCCGCTCCACATCTTCATAGGGATGATATACCTCGTATGCCTTTAGATCATCCAACTGCCGCCATATATCGCCTTCGTATTCCTCCCGATTGATCTGCCCCTTAATCCTCATATATGCACCGATATAACTATCCAACTGGATCTCCGACTCATCCAAGCCTGTTATCTCAAGGTACTCATAAGCAAAAAAGTTAGGATTTTTAATCTGGTAACAGAGGAAATCCAAAAAATCCTTTGGAAAGTTTTCTAACAATTCCTGTTGATCCGCTATTATGTTAAATTCCTTATCAATTATCTGCCAAATTGTCTGCCCCAGATAATTATGGCTCATTAAAAAAACGAGAAATCGATCACGTGCCTCCAATGCGGTATCCAAAGCAATACAAACCGGATCTTGAAATGCTTCCCGCCAAACCTCCGGGTCGTTTCTCGTATCGTTATACCAGTAAATCTCCTGTATCCGCTCCAGCCAAAGATCAATTTCATCCTTCGGTTTCTTTTCTCCGGTTTCCGTTTCCTCTTTCGCCTTTGCCAGTTCCAACGCACCCTCATATGCCTGCCGCAAACGTTTGAATCCCTCCGGATCATCTTCCGGGTTTACATCCCGCAGCAGTTCATGATACCGTTCTTTTATTTCCGATTCATTTTTTGTAGGATTGATATTCAATATCTTCCAGAATAATGCCTCATCCATTCTATCTACCCGCTTTCATTTCCTTGCAGCCTATATCTTTTTCATATCCCTTATTATAGCAACTAATGCCATATGTGTCCAGCCACCGTAACCAAACTCCCATGTCGAACGCTTCCTGCAAAATTCATTAAAATATGACTTCTTCATCGTGGTAAACCTATGTCTGGAATGGAGGTTTTATTTATGAAACAACGAATAACGATTTCTCTTCTTATAATCGACATTCTCCTTTTGCTAACCTTCTGCAGCTTTGATAACCCAAAGTCATGCCGCACCTATATCGCCGCACCCCAGCCTGTGCCGGTAGGTTCGGTTCCGCATATCCACTCTTCCAATACGCTGACTTATCTCCCAAACTATCCTGTCCTTTTCGTGGGCGATTCCAGAACCGTCGGCATGAACCAAGCATTGAACCGCAGCGGGTATGATCTGGAGAATATCTCTTTTCTGGCGCAGGTGGGAAAAGGCTACTCCTGGCTGGCCGCCAAACCTGAGCTGACCGAGATTTCCCCTTCCATCATCATTCTGAATCTTGGCGTCAATGACTTGGGAAATCTATATCAATATGAAGCCCTTTATGCATCTTATGCCCGGACATACTGGGCAGACTGCCCTGTTTATATAGTTTCTGTCAATCCCTGCACTGCCTCCTGCACCAGTGTTTCGAATGCCCGTATTGAGGCCTTTAATGCAAGTATGCAGGCGTGGATCGATAGCTATAACCAAGAAAATGCCTCTGACGATACAGAGACATTTCCTATCCGTTATATTGATACCTATCATTATCTTTTATCCCAGGGATTTTCCAGCCCTGACGGGCTGCATTATACGGCTGCAACTTACGAAAAAATCTACGCTTTTATCATCAATGAAATACAGGAATCCATAGGCGACGGAAACGGACAATACTTTTATACCGGTTCTTCCTGAGGATACCGCAGATTCCATGCCTTTCGAACCGTATCCAGTATCCGCATCAAAAACAAGGTATCTGCATGCGTCATAAGCGGGCATTCCAGTGCACCCTTTTGAATGGCATGGATACACGCCTGCACTTCATATTCCAGACCGCTTATCTGTTCCGGCCTTTCGATACTGTCTATCCGGTCTCCCTGTCGGTCATATATCTGATAACCGGCATAATTATTGATATTTTCTACAACGATATAACCTTCCGTTCCATAAATCTTCCCCTGCTTATCCGTATTAGAGAGCATGGTCGCATAAAGCCCGGCTGCCGCTCCGTTTTCATAAACCAGGTTCACAAACTCCTGAGCATCCACCCCGGAATTCATCGGCACCATAGAAGTGGAGATGGTTTCTATTTCCTTCCCCAGAATCTGCAACGCAAACGTAATGGGATAAACGCCAATGTCCAACAAAGCGCCACCACCCATATCCAAACGGTTGACCCGTTCTTTTTCTTTCAGATCATATCCGATATTTGCAGTTACGGCAGTAACTTCTCCGATCCGTCCGGCTTCTATCTCCTTTTTCAACTGCTGCATCAGCGGCATAAACCGCACCCACATTGCCTCGCACAGAAACACATGATTTCTTTCCGCCAGATCGATCAATGCCTGTGCCTGCTGCTCATTCAGCGTGAACGGTTTTTCCAGCAACACCGGTTTTCCATGCTGGATACAGGCTCTTGCCTGTTCATAATGCAGATGATTCGGCGTAGCAATATAAATCAGCTCTACGGCGTCCTCTTCCATCAGTGCACGATAACTTCCATAATATTTTTTCACACCGTACCGTTTTGCAAATGCTTCCGCCTTCTCCTCTGTCCGGGAAGCAACTGCATATAACTCAACGTCCTTCATCTGCCTGACTGTATCCGCCATGGCTTCCGCCATATATCCGGTTCCAATTATCCCAAAACGAAACGCCATATAAATTTCCTCCTGCTTTTACGTCAAAACGGAATTTCCGGTATATAACTGATAATACCGTCCCTTTTCCTGTATCAGTTCCTCATGGGTTCCCCGTTCCACGATCCTGCCTTGTTCCAGTACCATGATACAATCACTGTTTTGTATGGTAGAAAGACGATGTGCGATCACAAATGTGGTCCTGCCTTCCATCAGTTTATCCATACCGTTTTGTACCAGTCGTTCCGTCCGTGTATCAATAGAGCTGGTGGCTTCGTCTAAGATCAATACAGGCGGATCCGCTACTGCGGCTCTGGCAATGGCTAACAGCTGCCGCTGACCTTGGCTTAAGTTTGCGCCGTCTCCGGTCAATACCGTATCATAGCCCTTGGGAAGTCTTCGGATAAACCCGTCTGCATTTGCCAGTTTTGCTGCTGCCACTACTTCTTCATCGGTCGCATCCAACCGTCCATAACGAATGTTTTCCCGTACCGTAGCGGTAAACAAATGCGTATCCTGCAACACAATGCCCAATGAACGCCTGAGATCTGCCTTTTTCATTTTATTGACATTGATTCCGTCATATCGTATCTTCCCGTCTTGTATATCATAAAACCGATTGATCAAGTTCGTGATCGTCGTCTTGCCGGCTCCTGTGGAACCGACAAATGCGATCTTTTGTCCCGGCTTTGCATACAGCGTTACATTATGCAGCACGATTTTCTCATCTGTGTAGCCAAAGTCTACATCATCAAATACAACATCCCCCCGCAGTTCCACATAGGTAGTCTCGTCACCGTTTTGATGCTTATGCTCCCATGCCCATAATCCGGTACGTTCCGGGCAGGGAACCAGCGTTCCGTTTTCCCGTTTTGCATTCACCAAAGTTACATAGCCCTCATCTACTTCTGGTTCTTCGTCCATCAGACGGAATACCCGTTCCGCACCTGCCAATGCCATAACGACCGCATTGATCTGCATACTGATCTGGTTGATCGGCATATTAAAGCTCTTATTAAACGTCAAAAAGCTCGCCAATCCGCCTAAGGTAAATCCGCCAACTCCGCCAATGGCAAGGATTCCGCCTGCAATCGCACAGACTACATAGCTGATATTGCCAAGCTGGGCGTTGACCGGCCCTAAAATATTCGCAAATTTATTTGCCCGGTAAGCGCTTTCAAACAACTGGTCATTTAACTGGTTAAACTGTTGCAGGGTTTCTTCCTCATGGCAAAAAACCTTCACAACCTTCTGCCCTTCCATCATCTCTTCGACATATCCGTTCAGCTTTCCAATATCCTGCTGCTGAGCAATAAAATATTTAGCAGACAGACCGCCGATCTTCCTTGCCAGCACAAGCATGATCCCCACCATGAGCAAAGTCAGCACAGTCAAAGGGATATTTAGAACCACCATGCATACCACCGTGCTGATGACGGTAATCGTGCTGGAAAACAGCTGTGGAATCGTCTGACTGATCATCTGTCTTAATGTATCCGTGTCGTTGGTATAAATCGACATTATGTCACCATGTGCATGGGTATCAAAATATTTAATGGGAAGTCGTTCCATTTTTTGAAACAAAGAATCCCGGAAATATTTTAACATTCCCTGGGTTACATTTATCATGATCCGGTTATAAGTATAAGAGGCGATGATCCCCACACCGTAAAAGACTGCCACCCGAAGAATCTCCCGTAACAACGGCTGAAAATCCGGCGTCTCCGCCTGAAGCAGCGGCGTAACAAATTCATCGATCAGCGTCTGGATAAACATCGTTCCCTGTACATTTGCCAAAACGCTGATAATAATACAAACAGCTACTATAGCAAGACTTACACCGTAACGTCGAAACAAGATTCCAAATAAACGCTTTAGCACCTTTCCCGCATTTTTAGGCATCGGTTGTCTTGCCCTCATTGCCTGTCTCGATGGCATCGCATTTCCCTCCTAGTCCTTAATTTCATCAAAATCTCCACCGGCTGAAGTCTGAGATTCATAGACCTCCCGATAGATGGCATTCGTCTTCAACAGTTCATCATGGGTTCCGATTCCGTCAATTTCCCCCTCATGCATGACTATAATCCGATCTGCATGTTGTACGCTGGAAATCCGCTGGGCTATGATCAGCTTCGTGGTATTCGGTATTTCCTCCGCAAAGGCTTTCCGTATCTTTGCATCCGTCGCTGTATCCACCGCACTGGTGGAATCGTCCAAAATCAAGATGCGTGGTTTCTTTAACAATGCTCTTGCAATACAAAGCCGCTGTCTCTGACCGCCAGAGACATTCGTTCCTCCCTGCTCAATGTATGTATCATATTTTTTCGGAAGTTTTTCGATAAATTCATCTGCACAAGCCAGACGACAGGCATTTTGGCATTCCTCGTCTGTCGCATCTTTATCTCCCCACCGCAGGTTTTCATAGATGGTCCCGCTAAAGAGAGTATTTTTTTGCAGTACCACGGAAACCTGATTCCGCAAAGTCTCCAGATCATAATCCTTTACATTGACACCGCCAACGGATACGCTTCCTTCCGTTACATCATACAGACGGCTAATCAGGCTGATCAAACTGGTTTTGGCACTTCCTGTACCCCCGATGATTCCAATCGTCTCTCCGGAGTGTATAGAAAGATTGATATTCTTTAAGACCGGTTCGCCCTCCTCCTGCCGATACCGGAAATTCACATTATGAAACGCAATGCTTCCATCTGCCACTTCCATAACCGGTTTGTCTGGATTTTGAATATCGCTGGTTTCATTTAACACCTCAGCGATCCGTTCGCCGCTTGCCATACTCATACTGATCATAACGAACACCATAGAAAGCATCATCAGATTCATGAGAATATTCATACAATAAGCAAGAAGGCTCATCAGGTCGCCGGTGCTCAGATTCCCGGCCACGATCATATGCGCCCCCAGCCAGCTGATGACCAAGATACAGGTAAATACCGTTGTCATCATGATCGGCATATTATAGACCAGTATGGTTTCTGCTTTTATGAACATATTATAGAGCTTAGCGCTTGCCTGTGCGAATTTATCGGTTTCATATTCTTCCCTTACATATGCCTTTACCACACGGATCGCAGAAACATTCTCCTGTACGCTGGCATTCAGGTCATCATACTTCCGAAACACCTTATTGAAGTATTTATACGCTCGCACCATGATAAAGCCTAAGATACCGCCCAGTATGATCACTGCGATCAGGTATACGCTTGCTACTTTTGCATTGATCAAAAAAGCAGCCGCCATTGCACAGATCAGGCTGGCCGGAGCCCTCGTTCCCATTCGCAATACCATCATATATGCATTCTGAATATTGGTTACATCTGTCGTCAACCGGGTGATCAGACCGGCGGTACTGAATTTATCAATATTGGAAAAGGAAAAATTCTGTATGTTCTGAAACATTCCCTTTCGAAGATTCCGTGCGAATCCGGCAGAAGCATACGCCCCATATTTTCCGCCCATAATCCCTGCAAATAAGCCGATTCCCGCCGCTGCCACCATAAAAATCCCAATGGTGATGATATGGCGGATATTTCCGCCCGGTACATTAACACCGTGATCAATGATCGACGCCATCATCAACGGTATGACCGTCTCCATCATAACCTCAAGCAGCATAAAAAGAGGGGTTAAAATGGACGCCTTTTTAAATTCTTTGATATGCCTTCCCAGTGTCTTCAGCATATTGTCACTCCTTTATATCATTCTATCCGATCTGTCTCACAAACCGCTAAGGATGTTCCGTGTTATCCCTGCGCTTTCCTAATTCCAGAAGTTCATTTTTATATTTGCTTATATATGCATATCCATCCGGCTGATGGGGAATCCTGCATTGGGAACAATCCTTTGTACCGTCCTTTAGATACCGGAAATCACCGCCGCAGGTTTCTTTCAATCCATAAAGCGGACAGTAACAGAACAGGCAGTTAAATGCCTCTGTTTCCATATCCGCATGGCAGGGAAAATATTCACAATCCCGATTCTGTAAAAAAGCATATCCCTTCATCATTTTACCTCTTTTGGATTTCCCTTGCATGCGGTATGTTTTTGACCGTCCTTTAAATGTAACAAAAGCCAGTGGATATTGCAAGAAAATCCCTGATTCTTAATAGACTTTTCATTCTTTTTTTATGATTCTGATACAAAACTTTCCGGCCTGTACGCATATCCTGTTGTCCGGAGGCTAAGCATTTATGCCAGGAAATATATCAACGCATACGGTCTTCCGAAAACCACCAGCCATAGAACAACCGTCAATACCAAAAATATCAGTACAAAGCTGTTTACATATTCCTTCCAGCGCATAGCCAGAACCACACTATCCCCGATGAGGGCAAACAGCAAAAATGCCAAATGAAACGGTGGCAGCATTCCGGTCAGCATTCCGGTAAAGATCACGATCATGAGAAAGGATACCACAGATTCAAGGATATGAAAAAGTCGTTTCCTTTGAATCTCAGAGGGATAAACAACCGGAATCGCCATCGCATATGAAACGATATAGGCAAGCGTGAGCCACGGCCCCGCACCGGTTGGTTCGGTTTCGACCGTCTGCAGCACCATTGCCGCTACCAACGCACCATAAGCCCCAAACTGTAACCCCGGAATCGTAAATTCGGTATGTACCATGCCGGAAAACAACAAAATCCCTGCTCCGATTCCCAATAACAAAAAATGATCCGGTGCATATACCGCTGCATCTCTGGTAAACAAACCGATAAACATAGGCCTTCCTGCTATCAGCAGATAAATCAGCGTACTGCTTAAGGATAAGAACGTCAGACCATACATATAACGATTCAGTCCGGACGTGAAGGGATTTCCCTTCCGTATACTACGCACCAGGCTCTGGATCCGTTCCGCATATAATATCAAAAAATATAAGAAATATGAAAGGTTTGTAAAATATACCAATAAACTGACCTGCATACCTTTTATCCTTTCTTCCCGTCTTATCGAGTACCGGTGCTTCCGAAGCCGCCCCGATCTACTCCTTCCAGTTCCTTTACCTCTTCAAAGTGAATCTGCGGCTGATGTTTTTCAATCCGAAACTGACAGATCCTATCATTCACCTCGATTACCGTATCCCGCATAGCCAGCGCCGGAAACCGATACCAGTCATTGGGTCCGCAATAGCTCTCATCAATAATCCCTATGGAATTTGCCTGCAAAATGCCAAAATTCTTATAGGTACTGCTCCTCGGCACGATATGGGCTTCATAACCGGGAGGCAGTTGAATGGCAACGCCAAGATGAATCAATTTAAATTCCCCTGCTTTTAATTCTACCCGTTCTGCCGCCCGCAGATCGATCCAATCGGATTTCCCATCTATATATTTTAAGCGTATGATTTCATCATTTAAATACTTGATCTTTATCGTAACCTGTTCCATTTTTCCTCCGTCCTTTCCTTTTTATGCTTCCTACCTATGGTAACACAGCTGTGAAAAATCGTCTAGTTTTTTACGGTTTCCTCTTTTCCAAACCAGAAATCGGTTTCCGTCTTTTTTTAGATATGGTATACTATAAATCGAATAATACCGGCAGGCAAGATGCCATGATGGGAACACATAGACCGCAAATCCCTGCAGGGAAAGTTACCGTGCATGTATTTGCCGCCATAGCAAATGAAAAGGAGCCTTCTATGATAACTATAAGTACCTGTATGATCGTTAAAAATGAAGAACGTGTCCTTGCCCGTTGTCTGGACTGTGTGAAGGAATTCTCAGATGAGATCATCATTGTAGATACCGGGTCTACTGACCGGACTAAAGAAATCGCAGCCGCCTATACCAAGCACGTTTTTGACTTCCCGTGGAACAACGATTTCTCTGCCGCACGGAATTTTTCGTTTTCCAAAGCGACAAAGGAATACATCTATACCGCTGATGCGGACGAAATGATCGATGCAGAAAATATCCGTCAGATCTTAGACTTAAAACGGGTCCTGCTGCCGGAAATTGATATTGTTCAGATGTACTATACGAATCAGTTAGAATATGGTACTACCTATAACTACGATAAGGAATACCGCCCCAAGCTGCTAAAACGTCTGCGGGAATTTTACTGGCAAGACCCGCTTCATGAAACGCTTCGTCTGGAACCGGTGATCTTTGACAGCGACATTGCGATCATCCATAAGCCCCATGAAAGCCACAGCGACCGGGATTTTGCAAATCTTCGTGCTTTGATCCATTCCGGAACCGTCCTTTCGCCAAAGCTGAATATCATGTATGCAAAGGAATTATTTATCGCCGGCACACCAAAGGATTTTAAAGAGGCAAAGGATTATTTTGCTTCATTATCAAAACAGGTATTGAAAGAAGACGAACTGCGTGCGGTTCAGTGCGTTCTCGTAAAATGCGGCGTATTGGAACAGGATCCCCACCTGATTCTGGGAAACGCCTTAAAAAACTTTGCGCAGGGACAGGGAAGCGCAGAAATCTGCACCTGTCTGGGCAACTACTACGAAGCCCTGGAGGAATACGAAGAAGCAATCCTCTGGTATTATAACGGGGCATATGAAACCCAATGCGAGCTTGCCCTGCATTACGGAAATACGCTGCCACTTGAAGGGCTGATCCGTTGTTATCGGAAGCTTGGCGACGCTGATCAGGCCGATTATTATCAATCGGAACTGAATCTCCGTTTAACGGAAGCCAATTAAATTTCCCATATCCATGTATTTATGTCAAAAGGTACATTTGCTTCTCCCTGAAAGGTCATTTCCGGCTTTTTGACTATGACCTTTGTTTTGCGGGCTACAGATTCCGTAATAAACGCATTACCACCGATAATACTTCCCTCCCCAATCACGGTATCGCCGCCTAAGATCGTGGAACCGGAATAAACCGTTACATAATCTTCAATGGTAGGGTGCCGTTTTACACCTGCAAGCTGCTGACCCATACGGGTAGAAAGAGCGCCTAAGGTTACACCCTGATACAGCTTCACATGATTCCCAATCTTTGTTGTTTCACCGATTACCACGCCCGTACCATGATCAATGAAAAAATATTCTCCGATCTGTGCGCCTGCGTTAATGTCAATCCCGGTCCGGCTATGGGCATACTCCGTCATGATTCTGGGAATATACGGAACCTTCTTTTGATACAGCTCATGGGCAATCCGATAAACATAGATGGCAAACATACCGGGATAGGAGGCTACAATATCTTCTTTACTCTGTGCCGCAGGGTCACCATCAAAGCCAGCCTGCACATCTTTTAAGAGCATCTGCTGAATGTAAGGCAGCCGACTGATAAAATACTGGCAGATTTCTTCCGCCTGCCGCCCGGCTTCTTCACAGGTCAATGCGTCTAAGTGTTCCTTTTCCTCCTGCCTTGCCTGTTCTACCTGTACTGCATGATGATAAACCAATGCAGTTACGATTTGTTCCTTCAGGCATAAATAAATACGGTTGATGTGCGAACCTACAAAATAATCACCGACCCGATCTGCGAGATTCTCTTCCCCAAAGTATCCGGGAAACATCACCCGGCGAAGCTCCTTGATCATCAGGATAATGGCACTGCGGCTTGGCAGCCGGCATTCTCCTTTGGCCATCAGCACATCATTGGCCCGATAATTATCCGTGATTTCCTTTACTGCTTTTTCGATTTGCCTTGTCGCCTCCGGATTCATTTTCATATGCTCCTACCTCTTTTCCTAACTATCTTATTCCCGTTTCTTAAAAACGTCCCTTACTTTCTTCTTCCGGTACGATGCTGCGGCGCATCATATAGAAGGTAAAGCCTGCCTTATCCACCAGCTGGTTCTTATCATCATACAGCCATGCTTCATATAAGGAAACATGCAGTCCCTGATGAATCTCCCTTGCCTCGCAGATGATAAATTCCGTATTCATAGCCGGCAACACATATTCCATATGTCCGTCGATGGTAGAGGAATATACATTATAAGTACTGGCAGCCAGTCCGGCAGTAATATCCGCCAGCGAATACAGACAGCCGCCATGAACGGAACCATAGGGATTTAAGACCTCCTGCGTCACCCAAAGCCTGCTTTTAATAAAGCCTTTTTGAATATCTAAAAGCTCGATCTTTAACCGTTTCATATACGCATTTTTATCAACCATATCCAGCAGCGCCTGTTTAACGGCAGGCAGGATGGGCGCCTGTGCGTTTTTTCCGGTTTCGTCCTGTTTTAGAGATGTATCCATTTTTTCACCTTTTTCATATACGTTCTTTTATCTATCCTACTATACAATAAACCGCAGGGATTGTCTATAAAAGGCTGGCTTTGGAATTCATCATTTCCCATAAGCGGCTCACTTAACTATGCAAAACAAAAAAATATCCCCTTCCGGAAAATCCGAAAGAGGATATTTTTCATTCATTCCTTATGACTGCCAATTCGTTTTTCGATAAATTCTTCCACTTGGTTTTTTTCGATTCCTAATGCCATTGCAAATTCACCATACAGGTTATCTTCCGCTGTTTTCAGATACCTGGCATCTGTAGCTGTTACCTTCTGTCCCCGCTCTACCCGCTCCTGCTTCCGCAGATATAAGGTTTTGATCACTCGAATCCAGTCACTGCAATCGTACCGCCGCATACATTCCTTAAACCGCTCTTCCCGCTGTTTGTCATTACTTTCACCGATCGTTTCAATTTCCGGAATCCGGTCGATCAATTCATTTACCTGTTCTTTTGTTAAAACCTTCCGCATGATGATCTTATCATTATCTACCGGAATATATACCACACTGCTCTTTGCAAACACCGGACGCAGGATATAGTAGAGTCTGTTTGGATCAACATCGGGAACTTCAATGGTATTAACATTTTCCACGATACAAATGCCGTTATTGCCGCATACAATATAATCGCCAATTTCAAACATTGCACTTCCTCCTGTTCTTTCCTACCTTCACTACTCTTATTCTATCCATTTTTTAGCATTTTAATCGGCCGAACCAGCTATTCTTATTTTAACATTATCAAGCCGAAAAAAGTAAGTTGAAAATTGGCGGTTTTAAATTTTTGTGAAAAATGCCTGTGCCGCTGCTATATTTTATAGATATTATTACTATCTTTGGACTTATCTTAATGAATATGCTTTTGTATAAAATTCACGATAATACGCCTGGTTTCTTCTTCCGCCTCCCCGGTTTCAAACTGCCGCTCCGGATGCCATTGAAGCCCTAGCAGTTTCATTTCTTCCGAATAATAAGCTTCGATAATATGATTTTCTTCATCGATGGCCATAGGGGTAAAACAGGGGGCTAACCCGCCTTCAAAGATCACATCCTGATGGTAATTATTTACATAAATATCTCTGTTTTCCGTAAGCAGATGCACCTTATGATCCTTACCTCTTGGGCGTTCTACCGGCAGCTTTGGATGATAGGATAACTTTCCGCCATACAATACGTTGATATACTGCATTCCCCTACAGGTCGCTACGATAGGGATCGCATGTTCAACACAGTATTTGATCATCTTTTCTTCCGTCCGATCCCGATTGGGCTGGGTTTCCTCCTCATGCTCCCGGTCATACCACTTTGGATCCAAAGCGCCTCCGCCCACTACGATCAACAGGTCAATCTTGTCATCAAATAACCGTTCAAAATTCTTCGTATGGTTCGATACCGGTTTCGGAATAAATCCCATCAGCTCATAGAAGCGAATATACTTTGATTCCAGAATATCCGTGGCATCACCGTATTGATTCACACCCTCCCGCTGGGTAATCAAGGCATGCAGATTCTTATACTGGATACCCTCTTGGATCGTTCCGTTTTTACAGTCCAATTCCAGATATGCCATCTTGGAAATACTGGCATATAACTTCGCTCCGCACCCTACCGCTGCCGGAATATCAAATTCGGCACAACGGATCGCCATATGCGACGCCGCACCACCATACTTTGTAATAAAGCCTTTAATATTCTTGGTAAAGATCCATTCATAGCCGGGATCCGCCTGCGGCACTACCACGATCTTTCCACTGATATTTGAATCCCGTTCCTCCTCTAAAAGCACTACTTCGCCTGCCACCCGCTTACTGGTTATAAAATTCGGTCTTGCCTCATAGACCGGAATAATATCAATGCTGCCAGATGAAAAGATCAGTTCCGGAAGAAGTACCAGACGGTTTTGCCGAAATGCTTCATGCCGTCTTTGTATCAGAGCTGTCCATTCCTCCTT
This sequence comes from uncultured Lachnospiraceae bacterium, assembly GCA_947589055.1. Lineage (GTDB taxonomy): Bacteria > Bacillota > Clostridia > Lachnospirales > Lachnospiraceae > CAG-632. The sequence goes on along the minus strand of CANPZL010000010.1, from coordinate 45,333 downwards.
TAAATCATCAATATCCAGCGTCCGGTCATAACGCTCCAAATCCTCAATGGTAAGCCAAGATAACTCATCGATCAAAAATCCCATCAACTGACCAATCTTGCGGATCCACTCAATCACCAGACTTAGTGAACGGGTAAATTCAAATTTGAAATATTCCCGCTGTTCGATCGCAGAAACTAAAAACTTTTGAAACGCCTCTGCCGGGATATTCATTGCATGCTCCTGTAACGCCCTTTTAAGGGGTTCCATAGGGAAATGGATATTTTTTTCTGTTTTTATATGCCTGCCCTTTGCCGATACCGGCCGAAAATTCATCGCATCATACCGCTCCGTGCGGATATTATATGTACCGCTCCGCAAATGTCCATATTTTGAGTCAAACTCCTCCTTACTCATCTTTCCTTCCGAATAGGACTCAAAATCTTCGTTGAATTCTGTAGATACGGTTGAAATCGACTGCATAAAACGATCGGCTTCCCTTTGGGTATAATAGCCGGCTTCCACCAAAGAACGCAAAAAAGCCCTCGCCATAAACGCCATTCTTGCCTGTCGTGCAAACTGCGGGGTTCCATACCGGGTAATGGCTTCCAACAGCCATTTTACCGTCTCAATCAACTCTTTTACGCTGTTACAGTTTTCTCCTATCTTTTCAATTTCCGAACGGGTAAATTCCAGAATATTCAAGGAACCCATATCCTGTGCCAAGATCGCCTTATGCCCGTAAATGGCTTCCATAGTGAGTTTCTTGACTTCCGTAACAATCTGACATCGTTCCTGCTCGGAAAATCCATGTTCCAATAATTTTTTGCTGTTTTCCTCCGTCATAAAATCAAAACAGCTGAACACAATCTCAAATTCGATCTTATCATGTGCCGATAAATCCTCCTTTAACCGTTCATGATAATAGTTGACCAGCTTATCAATCAGCGTTTGCGGCAATGATGCCGGTATCAGGGAATAAAAGGAATAATTCAGATTGATATAAGGCTTGTTTCCCACCTGATACATCAGATCTTCATCCAGACTGCAATATCCCAGCGGGCGCAGTCCTTCATTCCATGCCCGATGTGTAATGATCCGGCGGTACAGGGAATAATCCAGCGGACGGGGGTTTGATCCGATAATTTCCGATGGATTCCAGAATGCCATATCTGACAGGATCATAGGCTGTCCGGTCCGCACATCCAGACGTTTTTCATATTCCTTCTTCATTTTCCGCTTACAGATATAAAACTTGGTTTCATCAAAGCCGGACGTATGATAATTAGCGGCTGCCAAAGGTCTTATCTGAAACAAGATCACCTGATTGTTACTGTTGATCGCAAATTCAATATCCAGAGGGATTCCTTCTATAATGCTTTCCACTTCCCGTACTGCCTGAATCAGCTGCTGCCAGTGGAATTCCAGCTGGTCCTGTTCAACGTCCCTTGCGATCCAAAGCATTTTCCCGCCACGTCCGCTGGTAACACAATCCGTAGAACCCAGATCATCATAATTCACCAGATAATACGGGCGGTTTTCCCGTAAATCTCTGGTAAATACTACACCGCTCACACAGACATTCGTTGCCTGACGCTGAATCAGCACCTGCTCCTCCGCCGCAGACTCCATATCCTCTTCATAGGAAGCAATGACTTCATCAATGGAGGTCTGGATCTCATTTAAGCTGGCGGAATCCACATCCAAAACACTCTTATAATGACCGGCATTAGAGGTTTTCCAGCTATCCTCGTGGCTGGAGGAACTTCGCACTACGATACGACAGCCTTCAAATCTGTCCTGAATCTCTCTGCAAACCTTGTTTTTGTCCCTCCAGTAATCTTTTACCCTTAAGATATACATCTTCTCGATTCTGGCGTGGGTTATCAAATTTTTCATTGCGTATAAGGTATTTGCCTTGGTTGAAATTATATTCTTAGTCAATTCTATCTATCACACCTCCACCCTGTCGGCAGGTTTCACAGCTTCCTTTAACATCGCTTTCCCATAAACCACACTCTAGTTATACAACAAAATGAACGGATCATACAATAGGATTCCTCTATTGTCTTTTCAGGAGAACCCCTATCAGTGCACACAAGAAGAAAACCAATATATTGACTGCTACGATCGTGGCACCGGCAGGCGTATCGGCAAGAATAGACAATAAGATACCAAGTCCGGCACAGAGCATGGACAACAGAGCAGAACAGATGATAACAAGCCGAAAGCTCTGAAAAATCCGCATAGCAGATAACGCCGGAAAGATCACCAGCGCCGAGATCAGCAGGGAGCCTACCAGCTTCATGGCAAGCACGATGATCACTGCTGTGATCACTGCAAGCAGCAGGTTATATTTTCTAGCGGAGATTCCGGTAGCAGTTGCAAAGGTTTAATCAAAAGTGACTGCAAATATCCGGTTATAGCAAAGAATAAAGATGGCAACCACCACGATAGACATGAGAATACTGACCCACACATCCATTCGGGAAAGGGTCAGGATCGAAGCGGAACCAAATAATGTACTGCATACATCTCCTGAGATATTCGCCGAGGTGGAGAACACATTCATGATCAGATACCCTACCGCCAGCGAAGCAACGGAGATCATAGCAATGGCGGCATCTCCCTTAATCTTTGTATTCTGTCCCGTCCACAGCAGTAAAACAGCCGCCAGTACAGTAATCGGCAATACCACAATTAAGTCGTTCTCTATCTGAAAAATGGTTCCTACTGCTAACGCCCCAAACGCAACATGAGATAATCCGTCTCCGATAAAAGAATACCGTTTTAACACCAGCGTCACACCAAGCAAGGAGGAGCATAAGGCGATCAAAATCCCCACGATCATAGCATAACGGATAAACGGATATTGAAAATAGGTGGTCAACTGCTGCCAAACATTATGCATGAACGGTCACCCCGCTTTCTCCCTGCCTTAGATAAAGGTCTGTATCCCGATACGCTTCTTTTGTTCCAAAAAACAAGGGCCGCCGGCTTCCCATATGCAGAATGTGACTGGCATAAGTGATCGCCGCCGTTATATCATGGGAAATCATGATAACAGTAATTCCCTCCTGATTCAACTTTTGTATCAGTTCATACAATTCCCCAGTCACCACGGGATCCAAGCCGGCTGCCGGCTCATCCAGAAGCAGCATTTTCCGGGTGGCACAAAGTGCCCGTGCCAATAAAACCCTCTGTTGCTGCCCACCGGACAGGTTCCGGTAACTCTGTGCGGAAAGGTCATCTATTTCCAGCCTCCTCATGGCGTCTAAGGCTCGTTTTTTATCTTCCTTATTATAGAAAGGTCTCCAACCGCAGCGGTTGAGACAACCAGACAACACGATCTCCCATACGGTTGCAGGAAAATCTTTCTGTACCGGCGTCTGCTGGGGTAAATATCCGATCTCAGACGCATGCAATCCCTCACCGATTTCAATCGTTCCCTGCAACGGTGCAATCAACCGGAGCAGTGCTTTCATCAAGGTGCTTTTTCCGGCTCCGTTTTCACCAACAATGCAAAGATAATCCCCCTGCTCTACCTGAAAATTCAATTCTTCCGTTACGACTTTTCCTTCATAACCCAGTGCCACTCCCTGACACTTAATCAATGCCATTTGCTTCTTCCTCCATTCCCAGAGCCTGTCCAAATACGATCCGGTTGTTTTCCATGACTGAAAGATACGTTACGCCCTCTTCGATTTTTGTACGGTCTACAGACTGAAGGGAATCCAATACGAAAATCGACTGATCCTTATCCTTTGTATTTGCAATGATCGCCTGCGCAATCTCCGGACTGGAATCTTCCAAGATCAAAACGCCGGTAAACTGACAACTTTCCAGCTTTTCTGCCAAAAAAGTAATCGTTTCAAAGCTTGCTTTTGTTTCCGCCGAACAGCCCGGAAACGCCGCATAATATTCCAATCCATAGTCCTCTGTCAGATACCGGAACGGGAAACGGTCGCCAAACAGCAACGTCCTTGTGGCTGCCTTTGCCACCATATCCGCATATGCTTTATCCAGTTTCGCCAGTTCCTGCTGATACTCCTGATTTCGATTTTCGTAATAGGCAGCATTTTCCTTATCCGCCCGAACGAGGGCCTTTGTAATGGCATTACAGATCACCTCCGCATTTCGCAGAGAAAGCCATACATGCTCGTCATATTCCGTTTCTTCTTCCGTCCGGAACCAATGCTGTTCTTCCTGCATTCCCTCTGTAAGAGTTTCTTCCTTTACCGTATCTCCCAATAATTCCATCATGTTAAGTATCTGCAGATCCTCATTGACCGAATTATCAAGCGCCGCCTGCATCCATGCTTCCGACTGTCCTCCCACATAAATCACAATATCACACTCCGCAATAGCGACAAAATCGGCCGCCGAGGGCTGATAGCTGTGAAGATCCACACCCGTATCCATAAGATACACCGGTTCTACCTTTTCCCCGGCAATCCTGCACACCCAATCATACGCCGGAAAAACAGTACAGACCACCTGAAGACGATCTCCGTTTTCCCCGTCTTCCTTGCTATCTGTTCCGGCACTTAGACAAGCCAAACCTATCCCGATACATAAAAGGGCAATGACTAGCACCGCCCCGATCTTTTTTCCCATTTTAATCCTCCAATCGCTATGGAACACCGCATACCATTCCAGTATCACACGTCCCTAACCGATTGTCAAGATGCAACTGCAATTCATTTGCAACTACGTTCAGAATCCGATTCCTTCCTTTCCTTATCCGAATCGGCTTCCAGAGCTGCCGCTTCTTCCTGCTTTCGTTTGGTATAATGATTATAAAACAGCAGGCCGGCGCTGCTTAGTAACAAGGTTGCTGCAAAGACAATAATGGCAAACTGGTAGTTTTCCATCCCTATGGCGTTACCGCCTACCGTCGATGTTATGATAGAAGGGAGCTTTGCAACGGTGGTAATCAACAACCATGTTTTCAAATCAATCTTTGTCAGTCCGGCAAAATAACTCAATGCATCCTTTGGCGTACCCGGAATAAAAAAAAGCAGGAATAATAAAATATCTCTTTTCTTACTGTCTTTTAAAAACCGGATGGAGTTAATCTTGTCAATGGACACAAATACCTCAACCAGCTTTATTCCAAACCGTCGTGTCAGCAGAAACACAAGAGTTCCGCCGATCGTACTTCCCAGTACACAGATGATAGTACCTTCCACTGCTCCAAATGCGTATCCGGCAGCTATCTCAAACGGTTCACCGGGAATTAAGGCAACAATGATCTGTAAGATCACAAGACCAGTATAAGCAAGCCGGCTCCATAACCAGTTAGAATCTACCCACGCCCGTAATCGTTCGCTGTCAGAAACAAATTCTACCAAAGGCACCCCGATATTTAAAAATAAGAAAACAAAAATCCCCACAAAGACAAGAAGAATTATGATAGACACAATTCTCCTTTTTCTTAATCCCGATTCCGGTTTTTCCTGCTGAACATTCTTTTCCTTCATGGTTTACCCTGTCTTACCTGTTTTCTTTATTGTAAGGATCGAACCTATTTCGTTCCGAAAATACGGTCACCTGCATCTCCTAAGCCCGGACAGATATAAGCGTTTTCATTCAGACAACGATCCAACTGCCCTACATATACCTGCACATCCGGATGTTTTGCAAGCAAATGTTCCAATCCCTCCGGAGCCGCAATGATACACATGAATTTGATCGTCTTTCCTCCCTGCTCCTTGATAAAGCGAATCGCATCTACAGCAGACCCGCCAGTCGCTAACATCGGATCCACTACAAGGATCGTTCTCTGATCAATGGTATCCGGCAGCTTACAATAATAGCTATGGGGCAGATGGGTTTCCGGATCCCGGTACAAGCCGATATGTCCCACTCTTGCGGTAGGAACCAGCGCAAGGATTCCGTTTACCATACCCAGACCGGCACGCAGAATGGGAACGACTGCCATTTTCTTTCCGGAGATCATAGGCGTCATACAGGTTTCGATAGGCGTCTCAATCTCCACCTCTTCTGTCGGCAGATCCCGCAATGCCTCATATGCCATCAGCATAGCAATTTCCTCTATCAGCTTTCGGAATTCATTGGTTCCCGTATTCTTATCCCGGATCAATGAGATCTTATGCTGAATCAACGGATGTCCCATAATCGTAAACTTAGCCATACCTTTTTCCTCCTGACCTGTCTGGTCATCTGCGCTTTCTTTGAATAGTATATCCTGCCAGACCCAGTATACAACATTCCTTCTGAAAAGTAACTAATTTTCCTTAATGCTTAAGTCGTTTAAGAGCTGCATTTTCATTTCATAATATTCCGGGGTCATATCCAGATAATGAAGATGCGGATATTCAAAACGCTGTTCTTCTTCCCATATCTCTTCTGAAAGCTGTCGTTTCACATAAGCCGCAATTTCATTTAAGGAAGGCATCTCATAGACCAGCTCACCGTTTCGTATGATCGGCTTTTGCAGTTCAATCGCCTTGCAGTTGCTAAAATACCGGTTTTTCCACGGTTTTGTGGGATCTACATACCGGAATGGCTGGCTCATATCGATTCTTTCGTCTGCTTTCGCTATCATATCTGCGATTGCCCTTCCCTCTTCGTTGATGATCCGATATACTTTCTTTAAGCCCGGATTGGTGATCTTTTCCACATTTTCCGAAATCTTGATCCGGGGGACAAACACACCCGGCTGTTCTTCAACAGCCGCAATCTTATAGACTGCTCCAAAGACCGGCTCTGATTTTGCAGTAATCAAACGCTCACCCACTCCAAAACTGTCTACACAGCCTCCCTGATTCAGGATTGAGGTGATCGTAAACTCGTCCAGACTGTTTGAAATGATGATCTTGCAGTCCTCCAATCCCGCCTTGTCCAACATTTTCCTAGTTTTTTTCGTCAGATAAGCCAAGTCACCGCTGTCAATCCGTACTCCCTTTAACCGCTTGCCCATCGGTTCCAATACTTCCTTAGCCACCCGGATCGCATTGGGTATTCCGCTCCGCAGGACATCATAGGTATCGACTAGCAGCACTGTGGCATCCGGATAGGTCTCTGCATATTTCCGAAACGCTTCAAATTCGTCCTGATAAAACATGACAAAGCTGTGTGCCATCGTACCGCTTATCGGAACGCCAAACATCTGTCCTGCTAAAACGGTAGCAGTACTGTCCGCCCCTCCGATATAGGCGGCTCTCGCACCATAGATAGCGGCATCCATATTGTGAGCTCGTCTTGCCCCAAAGTCCGATACGTTTCTTCCTGCCGCCGCCGATACGATCCTTCTGGTCTTTGTCGCAATCAGGGACTGATGATTGATCTGCAATAGGATGGCTGTCTCAATCAACTGGGCGTCAATCAAAGGAGCCACTACGGTCATGCATGGCTCATTCGGATACATGATCGTTCCTTCCGGAAACGCATAAATATCACCGGTAAATCGAAACCGGCTCAGATAGTCTAAGAATTCATCTTCAAATAAATTCTGGCTTTTCAGATATGCAATATCTTCTTCATCAAAGTGAAGATTTTGTACATATTCTACGATCTGTTCCAAGCCCGTAAATATGGCAAAGCCTCCGTTGTCCGGATTCTTCCGATAAAACACATCAAACGCTACCCGAATATCCTTATCTTGATCCAAGAAATATCCATTGCTCATGGTCAGCTCGTAAAAATCCATCACCATTGTCAGATTCCGTTCCATGTACTGGGTCTTTTTCATACGTTTCCTCCTTATCATAAGCTTACGTCGTTTCCCTTAATATGAGTCAGTCCCAATCTGTCCTTCTCTGTATTTTCCAGTCAGCTTTTCATAACATTCTACTCTCTTCCGGACAAGTATACAAGAGCCTTTATGTGAAATTATAAGTATGTAAGCATAATTTTATCCGGCTGTAAAAGCCGGAACCATCTAAGTCACTTTTTTGTCCGTTTTTTTCTTCTATATATTTTTTATATAGTTTTTTTATGATTCCTTTATTTTTCTAGTTTTTTCCTTAGCTTTACAATAATAAATATACAAAATAGTGATTTATTTTCCCCTTTAATCATTGTATAATTATTATATATATGGCACGTATTCATTGCAGCGATGTATTTTTATACACCATATTAAGGAGTGTTTTACAATGGATGATTTTTATGCAAACCTTGGTAAAAAGGTAAAAGAGTTACGCATTGAAAATGGGTTAACCCAAAATCAAGTTGCTAAGGCATTGAATGTTACTCCAGGCTACATCAGCAACGTCGAGAATAACCGTAGTGCTATGACCCTGCGTTTGCTCATGTATTACGCCGAGCTAACACACGTATCATTAGATGCTCTGATTGGAAGTATTGATTCCGAATATGAAGCCACTGCACTTGACTACGAACTAAATGATTTAACCCGAAGAATGACCGATGAAGACAAGCGGAAGCTTGTAAAGACACTTAAAATCTGGGTCCGCAGATGAAAACGGATACGACTTACAAAGCAGGAACCTTCTACGCATTGACGTATGAGGTTCCTGCTTCTTTTCTTAAATAATCCTTGCAGTTTTTCAGGCATGATGGCATAATCATATGTGGACTAGTATGAAATTCATGTAAGGAGTAATAGAATGAGTAAGAAATCAGCAAAAGCAAACGAACAGGAAAAACCAAAAACAAAATATGATAAAAAAATGGAAGCCAGACGAAAGGAAGCGAAAAAGGAAAAGCGAAATTCCATCATTTTTCGGACCATATGCATTCTCCTTGCTATCGCTGTCATTGGTTCGGCAGGATATTTTTCCGTAAAAAAAATATTAGAGATCCATTCTGCCAATAACGATCCATATCTTTCCATCGGTAACCATACTTTAACCAGGACAGCGTATGACTATTACTTTAACAGCACCGTGAACAGTTATATCAATAACTATTCTTATTTCCTTTCCTATATGGGTCTGGATCCCTCCCTTCCCTATGATGAACAGCAGTATTCTGAGGAGATGACTTGGCAGGAATACTTTGAACAGCTCGCAATCGAACAGATGAAACAGGAATATGCATTATTAGATGATGCGGCGGAACAGGGATTTGAATATGATACGACACAGGATTATAACACCTTTATTTCCACAGCTAAGACCACGGCACAGGAAAGCCAGATGACCATGTCCGCTTATTACAAATCCATGTTCGGAGATTACGCTACCGCTGCTAATGTAAAAGAATATATGGAAAACAGCTATACTGCCAGCGCTTATTATGAAAAGCTAAAAGAAGACGCTACCCCAGATGAGGATACCATCACGGAATACTATGAAGACCATAAAGATGAATACGATCAGGTAAGCTACTATAGCTTCACCTTTGACCCGGCGGACTATACAGAAGATACTAATACAGAAGAACCCGAATCAACGGTAGAACAGGAAGATACGGATGCGGAGGATACAAAGACTTCAAGTCCCGCATACACACTGGCTCTGGAAATGGCAGAGCGTCTGGAGGCAGGGGAGGATTTTGAGACCCTCTGTCTGGAATATGCACAGGAAGATGATAAAACCAACTATGAGGCTGGAGATACCGAATATTCATTGACAGAAAATGTCACCTGTAGTCAGACCAATGCTGATTTTTCTGAGTGGATCTCGGACGAGAGCAGAAAAGCAGGGGACATTACAGTAATCCAAAGTGAAAGCGGCATCTGCTATGTCTTAAAATTCGTAAGCCGCACCTATGATGATACCTGCCGGGAAACCATATCGGATACTCTGGCTACCCAGGAGGCATCCGAATATGTAGAATCTCTGATTGCAGACGGATATGATGCAGTCGATATCAAAGGGGAAATCGCATATCTGAAGGCGAAAGACACCACCGAAGAAACCGATTCTTCCAGTTCAGAATCCTTATTAAATACTTCCATCATTGAGTAGGGTATAGTTACAAAAAAGGCATTCCGGATCATACCGGAATGCCTTTTTTATTCTTGTTTATTCTCTGCTTAGAATTCATTTCCGGGGAACTTCGGAATTCCGTCAAATCCTGCCTGTAAATCTTCATCGGTAGGAATCACGTCCGTCATTTCTCCATCATGGAATTTCTCATAGGCAACCATATCGAAATAACCGGTACCGGTAAGCCCAAAAAGGATTGTCTTTTCTTCACCGGTTTCCTTACATTTCAATGCTTCGTCAATGGCTGTCCGGATCGCATGGCTGCTTTCCGGTGCCGGAAGGATACCTTCCGTTCTGGCAAATTGCTCCGCCGCCTCAAATACCGAGGTCTGTTCCACTGAACAGGCTTCCATATATCCGTCATGATACAGCTGCGATAAAATGGTACTCATACCGTGGAACCGCAAACCACCCGCATGATTTGCAGAAGGAATAAATCCACTGCCCAGCGTGTACATTTTTGCCAGCGGGCAGATCATACCGGTATCGCAGAAATCATATGCAAACTTTCCTCTGGTAAAGCTTGGGCAGGAAGCCGGTTCCACAGCTATGATCCGGTAATCCGCTTCTCCTCTTAGCTTTTCTCCCATAAACGGTGCGATCAGACCGCCCAGATTCGAGCCGCCGCCGGCACAGCCGATAATGATGTCCGGCTTAATCCCATATTTATCCAGAGCTGCCTTTGCCTCCAGTCCGATCACAGACTGATGCAGAAGCACCTGATTTAACACACTTCCCAGTACATAGCGGTAGCCTTCATTTGTAGTCGCTACTTCTACTGCCTCTGAAATCGCACAGCCAAGGCTGCCTGTCGTTCCGGGATGCTGTTCTAAAATCTTACGTCCCACTGCTGTCTCCATAGAGGGTGACGGTGTCACGCTTGCACCATAGGTACGCATAACCTCCCGACGGAAGGGTTTTTGTTCATAGGATACTTTTACCATGTATACTTTGCAATCCAATCCAAAATACGCACACGCCATGGAAAGGGCAGTTCCCCACTGGCCTGCTCCGGTCTCGGTAGTTACTCCCTTTAATCCCTGCTTCTTAGCATAATACGCCTGAGCGATTGCAGAATTCAACTTATGGCTTCCGCTGGTATTGTTACCTTCAAACTTATAATAAATCTTTGCAGGCGTTCCCAGCGCTTTTTCCAGATGATACGCCCGCATCGTGGGAGACGGACGATAGGTTTTGTAATAAGCCTGAATTTCCTCCGGAATATCAATATAAGCATCCGTATCATTCAATTCCTGAGCGATCAGCTCTTCACAGAAAATCGGTGCCAGTTCTTCCGGCTTCAACGGCTGCAAGGTTCCCGGATTTAAAAGCGGCGCCGGCTTATTCTTCATATCCGCCCGCATATTATACCATTGCTTAGGAATCTCCGCCTCACTCAGATAGATTTTGTAAGGAATCTTTTCTTCACTCATGTTACTTCTCCTTTCCATTTTAAATAGATAATTCGGGATCGGTCTTTCAAACATAAAAATAACCCTTATCCCATTCTGCTGGGACAAGAGTTTCTGCTCCTGCGGTGCCACCCTGCTTGACGTGCGATGCACGACCACCTTATGATATACCTGCATATATCTGATTTGCTAACGAAGTTTCCTCTCCGTCTTCCCTACCGCTCCCGGTTCGGGTCGCCCTCAAAAGCCCATTCCATCTGTCACTGCCTGCTGCAATTCCACCTGTTTGCAGCTCTCTGTAAGGTGTTTCACAAATGTACTTCCTCTTTTTCATCGGTTTCACATAAACCAGAGTACCACAGATCAATGGTTTCGTCAAGAACCCATCATCAACTATTGTTTTTTTCAGGGAAAACAGTTGTCAGAATCAAAATCGCTTCCATCAAACTTGACATAATTTTCAGTATCCACTTTCCCTCTGTTTAGCATAACATAACTACAACTACAATATCAAAATATGTCCATATCAAAAAATGCAGACGTTTGACATCAAACGCCTGCATGTTTAAACCAGTATTCTTTTCAAGCTCCTACTGTCTCACCTTAATATGAGCCTCCCGAAGCTGCTGTTCGGTTACCTCTCCCGGAGCCCCGCACATCAGATCCTGTGCATTTCCGTTCATTGGAAAGGCAATCACTTCCCGGATATTTTCCTCATTCCGCAACAGCATGATCATCCGGTCTACGCCGGGTGCCATTCCTGCATGGGGCGGTGCACCGTATTGAAATGCATGGTATAAAGCGCCGAATTTTTCCTTCAGATCTTCTTCCGTATAACCGGCTATCTCAAATGCCTTTACCATGATCTGCAGGTCATGGTTACGGACAGCGCCGGAGGATAACTCTACTCCATTGCAGACAATATCATACTGATAAGCTAAAATGTCCTCCGGTTTCTTCGTATTCAGAGCTTCCAATCCGCCCTGCGGCATGGAAAACGGATTATGGGTAAAGATCATCTGCTTGGTTTCCTTGTCGTACTCGTACATCGGAAAATCATTGACATAGCAGAAACGGTAAGCATTCTTTTCCAGTAGATCCAGACGTGTTCCGATTTCCGTCCGGAGCTGTCCGGCAAAATCCGCCGCCCGTTCTTCCTTATCGGCAATAAAGAAAATCGTATCGCCCGGTTCCAAGCCTGCCAGCTCCGCCATTTCCTGCTTCATATCCTCAGGAATGAATTTGTCGATGGGACCTTTATAACTTCTGTCTTCTAATACTTCCAAGTATCCAAGTCCGCCCATGCCGATAGCGGTAGCGAATTTCAATAGTTTTTCATGCTGCCCCTTCGACAGCTTTGCCCGTACATTGATGGCACGGACTGTCTTTCCATGAAAGGGTTGGAAGGTACAACGCTGGAAAAATTCCGTAACGTCAATGATCCGAAGAGGATTTCGCAAATCCGGTTTATCCGTACCGAATTCCAGCATAGCCTGCTTATAACTGTAAACCGGATAAGGGGCCTGCGTTACCGTATATCCCTCCGGAGCAAATTTTTGGAAGGTTGCCGATAACACTTCTTCACCTACCCGGAACACATCCTCCTGTGTCGCAAAGCTCATCTCAAAATCCAACTGATAAAACTCACCGGGGGAACGATCCGCTCTGGCATCTTCGTCCCGAAAACAGGGGGCGATCTGAAAATACTTATCGAATCCGGATACCATTAACAGCTGCTTATACTGTTGGGGTGCCTGCGGCAGTGCATAAAATTTCCCCTTGAATTTACGGGAAGGAACGATATAATCCCTCGCCCCTTCCGGCGAGGAAGCACAAAGAATCGGAGTCTGGATTTCCAGAAAGCCCATCTCTTCCATCTTTTCCCGCAGGAACCGAATGACCTGTGACCGGAAAATGATCGTATCCTTTACCTTTTTATTTCTCAGATCCAGATAGCGGTATTTTAAGCGGACATCTTCCCGAATCTCCTTCGACGTCATGATCTCAAACGGAACCGGCTTATACACCTTTCCTAAAACGGTAACGGTATGTGCCTCCAGCTCAATGGTTCCTGTTGCAATCTTTGGATTGTAGGTTTCATCATCCCGGTGTTCAATCACACCTTCCATTGATACACAGTCCTCTCTATTCAGCCCGTCCAGCAGCGAGGTATCCCGCATAACTACCTGCAATACCCCGTACATATCACGCAGATCCACAAAGGATACGCCGCCATGATCCCGAATATTTTCTATCCAGCCTGCCACCTTCAGCGTTGTTCCTACATCCGGTTCGCCAATCTGGTCAATGGTTTTGTTCCGATACACATTTGAACGATTCATCTTCCTTCTCCTTTTCTTTATTCTTTCCGTTTCGGAAATGCTCTATTCTCACTTTCCGTTTCCCAAAGGACGGTTTTTACGTTTCCCGTACAGACTTCCCATACAAAAGCGTTATTTGCAGGATCTCTACAAAATAAGAAAAGCCGCCCGTCCTAAACTCCTGTTCAGGACGAACAGCTAACCATCTTACTGTCCGCGGTGCCACCTGATTTACTGCTCTGCAGTCCCTTATGGCTATGGATTCCTCCCTAACCTGCTGTTTTTCGCACAGCTGCGACGCACCTACTGTCGCAGAAATCCCTCGCTCAGATCACTTACAGGAATTTCTTTAAGTTCAGATTGTAGCTGATAAAGTGTTATTCACACCAATTCACTTTATGGAGCTTTCACCAACCTCCACTCGCTGGAAACGATAATTGGGCTACTTCTCTTCGTCATCGCCTTATTCTTTCGTCATTATATATCAGACAAAAATCATATGTCAAGCCTCTCTGGGCTTTAAGATCACGTTGCTGACCTGTACCTGATCGTTTCTTACAAAAAACCATATATCATAATCCCCAAACAGCATACGATATTCCTTATCCGGAGCTTCCTTCGTTCCCGGTCTTGGATCCTGCCGCAGCAGTTCGATCACAGTGTCCCGCTGCTCTTTCGGAAGCTTTTGCAATAGCGCCTCCGGAAATGAAACCTCCAGTCCGTATCCCAAAACCGTATCCGCAAAGCCTGCCCTTGCTTCCGGATGGCTATCCGTATAAGCCAGATACGGTTTAATATCATATACCGGCGTACCGTCTAAGATGTCTGCTCCGGATATATGAAGCACCGGTCCCAGTGTTTCATCGTATACAATCCGTTCCAAACGTACAGAGGATAATCCGATGGGATTCGGACGGAATGGCGAACGGGTAGCAAAGACACCTTTTTTCACCCTGCCGCCCAACCGTGGTGGTGCAACCGTTGCCGACCAGGTATTGCGTATGGACTCCGAACACCTCCACAACAGCCAGATATGCGAAAACTCCTCCAAGCCCCGTACTATATCCGGATTTCGGAATTCCGGTTCAAAACACAGGGTTCCTTTTAAGGAATTTATCAGACCACTTTGTCTGGGAATACCAAATTTTGCTGGAAAATCCGTATGCACATATGCGATTATCTTAAAGCCTGTGTCCATATCTCCACCCATATCCCGCTGTTTCATATCCGGCATTCCGAATAACCGGCATTCTATTAAAGTTTCCCTGCCGCTATTGATTTGCCAGCTGACACAGTTCCTTTAACATCTTTGGAAGCTCTGTTTCCATCGTTTCCTCGCTAAACTGACAGGTTCCTACCTTTTTATGACCGCCGCCGTTATATTTCAGCATCAGGCTTCCTACATTCACATCACAGGTACGGTTCAATATACTATAGCCGACTGCCGCAGAACAGCCCTTTCCGCCTCTGCCGCTGACAATCCATGCGGATATATTCTGCTCCGGATACATACTGTAGATCATAAACCGATTCCCGGTATAAATGGGATCCACACCCCGCAGATCCGAAATGATCACCTTTCCTTCTACCCGTGTATATGTTTGAACCATTTCCTTAAATTTTTCCGTCTGCTCCTCGTATACCTGAATCCGTTCCTGAACATCTGATAACGCAAGGATTTCTTCTGTTGACATAGTCCGGCAGGCGTCCATAAGTTTCTCCATCAGCTGATAATTGGATATGGTAAACTGCCTCCATCTTCCCAGTCCGGTCCGGGGATCCATTAAAAATCCGATCAGGATCCATCCGGTAGGATGCATAACCTCCTCAATCGTAAGATTACCGGAATCCACCTTATCCACTGCTTCCATCATTTCTCCAAACTGTGGAAACCGTTTTTCGCCTCCATAATATTCATAAATGATTCTGGCACAGGAAGGGGTGATCCGGCTTTCCCCTTTATATTTTCCTTTCAGCTCCTGACGCTCAAACTCACTGGAATGATGATCGAACCATAGTCCGCAGCCTTCCACAAACGGAACATTTGCCAGACAATCATTTTCATTGATCGCAATCAATCCATCCTGCAAATCCTTTGGGTGTGCAAACATCCATGAATCAATGATGCCAGTCTCCTTTAATAATGCACCGCACACCAATCCGTCGAAATCCGAACGAGTAACTAATCTCATTTTCAACCCCTCACTTCCTTAAAAATATCATTATCATTATACAGCGGAAATGCCGATTCGTCCAGTTGTCTGCATGGCTTAAAGATGCCTTATAAATGTATATTTTATATATTCGTAATGTCTGTTTGATTTTTAGGAAACACTATACCTTAGATATTAAGAAAGGAAGTCGAATTATGTCATCATCTCTTTCAAAAAATACAAACTATCAGGAACGGATCAAAAACATACGAACCCAGCTGGGTCTGACGCAGGAAACTATGGCAGAGCATCTGGACATTTCTTATTCTGCATATAAAAAGCTGGAAAGCGGTGAAAACTTCCCTTCGATCGATACGCTGTATAAATATAAAAATCGTTTTCATATTTCTGCGGATTATCTTCTGTTTGGTGAATTAAATCCTGCTTCTTCCCTATGGGAACAATTTCTAAACTCTTCTATAAAAGATCAAATGGAACTATATTATCGTATCCAATACTATGCTACACATTTGGAACATCTGCTTGTTTTGTCAGAAAAGGAGCAGGAAGAAATCAATCAGTATATTAACACGTTATTCCCACCGGAAAATCCTTCCTAAGCCTGTAAAAAGCCTTGAGTATTTCAACCTTCTATATTATAATGATACAAGGTTTGATTCGAGGTAAAGGAAATGGTACAACAAACGGATATGCTGTCAATCGTCATGCCGGCATACAACGAAGAACAATGCATATATTCCAATCTTTTAACTACTGCGGAAATCGTAGAAGACTTTTATTCTAATTATGAAATCATCCTAGTCAATGATGGAAGCACGGATCATACCTTTTCGGAGGCAATGCGTGCCAGAGAGGAAAACCATCGGATCAAAGTTCTTACTTATCATAAAAACCGTGGAAAAGGCGGCGCCATCAAGGAAGGAATCCAAAAGGCTCAGGGTGCATATATCGCCTTTCTTGACGCAGATTTGGATCTGTCACCCAGACACTTGGAACGGTTTATGGAGCAGCTGATATGTACGGAAGCGGATATTGTTATCGGCTCCAAGCTCCACAAGGATTCCAGATTACACTATCCCTTCACCAGAAAAATCCTAAGCTATGGTTATTATCTATTGCTCCACCTGTTGTTCCACTTGCAGTTAAAGGATACGCAGACCGGCGTGAAACTGTTTCGGGCAGAGATCATCAAACCCATCGCATTCGAGCTTAAAACTACCGGTTATGCCTTTGATATTGAGATTCTGGCAAGAGCCTGCCAGAAGCATGCAAAAATCCTGGAAATGCCGGTTTTCGTGGATTATAAACGCATTACAGAGCAAAGCGGTTCCCGTATCCGGCTGCAGGACATCTATTCCATGTTCATTGATACACTGAAAATTTTTCGGGATATTAGGCAGGACGCCTAATACCCCGATTTTTTTGTTTGTTCTGTATGTTCAATGTTCTTCAAAGGATATAGTAATATTACCGGAAGTAACGGTAGCATTCAGTTCTTTATCCCCGCTTCTATAGTATTCCGGCAGATTGCAGGTTCCGGAGGTTATGTCGGAAATGATGGTAAATGCATCCATTTCATCCATCAGATCAACCGAAATCCTACCGGAAGTCGCATAGACATTCAAACCTTCCTCTACATTTACCTCTGAAAGTAAAGTCCTGCCACTGGTCTCATCAATCGTAAGCATATTGGCACTTATGCCTGTACCTTCTATATTTCCGGAAGTAAGCCCCAGTTCCAGGTTACCCTGCATTTTTAGATTCTCAAGTCTGGAAACGCCGGAATTCATTTCCATTCTGCAATCGCCGCTTCCTGTTATATCAGTCAAACTGCAAATTCCGCTAAGCAGGCTTATATCCATTCCGATTCCTTCTACTGTATTCATCGTCAGCTTGCCGGAACTCATTTCCAACTGCATATCTCCTTTGCAAGTTACATTGTCAAGCCTGATCTCCCCGGAGGCAATCTCCATGACGAGTTCCTGTTCAACCGTCAGATCAGAAAGTGAAAGGAGACCGGAATCGGAATACAGATCATAGGCGCCTGCATAGGATTCCGGTATCCGTACCGTGATCTCATACTGTTTGTCCATTTCTGCAAACGGTACGGTAATGTTCGGAATCGAGAAAAAATGAAAGTCCGGTTCCCGTGTGATATTTAAAATTTCACTGTTTTCTGTGATCAGCCATTCTGGGCTGTCAACGTTATCCCAATAAACAATCTCTATCTTATCGCCTTCTCCAGGTTCAAATCGAATCTCTTCGTTCGTCAGCCGAGCTTTGATCCGTTCAATAGATGCCCCGTCCGTCGTATAGGTCTTTTCTTCATATATTTCCGGAAGCTTCTCATCCTCCGGAGCCTTTATCAGAATTCCCCAGCCGACAGCAAAGATCGTCATTCCGCAAACCAACAAAATCCCGGCAAGTATCAACGCCTTTCCTGTGTGTTTCATGCTACTGTTCCTCCTTTCTTACCAGACTTTTTTTAATCTGATGATAACACCAGCCGGTTCCCCGGCATATACCTTTCGTGACTAACCGCATACCTATGAATAAAAAGATACCCAAACCGGCACAAGCAAGACCGCTTCCCAGATAAATGAATGCAGAACCGACCGAACCACGGAACAGGCAGGCAAAAAAGCCGACCATGCCGGGTAAGATCATGGCCAATAAAGAGATGCAGACCGCCCAGAACGCAATATCGACCGCCCATATTGCCGCATAAAAGCTCAATAGCATTGCTATGATCGCAAGACACAGACTGCCCCACAGAGGAAATCCTAAGACTAATAAAAGAATTACCCACACCGGTATTCGTCTCCCTTTTGTCTTTTCTTTCGTTTTCATCTTTACCAATGTAGTCAAGGGAAGCTCTACTTTTATCCTATCGGCAATCTCATCAATCCGGCCTAAGGAAGCGACAGCCTCTCCCTCCTGCATACCGTCTTCCATCCGGTCATCTATCATCTCTCCATAATATTCTATAGAAGCCTTTGTCTCGTCAAACGGATAATCCGCAAGCTTTCTTTCCAGCTCCGTTAAGAATTCATCCTTATTCATCTTCCTTCATCTCCTTTTTTATATACTCATACATGATCTGTACACCCTTCCATTCCTCCAGAAATTCCCGAATCCGTTCTCTTCCCTCTGGCGTAATGGCATAATACTTTCGCAGTCTTCCGTTATGCTCCGCTGAATAAACCTTTAATGCAGACGAGGCCTCCAATCTACGAAGGATCGGATACAATGTGGATTCTGATATTTCCACATAGGACTGTAAGTCTTTCATGATCTTGTATCCGTAGGAATCTTCCTTCAATAACGCACTTAATACGCATATGTCCAGTATTCCCCGCTTTAACTGAATATCCATTATTATACCTCCTTACGCATAATACTATATAATACATAGTATTATATGTCAAGTAGTATTAAGATTTAAAATGAAAAACGCACCGGATTCCTTTTGAGGAATGGAGTGCGTTTTGTTTTGCCATTGAATTTTTCGCTATCTTACGGGATAATCCATCATTTACACAGCCTTGCCACTACCTGACTAATTACCTTTCCTTCTGCTTTTCCTTTTAATTCCGGCATGATGGTTTTCATAATCTGCCCTTTATTTTTTGTCGCCAGTACCTCAGAAAACTTTTCAACCAAGCATGCTTCTACCTCTGCCTCTGACATCATAGACGGTGCATATTCCTGAAACACATCATATCTTGCCTGATACTGTTCCATCAAATCTGTCCGCTCTTTCGGACAGGTATCCAGCTGTTCTCTTACGCTTTTGATTTCTTTTAAGATCACCTGATTTACCATATCCTCCGGAATATCGTCCCGGCAGTTATTATCAATTCCTGCCTTTTTTACGGCGGATACCAAAGCGGAAATGCTATCCTTTCTTGCTTTATCCTTTGCCTTCATTGCGGCGATCATATCTTTTTGTAATACTTCCAGTTTCATAGTTCCTCTTTATCCTTTCTTTTACATATTTGTGGTAACAGCCCTGACAACCGGTTACGAATCCTCCAACCCGCTGTCTGCGCTTTTACGATTTCTTTTTATGCATTCAGATATTCACAGGCGGCCAAAGCAGCAACTGCTCCGTCCGCCGCAGCGGTCGTCAGCTGACGCAGAGGTTTTGTCCTGCAATCCCCTGCCGCAAAGATCCACGGTACATTCGTTTTACAATCTTCCGATGCGATAACATACCCTTCTTTATCTAAGGCAAGCAAGTCCCGAAACGCTTCATTTTCCGGCTGTTGACCGATCGCAACAAATAAACCGTTCAACTCCAGCGTCTTTCTTTCACCAGTTACAGTATTCTTGATCTGAAGCTGTTCCAGCTGCTCCCCGCCCAGCAATCCTTCTACGACCGTACTTGTAAGAATCGTCACGTTTTCTCTTTTTTTCACACGCTGAAGCAGACTGTCATCGCCACGGAACGCTTCCCGACGATGAAGCAGATATACTCTGTCGCACGCATTTGACAGATAATCCGCATCTTCCAACGCTGTATTACCACCACCGACTACCGCTACCGTCTTTCCCTTATAAAATGCCCCGTCGCAGGCTGCGCAGTAGGATATTCCCCGTCCGATCAAGGCATCCTCCCGGTCCAGTCCGAGCCTTCGTTTCTTTGCACCAGTGGCAAGGATCACTGCGCCACATTCGTAGACGGCTTCCTGCGTTTTCACCTGCTTTTTCCCGTCTAGAAGCTGCAATCCGATCACCTTCCCTGTTTCCAGCTTCGCACCGAAGGAGGCCGCCTGTTCATACAGATTCATGGCGAACTGATAACCGGATACTTTGGAGATTCCAGGATAATTTTCTATTTCCGGAGAATTTATGATCTGTCCTCCGTAGATCCCTTCCTCCAGTAAAAGTACATGTTTTCCCGCCCGCTGTCCATAGATTGCCGCAGTCAGACCGGCGGTCCCTGCACCTACTATAATCAAATCATACATCTGTCCGCTTCCTTTCCCGAAGCAAAGCTCCATCGAATCATTCCGCTATCAGTTTCTGAAGCTCAGCCTTTGGCAACGCACCAATCTCCGTTTTCACTGCTTCTCCGTTTTTAAATAACATAAAGGTTGGAATGCTTGTCACCTTATACTGCTGTGCCAATTCCGGTTCTTCATCAATATTTACTTTCACAACACCCACAGATTCTGTCTCTGCGGCAAGCTGCTCGACTAAGGGTGCCACCATCTGACAGGGGCCGCACCAGTCTGCAAAAAAATCTACCAATACAGGCTTTTTTGCCTGTAAAACCTCCGTTTCAAATTCGTCCTTTGTTACATGTAATACTGCCATAAGAAGCTCCTTTCTACGATTCTGTCCTTAGTATAGATCACCTTTGTTTTTTTATTCTGTTCCGGAAAGAAAATCATTTTGCAGGACTTGTTCTGCCTGTAAGTTTTCTTTTGCAACCGCCAGCATCAGTTTAATGCGGTTTTCCTGATTTACCCGGGTCGCTCCCGGATCGTATTCAATGTCCACCGCATTGATACGGGGATTCAACCGTTTGACTTTATTTATCATTCCCTTTATGGAAACATGGCAGGGAAGACAGCCGAAAGGTTGTACACATACGATATTTTCGTAACCATGCTCTGCCAGCTCCAGCATTTCCGCCGCAAGATACCAGCCCTCTCCCATGCTGTTTCCGATCCCGATCACGCCTTCTGCCCGTTTCTTTAAGGTATTGACCCTCTCTGGAGCGGTAAATTCTTTCCTCGCTTCAATGTTGCGAATGAGAATGTCTTCCATGTGGAACATCACCTGCATTGCAATCTCCAAGACCAGCTTCTTTACAGGCTTTCCTCCATACAAACGTAAGTCCTCTAAAGCACCGTTGGTCTTATAAATGCCAAAGCCAAGCATACTGGGCATGAACACTTCACAATCCTGCTCGGTCAGGAAATCCTCTAAATGATTATTCCCCGGAGGAGAATACTTCAAAAATAATTCACCAATTACCGCCACCTTTACTTTCGGTACTTTTACAACAGGAATCGCTGCAAAATCCGCTGCAATGGCCTTCAGGTTCTTATCAATGGCCTTTGGCAGGAATCCTCTGCCTTTGGCAAAGGTGTTTCCAAGTCGTTCAATCCAGCGGTCAACTGCCTGTTTTGTATCACCGGTATGCAGTTCATACGGCTGAACCTGATTGCTTACGATCATCAGCATATCCCCATAGATCATTCCGGCCAATGCCATAAGCAGGGTACGGGGCGACAGATTGATCCCGCTGTTTAATTCCAAGCCCCAGATATTTGCCGAAATAAAGGGAACGTCCGGATAACCTGCCTTTTCAAATGCCTTACGCATCAGGTGAATATAGTTCGAATCCCGACAGCCGCCGCCGGACTGTGTGATGACCATAGCTACTTTATGCGGATCATACGCACCGCTTTCGATTGCCGAAAGCATCTGTCCGGTGATCAAAAGTGCCGGATAGCACATATCATTATGTACATATTTCAGTCCTTTCTGCAATACCTCCTGTCCCTCTCCGCCCATTAGGGCGACCCGAAACCCCTGCCGGCTTAATATCGGCTGGATCAAGCGAAAATGAAGAGGCGCCATTTCCGGAATCAGGAGCGTATAATCCCGTTTCATTTTTAAGGTAAATTTCACCCGTTTCTTATAATGGGTATTTTTATTCTTCATGCAAATCCTTCCTTCTCTCCGTCTGCTCAATCGCTGCCATCAAACTGCGAATTCGGATCTTCACTGCCCCCAGATTGGTGACTTCATCTATTTTTATCTGCGTATATAATTTCCCTGCATTTTCCAATATGCTTCTGGCTTCATCCGTCGTAACCGCATCCAGCCCACAGCCAAAGGATACCAGATGCACCAGATACATATCTGGCTGCCTGGCCGCATACTCGGCCGCCGAAAACAAGCGTGCATGATACGTCCATTGATTCAGCAGATTTACCCGGAATCTCGGAACCAGCGCTGCCACTGCGTCTTCTGATAATACTGCAAAGCCCAGTCCGGCAATCAGCTTATGAATACCATGATTGATTTCCGGATCCACATGGTATGGTCTTCCCGCCAGTATAATCATATTCTTCCCCTGTTCCCTTGCCTGGGTAATGATCGTTTGTGCCTGCTGCCGGATTCGTTCCATATAAGCATCATAAGCGGCGTAGGCGGCGGAACAGGCCTTTTTGATCTCTTTCTTTGTAAAAGTTCCCAGCTTTTGGTTTAAAATTCGGCCGATCCGATCCGGAAACTGATGTCTGGCATGAGGTCCCACATAATCGCAGATATATGTAATATTTCCAAAATTCGTGGTATTTGCTTCTATAACATCCGGATAACCGGCAATGACTGCACAATTATAATGATTATCCCCTTTTCCCTCGTTAAAATTATACGTCATACAGGGATAAAAGATGGCATCTACTCCCATTTCGATCAACTGCTGGATATGACCGTGCATCATCTTGGCAGGAAAACAGACCGTATCGGAAGGGATCGTCCCCTGTCCTTTCAAATACAGCTTCCGGTTTGAAAAACCAGACATTTTTACCTGATAACCGAGGCTGGTGAAAAAAGCATGCCAGAAGGGGTACATCTCATACATATTCAGTCCCATCGGCAGACCGATCACTCCTTTAGTTCCGGTTCCAACGGAATATTCCTCTAACAGCTTCCGTTTATATTCGTATAAATTCAAGGAATCGTCCTGCGCCTGATTGGTAACTGGCTTTTCACAACGGTTTCCGCCAATAAAGCGGCGTCCGCTGCCAAAGTCATTGATCGTAAGCTGACAGTGATTATTACAGCCCTTACAGGTCACGCTCTGAATGGTATAGGTAAACTTCCGTAATTCCTCCTCTGTCAATATGCCAGATTCGATTTCCTTTCCGTTCTTTTCCCATTGCCATCTGGCATATAAGGCAGCACCGTAAGCGCCCATCATGCCTGCAATATCCGGACGGATCACCTCCACGCCTAACTCCTGCTCAAAGGCACGTAGCACTGCGTCATTTAAAAATGTACCGCCCTGCACCACGATCCGCTTCCCCAGTTCTTCCGCCGAATGAACCCGGATCACCTTATACAACGCATTCTTTACCACACTGATGGAAAGTCCGGCAGAGATATTTTCTACCGTTACGCCTTCCTTTTGCGCCTGCTTAACAGAAGAATTCATAAATACCGTACAGCGGGACCCTAAATCCACCGGACGCTCTCCAAATAACCCAAGCTTTGCAAAATCCTCAATAGAATAGCCCAGAGAGCTGGCAAAGGTCTGTAGAAAAGAACCACAGCCGGAGGAACAGGCTTCATTTAAGAATATATTATCAATGGCCCCGTTCCGAATCTTGAAACACTTCATATCCTGTCCGCCAATATCAATGATAAATTCTACGTCCGGCATAAAATACTTCGCCGCAGTAAAATGCGCTACCGTTTCCACGATCCCAATATCAACGCCTAAGGCACTCCGAATCATATCCTCGCCATATCCGGTGACTGCACTGGAACGAATCCGCAGTTTTGGATATGCCGCATACATATCCAGCAGGGTATTTTGTACCACCTCAATAGGGGCTCCCTGATTCGACTGATAGCGGGAAAACAATATCGAACCTTCCGCATCGGTCAGGACCACCTTAAGCGTCGTGGAGCCGGAATCAATCCCCAGATAAGCAGGGCCCTCGTACGCTTCTCCTTCTCTCCGGGGAACTCGGCTGCGGGAATGTCGTTCCTTAAATACCCGATACTCCTCTTGATTTTTAAATAGCGGCGGCAATACGGAATCGGATACCATATCTGCATTTTCATCAAGCATCCGCACTGCCTGTACTAGATCTGCGGATTCTTCAGCAAAATAAGCGGCTCCAAGCGCCACGAAAAGCAGGGAATCCTCCGGACAGACCCCTTTGCAGTCCAATGTCTCATCGAAGCTGCGACGAAGCTCTGACATAAAGGTAAGCGGTCCGCCCAGATAGACAATATTTCCTTCAATCGGACGTCCCTGTGCCAATCCGGTGATCGTCTGATTCACGATGGCATAAAAAATACTGGCAGAAATATCCTCTTTTCTTGCTCCCTGATTCAGAAGGGGCTGAATATCCGTCTTGGCAAACACACCGCAGCGGGAAGCGATGGAATAAATCTTTTCATGCTTTTTTGCCAGCTCATTCATCTCGTCTACAGTAACCTGCATCAGACTTGCCATCTGATCTGCAAAAGCTCCGGTTCCGCCGGCACAGGTACCGTTCATCCGCACTTCCAGATTCCCCTTGAGAAATAAGATCTTTGCATCCTCACCGCCAAGCTCGATCACCACATCCGTATCCGGCAGACGATGCTCGATCGCAACCTTTGTGGCATAGACCTCCTGAACAAAGGGAATGCCTACCCGTTTAGCAAGTCCCATACCGGCGGAGCCGGAAATTGCACAGACCACCGGTTCCCGAATAGAAAACCGTTCGATCAGATCCTTTAAAATCTCCCGGATCTTTTCCTTTATCATGGCATAATGCCGCTCATAGCTTTTATGTATTATCGTATTTTCATCATCCAGTACGACACATTTGATCGTTGTGGAGCCAATATCTATTCCGACCTTCATTCTTATGTCCCTTCTGACAGCCCTGACCTGACAGACAAGTTCGTTCTCCTACAGGGTTTTAATGTAGTTTAAGTATTTTAAGTTGATCTTTGACCATTTAAAGCCTAGACTTTTTAGTTCATTTACTGTAAATTCATTGCTGATCGGCACATTACTGGAAGCAGACGCAATCGCATTATAAAAGGACAGTACAGCAATCTCTTTATCCTGTATCCGTTCCTTCAGGCTCTTTTCAAATACCTCTCTGGATACCCGCCTGCAATGCAGAAGCATCTTTTTACACAACGTTTCCAGATTAAATACGTTCGGATTATACAGGTTATAGATATTATTGACCTTGTTATGGAGGGCAAGCCTTACAAATGCATCTGCACATTCGTCCACCGCAGTAAAGTCAATGGGATATGCCGCCAGTTCACTGCTGTACATTCCCATCTTCAACAATCCTCTGCAACGATCCAAAAAGCCGCTGTCCTGAGCGTTTTTCTGGAATTTTCCGTCTGACATCCTCCATGTCAGGTTCCCGATCCGGAAGATATTCGCCTTTAAGCCCTTTTCTCTAGCAACGAGAATCCGCTCCTCTGCTTTGAATTTGGAATGAATATAAACATTTTGCGTATAACTTTGTCCAATATCCAGCCGGAATTCATCAAAGCTTGCGTCCGGATTGCTCTGCGCCACAGTTCCCGCACCGTTGACACTGGCGGTAGAGGTATATTGAAGTACCGCATTCGCAGTCATACAAAAATCGATCACATTCTGCGTACCGATCACATTGGTTCGTTCAAATTCCGAATAATGCCCGGCATGGTGGACATTCGCCGCTGTATGTACCACCATATCAATCTTATCCGCCAAAGTCTTATATTCCTCCGGCGTCAGTCCGAATTGCGGTTCCGCTATATCCCCTTTTACCACCTTATAAGTAAAGTATTCATATTCCTTCGGAAAATAGTTTTTCAAGGTAGGACGCAGTCGTTCCTCGTTCCGTACCAGACAGACTACCTTTACCTTTCTGCGGAGCAGCTCCCGCAGAATGTGCGCCCCCAGAAAACCGGTGGCACCTGTAAGTAAAACATAGTGCGGAGTTACATCATACTCCAGATTGCTGTTATTGCGGATCAAGGCATTCACATCCACAGTATCCTCTTTTGTGACTGCCGCTTCCTTCATCAGCATCGCATTTTCCAGTTGCTCAATAGTGGGATACTCATATATATCCTGTGCCTGTACTCCCACGACAGCTGCTAATTCCAATGCGGTCAGACTGTCTCCACCCAGTTCAAAGAAATCATCTTTGATTCCTACATTCCGTTTGCCCAGCGTCTGCTCAAAAGCAACTGCCAGCCGCTTCTGCTCGGCAGTCTCTGGCGGCACATAGGTCACAGCCTTTTTTTCCCGTTTCTCTTTTATCCACTGCAAAACCTCCCGCCGCTTGATCTTTAACGTCGTAGTCTTAGGAAATTCCTGCATACGAAAATCCAGCCCTATGATCCGTTTATAGGTTGGAAGCTTTTCATTGATTTTCCGAATCCCCTGCTTAATCCGACTGATCAGGTTCTTATCCCCTGCATCATTTGGCTGCACAATGGCACTGATACGTCCATTGTCATCGTATACCATAACATCCTTTACACCGGGTACTGTCATGACATATTCTTCCAGCTCCTCCGGATAGATATTCTTACCGTTATCCAGTATAATCAGATTTTTAGAACGCCCTGTAATGAAGATATAACCGTCCTCGTCCTGACGTCCCAGATCTCCGGTATGAAACCAGCCATCTGTTAAGGCCTCGGCAGTAGCCTCCGGATTCTTATAATATCCCAGCATAACGCCCGGACCCTTTACTAAGATTTCTTCATTTTCGATCTTAATATCCATATAAGAAACCGGTCTGCCCACGGAGCCGAACCGATTCTGTCCGGGATAATTGGCCGCAACTAACGGTGCACATTCTGTCAATCCATATCCCTGATACATATGGATTCCAAATTCTTCAAAGGCTTGTGCAACTTCTTCCCGCAGGGCCGCTCCGCCTACGATGATATTCGTCAGGTTCCCGCCGAATTTTTCCAGCAGCCTTTTATATAACGTTCGTCTTGCATCAATCTTAAAACGACTTAATGCACGGTTGCACTTTTTGGCGAAAGCGATCGTTCCTTTAGCGCCGCCGGCTTCTATACCTTCCATGACCTTTTTATAAAAAATCTCTGCAATAGCCGGAACCACCAGAATAACCGCCGGACGAAACCGCTTCAGATTTGCTACGATGTTTTCCAGCTTGTCATTGATACATATGGTAGCGCCGCAATACAACACGCCCAGATTATCTACCGTCAGTTCAAACGTATGATGAATCGGAAGAACCGACAACACTACCGGAGCGCATTTCAGATTCCGGGTAAAATCCATACGGTTTATCTCGTTAATGTTGCTGACGATATTTTTCTGGCTTAACATAACGCCCTTACTGGTTCCGGTTGTGCCGGAGGTAAATAAAATCTCCACCAATGCTTCCGGATCAAGGACAGGCAGCCCGACCGGTTTTGTCCGCAGAATTTCCCGAAAAGCAGCATCGGAAAAACTGATGATCTCCGTAACTTTATTCTCACTTTCCCGTATGGATTGCATCATCGGTTCAAATTCCTCCGACAAGAACAAAATCTCCACATCCCCCATTACCAGAAGATTCAGCAGTTCTTCCTGTGGGAGCATCTTATCCAGCGGAATGACGATATTATCACTGTTTGCAATTCCCAGAAAGGTAATTATCCAAGGATAGCAGGCGGAACCAAGAATCGCAATATGTTTTTTCCGATACCCTTTTTGAACAAAAAAGGAAGCCACTGCATTTATGTCATGTTCCAGATCCCGGTAGGTCTTACCAACCACGGTATCTTCAACCAGATACTGGTATGCGGTCCGACTTCCATACAGCTTGGCTATTTCTTTTACAAAATCCTGTAGATCAACAAGCATTTTATTCATTGTCCAAATCTCCCAAACTAACAATCACAAGGCAGTTTCTACCTTTTATTTTCCCATTTACATACAAAATAATTATAGCCCGACATTGTAATAAATTCAATTCCAAATCATAGGATTCCTTCATTTTCTTACTGCCTATTCCATATGGTATGACAACATTTCATAAACCAAATGACTGCCTTCCGTAACCGCTTCCGGCAGCAATGCTCTTGCCACACATTTCCATTCCGTTTCCGGAACTCCCTCCGCCTGTAAATAAGCATAATCCCCATCCAGCCGCATGACTGTATAATCAATTCGTTCTAACATGATACTTTCCTTCTTTCTCTTAAACAGGAAAGGGGAGCCGTAAGGCTCCCTTTCTTAAATATACTTTATCGTTACTCAATCACCTTGATCCAGCCTTCCGGCGCCTCTATGCGTCCCATCTGGATACCGGTAAGGGTATCATATAACTTCTGAGTAACCGGTCCCATCGCATTCATACCGCTGGGGAGACAAATCTCCTCTCCGTGGTCTACAATCTTACCGACCGGAGAAATCACCGCCGCGGTTCCGCAAAGCCCGCACTCGGCAAACTCTTTTAATTCCTCCTTATAAACCTCACGTTCTTCAACCTCCAGTCCAAGATATTGGCTGGCAACTACCATCAGAGAACGTCTGGTGATGGAAGGCAGAATACTGTTCGATTTTGGTGTGACTACTTTATTATCTTTTGTTATGAATAAAAAGTTAGCGCCGCCGGTTTCCTCTACCTTCGTCCTGCTTGCAGGATCTAAGTACATATTCTCATCATAGCCTTCTTCGTGTGCCGTAACAATGGCATGGAGGCTCATAGCATAATTCAAACCTGCTTTAATGTTACCAGTACCATGAGGAGCCGCACGGTCAAAATCACTGATCTTGATCGTTAAGGGCTTAACGCCGCCTTTAAAATATGGGCCAACCGGTGTTGTAAATACCCGGAACTGATACTCGTCTGCCGGTTTTACACCGATTACCGAATTGATTCCAAACAGAAAGGGACGGATATAAAGAGTAGCGCCGGAACCGTATGGCGGTACATAACTGATATTCGCCTTTACCGTTTCCACTACTGCATCGATGAACTTATCCTGCGGATAGATCGGCATTTCCAGTCTGGCTGCGGACTGTGCCAACCGTTCTGCATTTAAGTCCGGCCGGAAACAGACAACATGACCGTCTTCTGTCGTATACGCCTTTAACCCTTCAAACACCGTCTGTGCATACTGTAATACACAGGCGCATTCGCTCATGGTTATCATATTATCTTCTACTAATTGTCCGGCATCCCATGCACCGTCTTTAAAAGTAGAAACAAATCTCTTATCCGTCTTGATATAACCGAACCCAAGATTTGCCCAGTCGATATTCTTCTTTTCCATTTTCCCCACACCTTTCTCGTCATATTTTCCGGCTCTGTCTTTTTTTCTTTTTGGACAATGCCTTAAAACTTCCTTTATTGTAGCCCCTGATTCTCCCACTGTCAAGCAACAGCCCGTGATTGATCGCATTTTCTCCTTTTACTTAACCGCTGCGCCTACACCGCTTCCGGAGCAGACAAACAGATGGTATATTCCGCTTGAAAGCTTTTGCCGGGACGAAGCTCATTCCCGTACTCCCGGTCTGCCAGCATGCCATCGAAGCTTTCCTTATCACACCGTCCATACCACGGTTCGATGCAGACAAAGGGAGCGTTTTTCTTTGCCGGAGACCACAGCCCGAACAGCGGCGCATCAAAGGTAACAGTCAGATATGGGCGGCGTTTCGGATCTGCAAGCGCCACCCGATGTGCCTGTCCGCCTTCTATAATCAAAGCATCTTCATCAAATAAATCCGGTCGGATAGCCAAGACTCCGTTTTGTGTTTCCAGACAATGATTTTCAGATTCCACCAGACCATTTTTATTTAGCTTGCTATAATGCAAGGGTTCCGGATTATCGAAAATCAAATAGTAATCCTGTCGTTTTCCCTCACCGTTTATGGGACACAGAAAAGCCGGGTGTCCCCCAATGGAAAAGAACATTGTCTTTTTATCCTCATTGCTTACCTTCCACATTACCTGAATGCTGCGTCCGGTCAGACGGTAACCAATCTCAAGACAGAACCGGAAGGGATACATCTTGAGCGTTTGCGAATCGGCACGCAAAGTAAACCATATAGTGTCCACCGTATGTTCTGTCATGGTAAATTCCATATCTCTGGCAAATCCATGCTGACCCATTGAATAGGATTTTCCATTATACTTATACTCTTTCTCTTTCAGACTTCCTACGATCGGAAACAATACCGGAGACCGTCTGCCCCAGTATGCGCTATCTCCATGCCACAGATAATCCGTGCCGGTCAAGATGTCCTCAATACGCATCAGTTCTGCTCCTGCATCTGCAATGCTAAGCCGCAGTTCTCCATTTTGCAAGGTGTGTAATGCCATTTTCCTTCCTCCCGCTTCATGCATATTCTTTTTATTCCGTAACATACTATCAAAAACACTATACCGCAATTTATGAAAAAATGAAAGGTGATTCTATGAAACCAAAACAATTCCATTGGGGCTGGGTATGCATTACGACCCTCTTTGCATTTTTTCTCGGCTTCCTGTTTCATAATATATATTCACTGTTAGGTGAAAATGTATTCGTCGGACTGTTTTTTCCGAAAAATGAAAGCGTCTGGGAGCATTTAAAACTCAACTTTTATTCTCTGATCGTTGTATGGCTCCTTTTCCTTCACCGTATGCGTCAGGAACCGGAATTCCGCTGGTCAAACCGGCTGACTGCCTGTACCATCAGTATCTTTCTCAGTATCCTGATCACAACCGGCGGCTATTATCTGTTGTATGCAGGATTTAAACTGACTGGTATTTTTCTGAATCTTGCCATCTATGCCATCGGATTATTCTGCGGGCAATGGCTGGCTGTCCACCTTACGTTTCATCGCCGGTTTCCAAAATGGCCGGGCATCTTATGCGGGATCCTTCTGGGACTAACCGTTCTGGTCTTTGCCTGTTTTTCCCTTCTTCCACCGGACTTTCCGATCTTTCAGGTCGTGGAAGAATAGGATCGTATCCTGCTTCTGCAACCAGAAGCGTTTGTTTTGTACAGTTTAAAATGAAAGAGGAAGCGTTTCTTTTATTGAAAGCACTTCCTCTAACAAACCTTATTCATTTTTAATTATCTCCTCCTGAGATTTTTGAGAAACCATTCTGGATAATTAAATCTTCCACACCTGCCATTACTCATCAACATTTCAATTCTATGTAATCATTAAACACAATTTGCTTTGAAAGGATAAGTGTAGTCTTGTAAGCCAACCCATTCATTCCTATGTATTAACTATCTAGCGTCCCATTCTCTTGTCGTACGACAGGTACGTTCTATCTGGACCTTTGCTTTTATATTTTAAGGCATTCTGTGTGGTTTCTCTTCCATAGGAATGTCATTGAATCGACTGATGGTTCAGTCCCCGTGTCCAAGGGTATCTCCTCCTTTACCAACTATTTAGCTCAATGGTCGTTTTTCTTAGCTATGTCTTAATTATAATAGGAGATCATATTTTTGTCAATACAATTTTTGAAAAAATTTTTATTTTTTCAATTAAATTCGGAATAACCATGCAGTATTCCGAATTTAATTGATCATTTTGTAGATATTTTTGATATTTTTATTGATATTAGCGGTTATTTTTCATTATTTTCTGTCAAATAAAAGAGTTGTTCAATCTTTTATACATATTATACAGACACTTTTCGGCGGCCGCTACTGATTTCTTCGACGGATAAACTGCTCCATGATGTCGGCTGTTCCTTCCATGCCCAGCTTACTACAGTTGATCGCCATATCATAATTTCTTGCGTCTCCCCACTTTGTCTGACAATAATAATTATGATATGCTTTCCGTTTCTTATCGTGTCTCCGAATCACCGCTTCCGCTTCTAACTCGGAAATCCCCCGTATCCGCATGATCCGTTTCAGCTTCGTTTCCATATCCGCTATGATAAAGAAGGAAACCAAACCGTCAAATTCCTTTAAGACATCCTCTGAGCAACGTCCAACTGCTACAAAGGATTCGCCTTCCAACGCCTTTTTCCGCAGGAAATCAAACTGCATACGTGCTACTACTTCTTCCGGTGAATTGCTGTAACCCCGAACGGTCCGAGAGGCCAGCACATTTCTAGGCAGTTCGTCATACTGATGTAAATCATGCTCTTCCAGTGCTTTTTCATTGGCAATCTCATCTAAAAGGTTTCTGTCGTAAAAGGGAAGTGAAAACCGTTTTGCAAGTATCTCGGCAATCTCATGACCACCGCTGCCGAACTCCCGTCCCACTGAAATAATCAACTGTTTTTCCATATAAATACTTCCTCCTTAAAAATATCGAACAAATATGCAGACCGTACAGATTACCAAAACCAAGATTGTCGCAGGAGCTAATCGTTTACAATATTTTCCCCAGCTGATCGGATACCCCTCTTTCGCAGCAACTGAGGTACCTACTACATTCGCAGATGCACCGATGGGAGTTGCACTGCCTCCAATATCCGTACCCATTGACAATCCCCATGCGAGCGTAGACAGATCCATACCGTAGACAGCGGATAATTCCCTTATGATCGGTATCATGGTAGCAGCAAACGGGATATTATCAACAAATGCACTGGCAAATGCCGAACCCCAGACAATGATCGCCACCATCAGCATACCATTTCCTCCGCTGATCTTTCCGATAAATCCGGCTACGATCTCTAAGATTCCGGTCTGCTCCAAACCGCCTACAACAATAAACAATCCCACAAAAAACAGAAGCGTTTTATAATCTACTCCTTTCAGGATCTTAAGCAGCGCTTTTCCTGATGTAAGAAGTGTGATGATCGCAATAAAAACACCGATAAACGCTACTGTCAGTCCGGTCTGTGCATGGGTGACCAGCAAGCTAATCGCACACAGAAAAATGATACAGCTTATCACAAAGCTTTTCATATCAGTAATAGCAGAACGGGGTGCGGGAAGTTTGGTTATATCAATCTGCTCATTTCCATTTTGTTTTAACTCTTTCCGGAAAATCAGATAGAAATAGAAAACCACTACCAAAAGGCAGATTGCTGCCATAACACCAGTGTTTCCTAAAAAGTCAAAGAAGGTATATCCTAATGAAGTCCCGATAATGATATTGGGTGGATCCCCGCATACAGTTGCAGAACCGCCCAGATTCGCACAGAAAATTTCCGATAAGATCATAGGAACCGGATTAAACTTCAATAGCTGTGCCAATTCAACGGTTACTGCCGCCAAAAACAGGATGACCGTGATGCTGTCGATAAACATTGCCAGCAGGAACGACATGATCATAAAGGTCAACAGCAACGGAATCGTTTTATACCGTACCAGCTTTGCGATCAGCATACAAAGCCAACGGAAAAATCCGGCCCTTGCCATTCCTTCTACCATAATCATCATTCCGGCAATAAAGATAATGGTTTCCCAGTTGATTCCACTGGTTGCGGAAGCCGCTTCCTCCGTTGTATGCCAGAATTCCAAGGTAAAGATTGATTTCACATTCAGCGTCTGCACAATGGCATTCATATCTTTCATACAGATACCAAATACCAGAAGCAATGTCAACAGACCGCAGCCTAAGGTAATATAATGTCGTTCGATTTTGTCCATTACAATCAGGACAAACATTGCGATGAAGATTACTACTGCTATGATTTGTGCCGCCATTTTCTTTTCCTCCTCAGAAGGGTCTTTCATTTTTTCAAAAGACCATCATTTCTTGTCGTTTTACATTATAGAAAAAAAAACAAAAAAATCAACCAAAAATTTTACCAAAGTTCGGAATAAAAACTGTCCGTATTATTTATAAATGCACAAGTCCCCGTTAAAAAACGGGGACTAAGCATAGGTATCTGATTTGATTGAAAATTATTCTACATCCTGCAAAGCGTCAATATCTTCTTCACCGGTTCGAACTTTTACAACACGATTTACGGCATATACGAAAATCTTACCGTCTCCGATATGTCCGGTATAAAGCGCTTTCTTTGCGGCTTCTACCACATTGTCAACCGGAATCTTGCTGACTACAACTTCCACCTTCACCTTAGGAAGAAGGGTTGCATCCATTTCAACGCCACGGTATTTCTCTCCGGCACCTTTCTGGATTCCGCAGCCCATAACCTGTGTAACCGTCATACCGGTAACGCCCAGATCGTTTAATGCCTTCTTCAAATGCTCGTAACGTGCCAGCTTTGCAACAATTACGATCTTGTACATATCGCTTTCTACCGGTGCATGCACCACCTTAACCGCAGCATTCCGTTTTGCTTCGGAGGCCTCTACATAGTTGTCCTGTCCAAGATCTGTGTTTTCATTTACTTCTGTCATATTAGCCGTAGCATCCATGATCGCAAACCCTGCATATGCAGAAGGAAGCCCATGTTCTTTCAAGTCTAAGCCTTCGATCTCTTCTTCTTCCGTTACACGCAGACCGTTAGTCGCCTTGATGATCAGGAATACGACCGTCATAGTTACTGCGGTCCATGCAAGCACGGTTATCATACCCAACGCCTGAATACCTAAGAGCCTAAAACCGCCACCGTAGAATAAACCGGTAAGCTCGCATCCCGGTGCAGAAGTGGTTGCAAACAGACCAACTGCCAGTGTACCCCATAATCCGTTACAAAAATGGACTGCTACCGCACCAACCGGATCATCAATATGCAGTACATGATCCAACAGCCATACGCCGAATACGACCAGAACACCTGCCACCGCACCGATCACAATGGAGCCTGTAACGTCTACCACATCACAGGGTGCGGTAATGGCTACCAGACCTGCCAACGATGCATTCAGACACATGGAAACATCCGGCTTTCCATACTTAATCCAAGTAAACAGCATACATGTTACCGTTGCCACCGCCGGTGCGACCGTGGTGGTTAAGAAAATACTTGCCAGCTGATCGGTCGTCGTTGCAGCAGCCCCAT
This sequence comes from uncultured Lachnospiraceae bacterium, assembly GCA_947589055.1. Taxonomy (GTDB): domain Bacteria; phylum Bacillota; class Clostridia; order Lachnospirales; family Lachnospiraceae; genus CAG-632. The sequence goes on along the minus strand of CANPZL010000010.1, from coordinate 9,911 downwards.
TAAATCCATACCAGCCAAACCACAGGATAAATACCCCCAATGCACCAATCACTAAGTTGTGACCCGGAAACGCATTTACCTTTGTTACTTTACCGTCTTTCTTAATGAACTTTCCGATACGGGGTCCTAAAAGAGCCGCACCGATCAATGCGGAAAGACCGCCTACCATATGGATCGCACAGGAACCGGCAAAATCATGGAAACCGAGCTGTGACAACCAGCCGCCGCCCCAGATCCAGTGTGCTTCAATAGGATATACCACAGCGGATATGACTGCGGAATAAATACAGTAGGAAGAAAACTTCGTCCGTTCCGCCATAGCACCGGATACGATGGTCGCTGTAGTTGCGCAGAATACCAGGTTGAATACAAAGCCTGACCAGCCGAACTCTGCATAGTTTGAAAAAATATCCATTGTAGGGATTCCACAAAATCCTCCCACATCTTCTCCCAGCAATAAGCTGGCACCTATCAGGATAAATACCACTGTACCGATACAGAAATCCATCAGGTTTTTCATGATAATGTTTCCTGCATTTTTTGCTCTGGTGAAGCCTGCCTCCACCATAGCAAAGCCTGCCTGCATCCAGAATACCAGTGCCGCTCCCATCAAGAACCAGACACCTGTCAGTACTTCGCCTGTGACGGAATCGGTAATGGCACTCATAATCTCTTCACTAAGTTCCATACGCACTCACTCCTTACTCAAAATGTTTCGACTGCAAAAGCAATTCGATGTGCTTGAGTTTAATACGCTTTTTTTTTAGAATCTTGAAAAAAAAGGACATTCTGATTTTTTGCATATTGACTTTCCATCCGAAAATGTGTAAGATATGCCTGTAAACGGGATTGGTTTCCCGAAGGGAAAAATGAAAATTGAGATGTATGAAACAGACAAAGAGGTCCATGCTTTTGTCTGTTTTTTATTTTAAATCCCGTAGGTTTGGATTGGAGTGTGAGTGCAAATGAAAAATATTGACTATGAAAACGATTGTCATTTTATCCTGCATCAACCATTTTTTCAGGATGGTGTTCAGGATTATAAGGAAGTTATGAATTCTAAGCCCTATCAGGCTATGTTTTATGAATTCCGTACTGGGCATGAACATTCAGAGGAGGATTTCGTGACCTATATTCCAAATGGCTGTATGGACATTTTATTTATTCAGAATATCCAGAATCAGGAAAACAGCTATGTCGAGGTTTTGGGTGCCAGCACAAAAGCCAGAAAGATCCGTCGATTACCGGACGCAAAGTATTTTGGCATCCGATTAAAACCGGGGCTTTGCATTTCTTATAAAGGACTGACCCTGAAGGAAATTGCCAATCATGAAGTCATATTTGACCAGATCCGGGAAGATTTTCTGGCAAAATTCTTTCAGGATTTAACGTGTACCGGCAGGCTCTCCCAGCGGATTGCTTTATTCCATTCCTATTTTGATACATATATCAATCTTCAGGAGGTAAATGATCTGACCGGCCATATTTTAAGTGAAATCAATTTTTCACAGGGAACGGTACGGATTCATGAGCTGGCAGACGAACTGCACTATTCCGAGCGGCATATTTCCCGGATTTTTCAAGATTCGATGGGGATTACCCCCAAGACCTTCGCCCGTATCGTGCGGTTTCAGAATGTAGTAGATTCTATTTTACAGCAGCCGGTACATTCCATTTGCGACTATATGTCGGAACTTGGGTATTCGGATCAGGCGCATTTTCAAAGAGAATTCAAGCAATATACCGGTATCACACCAAAACGGTTTTTAATCTATGCACAAGAAAGCGCTTTCTCAAGCGCTTCCTCCTAGATAAAGTCAAAGCTGACCTGCTCATATTCCAGATTCCGGTATTCCAGTTCTTCTTGTTCTACCTGACTGCGATAATCCATGACAACCGTCTGCTGCCGCTTTCCTACCATCTGCTGTCCAAGAATATAGTTTACATCAAATCTTGCAGTAATGGCAGGCGTTGCTCCACGGGCAGGTACGATCAACTGAACCTGATTGGCTTTTAAAAGGGCAAAGATCGGCTCCCAGATATAGATGTCCTTCGCAGCTCCAAAGGGATTGTCAATAAATATGGTTTTCCAGATCCCCTGACTTTCTCCGGCAGGCGAATAGAGGCCGCATATGTAATTGATAATGGAGACCAGAAACTGGATATAGATTCCTTGCGATTGCCCGGTGCTTCCGACTGCTTCCTCATACCGAAGGTAACGGCTCTGTTCCTTGATCCGTTCCCGCTTGTATAAGGTCAGTCGGATAGCATTCATATCCGTAACGATCACACTGAATAATTTTTTTAGTTCCAACCGGCCCCGAATATATTTGATCCGTTCCTGATTATTCGTTAACTTATCCGCCCCTTTTACTACATCATCAATATACTCTGACATTCTTTGGCTTAAAAATTCTTCTTTCACATAAGGAATCGTCAGTCCCACCATCTGAATGGCTTCTCCATCCAGTATGATCCGAGATAACTTCGGCAGCTTTTCCAGCTCGTTTTTTACGTCCTGACACCGCTGGATACACTGGCTCTCAAAATTGGATTTGATTATCTGCATATCCTCCAGTCCCTGTACCACCCGTTCTTTCTCCAAAGCAATTACATCTATTATAGAAGAAAGACTGTCAATTAACTGTCTGGCTTCTCCCAGATTCCCAGGAAGCTCGATGTCCCTGCTGACGGTTTCCGCAAGATCCAGCGCCTGCAATTCAATCAACGCCTGTGCTGTCTGGAGTTTGTACCGATGCAGTTCATTTTTAGCCCGTTCCAGGCTCTTTTTACTTTTATCATATCTAAGCAGGCTTCCTTCAAACTGATCCCGAAGCTGCTCTTTCCCGATCATCAATACCTTTGCATTTTGAAGCGAAATGGCATTTCCCTCTACAATCCGCTTTACATCCTTATGCAGATCCAGCATAGCAGAATATTCCTTGCTGTATTGCTGATATTCCTGTTCCAGTTTTTGATTCTCTTGTTTCATCTGTTCCAGGAGCGAAGCGCTTTCCTTCAAATCCGCAGCGATTCTTTCAGCAGTCCCCTGCGGTTCCTCGTAGCTGCCAAACCGTTCCTCCAGCGTCTGAATCGCCTGTTCAATACTTCCCTCCAACCGGTCTGCCTGCTGTTGTTTTCCGGCTAGTTCCGACCGGAGCGTATCTTCCATTAAGGATAACCGGGAAATCTCTGTACTGAGAAGGCCTAAATCCTTTTCCTCTGCTTTATACAGGCGATGGCTTTGCCGAAGGGATTCTAATTCTTCCAGATCCCCGTTTCTTCCGGAAATCGACTTCATCGCTTTATCCATCGCAGTCTGTAAGGCAGCGATCAACTTTTTCTTATCTTCTAACGTTATGGTATTTTTTTCCACCACCGTTTTTAATGCCTTGAACCGAGAGGCGATCACTTCATCACTCCAGTCTGCTGCCTGTTCCATCTGCTGTCTGCTTTCCTGAGACAGCACTCCTGATTGTGTTTCTTCTATATAATATGCTTTAAAATACTGTTCCCAATCCGATAACCGTTCTTTCGCCTGCTTTTGCAGATTCTCCAACCGGTGTCTGCTTTCTGATTCAGCGCTGCGCTGCCGAAACAAATCGCTTTGATACTGATCCAGCAATGCCTGTAAGCGTTTTTGCTCCGCTTTCCCGTTTCTTTGCTCTTGTTCCGCCTCCTCCATCTGCCGGCTCAAGGCTTCTATGGCCTCTATCGTTCCTCGTTCTTCCAGAAAATGGCAGAATTCCTGTTGTATCTGCCTCCATTTCCTTTGATACTCCTTTCGCTCCTGTTTAAGCTGCTCCAAGCCGGTTTCTTTGTCCGTTAGCTCCTGCCTAAGTACTTGCAGTTCTTCCTTCTGCCTACGCTGCTCCTGCTCTACGTCTACGATTGCCATTCCCTGTAATCCGGCTACGAAGTCCCTATCCTCCAGATAGGTCGCATTCATTTCTTCTAAACGCATAACCTCTGCGGTTAATTCTTCCAATTCCTCTTTGCGTTTTTCTTTTTCCTGCCAAAGAGCGGTATTCGAGCAAAAGGCGTTCATGCCTCGATTCAGATACATGACGCAGCCGGTCTCTTCTTCTGTCCGAGTCTGTCCCAGCATAGAAAGGTTATAGACCGGAAGGAACCCGTCCCCCAGATTCAGTTCCCGGAATCGTCCATCCGTATCCAACGCCTGAAAATCTTCTACTAATAACCCGTATGGCAGTAACGGGTGAGCGGATAGAAGTTCTTTTCGTCGTTCCTCCGATTGGGCGGCAAGATAATCAACACCAAATAATACTTCCTTTCCGTGCCGGCTTTCGATATAATACTTTGCCTTTTCCGCCGCCTCTGTGGGAGCGAGCAGGCGGCCTTCTTCCAACTGCTGCAGCCGCTTCTTTATTGTTTCTATGTCTTCTTTTTTAGAAAAAACAGCAGCAAGATTGGCAACATACCGCTGATGAATCTGGTGAAGCAGTCTGTCCATATCCTGATTCGTTACCCATTCTACTGTTTTTTCCGCTTCCTTTTCGCCATAGATTTCCAGCATCCGCCTTAGGATTCCCGTCTGCTCCCGATAGGTTCGATAGTTTGTCTCCAACTCTTCCAACTGCTTTTCTTTCTTTTCCACCTCCAGTTTCAAGGGTTCCACTTCCTGCCTTAGAAGGTCGTAATCCTGTTGCCCTTTTTGGATCGCCGCTTCCAGTGCCGCCATGCTTTCTTTTCGTTCGTTTTGGTTTTCTTCCTGTTCTTTCAACCATTCTTTTGGATCCATGAGACGGATCTCTTCCAGTTCCGTGTGCAGCTCCTGCATCTTCTGTATATCTGCCTGATACCGTTTTTCTGCCAGTTGACCGTCGTGGGCGGCCAGTGCAAGGGCAATCTGCGTTTCCTGTTCCAATACCTCTAAGGAGGCAATACTTTCTTCCACCTTTGCCAGCGTATCTTCCTCCTGTCGGAGAGAAGCCCGTAACTCCTTAAGGGCAGAATCATCCCGTTCCTTTCTTACTGCCGCCAATACCCGAAGCTCTGACAGCTGATCTTCCGTCTGGTGAAGAGCCGCTTCGATTACCGCTTCATTCTCTTCCTTTAAGGTCTTATCCCTCCAATAATCCAGATAATCGTTCATGGATTCCTTTTGCGCCAATTCCTGCCGGCAGGCATGAACAGCGGTCTCTGCTGCCCGGATCTCTTCCTGTATGCCTCCAAGCTCCTGATGCAGGGCTTCCAGCTTCAGTTGGTTTTGACGGATTTTTAAACACTCCTGTAAATGCCGCTGCCGATTTAGCCGCCGGCTTCTTTCCTCCCGCTTTCTTTCCAGCTCCTTCATGCCATCTTCCCTGCTTTTTGCCAGCGTTGCCCCTGTCACACAGATGTCGGCAATATTTTCCGCTTCTTTTTCCTGAATCTCATATATGTCTAAAAATGCGGCAACCCTTGCTTCCAAGACATGAAGCAGCTCCGTCTGCCGGTCATAATCCGATATTTCCCGTTTTTTTCGAGCCAGTTCGACTAATTTATCCTTAATGTCCAACAACGTATGTGCCATTCCGTCCGAGCTGTCTTTTTCCTCTACCTTGACCTGATAAGCCTTCTCGATGATCTCTTCAATCAGCAGGTCTTCCACAACCTTTCGGGCGGTTTTATAATTCGTCTCAAAATAAGTCCGGACATGGCCTTCTGTCTTATTGATCCCCCTTACGATTTCCCAGTGGCTTTCATGCAGTCCGTACCGGCTGATAAACCGCTGATATTCTCCTTTGCGTTCAAAGATACGAACCTCCAGACTGAGATCCCGTTTCCCCAATTCTTTTAAGTAATTTTTCCACCCGCTGTAGCTGACCCGTTCCCCGTTTTTCACCAAAGGAAGATTGATAATGTCATTATCATTAAACTCCCGATAAAAAATACAATAATTAAAATATTCTATGGCAGCCATTTCCTTGCCGCCTTCTTCATCATCCGGCGAATCCTTTGCTTTTCTGGCACAAAAACCTGTCGTCATATAACGGTATCCGTCCTGCTGTTCCGGCTGATCCAGCTTCCATTCGATCAGGGAATGAATCGTCGTATTGCCGCCGCCATTCCGAAACAGCTTTTCTATGGGTTGCTTTTCATCTAAGGTACAGTTTGGAATCAGATTTTGCAGCAAAAGAAGCATCAGTACACTTTTACCGCCGCCATTTGCAAGATCATACAAGGTATTTTTTCCATACATACGCATCGTAAAATCATCATATTGCTGCGTACCGAAATTATATTTTACATTGTTGACCCGAATGCGGTTAATACTTGGCATCTGCCTCACCTCTTTCCAATAATTCATAGAGCCTTCCACGATATTCTTCAAAATACTGCTCTGTTAATGCCTTCATCCGATCCGTGGGATAATACCGCTCATTCATTTCTGCAAACAGGTTCTGACTAATCAGGAAATTACAGACTACTTTTACCAGTCCCATTTGAGAGCTTCTTGAGGCACGAAGCTGCTCCTGATCTTCTCCGGATGCCACCGGCAGCTCTTCCCAAAGCAAGGCAAGGTTTTGAAAGCTGTTTTCTTCTATTTCTTCCATCGCATAAACGCTTAAATCCCGAACGATTCCGGAAAGGGATACCGTCACTTCTTTTACAATCTCGTCTAAACGGATGTATTCCCGATACTGATAAGAGGCCGAATCCTGATAAAAACTGAGCAGGATCCGGTACATGATATAATAACACATATAAAGCTCCCGATTATAGCGAAGCCCCATCAGCCGCTTTAGCTCTTCATTGCTGTAACCAAATACCCGGTTTCCTTCTCCTGCACTCAGATATAAAGTTTCCTTATATTCATAGATACTCAAGTTCAGTTTTTTTAATATCTGATTTACTATCTCATAGACCTCTGCATTCTGGTAGTATTCTTCATACAGATTTCCGTTTTCCGGATTTGTACGTTTCACTTCTTCTCCCATTGTCAATCTGGCATATAGTTCCAATGCCTTATCCATATTCCGACTGTCCATGGTATCCTCCTCTTTTCATTTAACGGTTTTCCATATCCTCCCGGATAAACCGTATATTCGTAATCGTAAATTCCGAATCTTTCCGTGGAATTATCAGTTCCTCCTGTTTTAAGAATTCCAGTCGAAAGACCAGAGCCGCAAATCGCTGCTTTTCCTCTTCCGTAAGGGAATCTTCCAGCAGATGCTCCAGCAAGGTCTCTGGTTTCCTGCTTATATCTTTTATCACATACCGGGTCTTTTGGGAAAGATGGACCAAAAACGAATAATAATCCCGATTACTTAAAAAGGTTTCTCCGTATTTTATCTCCAATATCGCATTAAATTCCTTTAATTCGATCTGTCCCTTTTTCTCTAACTGATCCGCCAGCTCATAAAACATTCGCCCAAAGTTATGCCGGATCCGTTCTTCCTCTTTTTCATCTTCATACCGAAAGTCTAATCTGGTTTCTTCCCGCTGTACCGGTTCCCCTTTCTCTGTCTGTCCGGTCCGATCTGTCAGAAGATTATCAAGATTCTTGAAGGAAAAGGTCTTTTCAAGCCGGGGTGCAAACAACGGTTCCAAAATATACAGCATTCCCGCAGGATCATCCTGTGCTTTGAGCTTCTGTAAGTATCCCTGAAAATCAAATACATTCCGCAGCTTCCGCAGCTTTGCCTGCCGGATCATCTGATCGGCAGTATCCTGAAGCTCTGTCACCTCCCGGATCAGCTTACCGTGTCGCTGAATGGTCTTCTTTAACTGCGTTTCCAACTGACTGATTTCGTCCAGTGATCGGTAAAATGCCGACGATTCCTGTTTTCCGCTTACTTCCAGAGAAGCCTTTTGCAGGGTTTGCTCCACCAGCGCTTTATTTTTTTCAAACAGCTTCTGTTCTTCATCAAACCAGCGTGTCACGGTATCCATATATTCCCGACACTGCTTTGCCCCTTGAAATACATCCTGTGCAAGCAGCTCTACAATCTGTCTCTTTTTCTCCAACAGCCGCTTTACTTCTCCATTGATCCTGCGGATCACGTCCATTCCGCCTTTAAAATTCTTTGCGGTTATCATTTTTTCTAATAAAAGCTGTTGAATGCTGATCTTACTTTCTTCCTTGATCTCTTTTGTATCCAGATAGAATTCAATCCCTTCCGGCGTGATCTGATACTCTACCGTCCCTTCCCGTACAAGGCTCTCGATCAGTCTCACTCTCGCAATCTTTTGTTTTTTATCCTCCGGATCAAAAAAATGGAATTCAAAGGGTCGTCCCTCATTTTTTAGTTTATCAAAAATATACTCCGTCAGTTCCCGTTCGTTTGCTTCTTCTTCATGAAGCTCAAAATCCCTTCGAAGCAGTTCTCTTAAAAAGTTCTCATACTGCTCATAGGTAACTGCCCTATCATTAAACTGGTTTTCATGGATAAAAAACCGCAGGCTTGCCATCGTTATGTAACCCATATCCAGATGTGCATACCGGCCTTCTCTGTACTGGGAAAAGGTTGTCTCATTTAAAACAAAAAAGGGATAGTATTTCCGCAGATTTTGCATACGAGCGTGATGCTCTTCCAGAATATCATTTATCATTAAATAGGTTTCTGCCACGGTCTTTTCTCCTATGGAAAGTAGTTTCTTAATAAAATTTTATCACAGAGCCTAAGAGAGTGCAATCCGATTCCGGTTTTGTTTCCTAGTATTAAAATCTCAAAATGCCGAAACCTCATAAACAAGATTTCGGCATTTTTTTCTTCTATGAACCTACCAATTAAAGTTCTTTTTTATTTCTCACTGTTCAGAGCCTTATATACAACTGCCGCCAACGCTGCACCTGCAAACGGTCCAACAATAAATACCCACAGGCAGGCGATCGGCGCTGTATTTCCGGTAATAGCTGCTACGACCGCAGGGCCGAGGCTCCTGGCCGGATTCACACTGGTGCCGGTCAATCCAATCCCCAGGATATGTACCAGCGTCAAAGTAAGACCGATCACAATGCCGGCAAACGAACCGTGATTTGCTTTTTTGTCCGTCACACCCAAAATCGTCAGAACAAAAATAAAGGTGAGGACGACTTCAACGATCAATCCGGAAACGATGCTTCCATTTACCCCGGCAAGTCCGTTGGAACCAAATCCACCTGTCATATCCGTCACGCCTCCGGCGGTAAAAATAGCTGCCAGAATACCGGTTCCCGCAAATGCTCCCAAGCACTGGGCTATGATATAGCCAACAAAATCTTTCCCACTCATACCACCGCTCATCCATACGCCAAGGGATACCGCCGGATTGATATGGCAGCCGGAAATGTTGCCGATACAGTATGCCATTCCCACGATCACCAGACCGAATGCCAATGCTGTCAGGATATACCCACCGCCTGCCGCCGCATCACACCCCACCAGCATGGCAGTACCGCAGCCAAGGATCACCAAGACAGCTGTACCGATGAATTCCGCAATATACTTTTTCATATACTCTCTACCTCCTCATTATATACGTATTCAACAACTACGTTGATATGTTAAGCTTTTTATTATTATAATGATAAAAGCAAAAATTGACAAGTCTCGATGATGATCTCAGAAAGTTTCTTCCTCTTCCAAAAAATCGACCCGTCCAGTCTCAATATCGTAAACGGCACCGATGACACAGGTATCCTTTTCCTTTGCAAGATCCAGTTCTGATTGGATGATAGAAACACTTCGTTCAACATTGGCTTGATAGTGATAAGGAACTAATCAAACTTATCAACTGTCGGTCTTCGAAATGGCGATCTAAAATCAGAACAAAATTTTGCACGGAGATGTATAATTGCTGATAGCGCTTCACACATCTCCGTGCAAGGATAGATTAGCTTAAAGCCCTTATCATAAGTTGAGCGCCTTATTCATGCTGCCCATTTGGTAACCGTCCAAGTCCAGGGTCACATACAGAAAGCC